>NZ_DASVSO010000147.1:0-3160 GCF_036388035.1 Archangium sp.
CGAGAGCCACCTGTTCGATGCCGTCCTCGAAGCGGCGCCCGCGGGCATCATCGTGGCGGATGCGAACGGCCGGCTCGTCCGAATGAACCCCGCCAATGCGCGCCTGTGGGGGGCCGCGCCGCTGTCCAGCGGCGTGGACGAGTACCGGGAGTGGAAGGGCTGGTGGGCCGACGGCTCGGAGCGACACGGCCGCCGCCTGGAGCCCCAGGAGTGGGCCATGGCCCGCGCGCTGCGCGGGGAGATCATCCCGGGAGACCTCGTGGAGATCGAACCGTTCGACGCGCCGGGGACACGCCGCACCATGCTGAACTCCGCCGCGCCGGTGCGGGATGCGACGGGAAGAATCCTCGGGGGCGTGGTCGCGCAGATGGACATCACGGCCCGCGTCGAGGCCGAGGCGGCCGTCCGCCGCAGCGAGGAGCGCTACCGCCTCGTCAGCCACGCCACCAACGACGTCATCTGGGACTGGGAGCTCGCAACGGACCGGCTCGACTGGAATGACGCGGTCCAGACGCATTTCGGCTGCACGCGCGAGGAGCTCGGCCCCACCATCGACGGGTGGTACAGCCGGATCCATCCGGAGGACCGGGACAGGGTGGTCACCGAGGTCCACGCGGCGATCGACGAAGGCCAGGAGAGCTGGACCGACGAGTACCGCTTTCGCAGGAGCGACGGCTCCTATGCCGCCATGCTGGATCGCGGCTACATCAGCCGGGACGCCTCTGGCAGGGCGGTCCGCATGATTGGCTCGATGTTGGATCTGACCGAGCGCCACCGGGCCGAGGCCGCCCTGCGCGAGAGCAAGGAGCGCTTCGAGGCGCTCGCCGACAACATCTCGCAGCTCGCCTGGATGGCGGACGAGACGGGGAGCATCTTCTGGTACAACCAGCGCTGGTTCGACTACACGGGCACGACGCTCGAGGAGATGCTCGGCTGGGGCTGGCAGAAGGTCCACCACGAGGACCACGTCCAGCGAGTCGTCGAGCGGTTCACGCAGCACGTCGCCGAGGGCAAGGTGTGGGAAGACACCTTCCCGCTGCGCGGCAAGACGGGTGAGTACCGCTGGTTCCTCTCCCGCGCCCGACCCATTCGGGATGAAACAGGCCGGGTGCGCCGCTGGTTCGGCACCAACACGGACATCACCGCGCAGCTCGAGGCCGAAGCCCAGCTCAAGGAGGCCCTGCGGGCGCGCGACGAGTTCCTCTCCATCGCCAGTCATGAGCTGCGGACACCGCTCACGTCGCTGAAGCTGCAGTTCCAGATGACCCAGCGCCGCATCGGGCGCGGCGACCCGCACGCCTATTCGCCCGAGCAGGTGGTCAAGCTCGTGGAGCAGTCGAATCAGCAGCTCGCGCGACTCGGGCGGCTGATCAACGACATGCTCGACATCGCGCGCATCCGGACGGGCCGCCTCGTCATCGAGCCGGGCCCGCTGGACGCCGTCGAGTTGCTCCACGAGGTGCTGGAGCGCCTGGGCCCCCATCTCGCCGAGGCCGGCACCCCCGCCACGCTGGACGCGCCGGAGCGGCTCGAGGTCCGGTGGGACCGCTTCCGCATCGAGCAGGTGGTGACGAACCTGCTCACCAACGCCATGCGCTACGGCGACGGCAAGCCGGTGACCGTGAAGCTGCGGACACACGAGGGGCACGTCCTGCTGAGCGTGAGAGATGAGGGGCTGGGCATCGCGAAGGAGCACCAGGAGCGTGTCTTCAACCGCTTCGAGCGGGCCGTCTCCGCCAACGACATCTCCGGGCTCGGCCTGGGACTCTTCATCAGCCGGCAGATCGTGGAGGCGCACGGCGGCCGCATCTGGTTGGAGAGCGCGGGCCCTGGCCAGGGCACGACCTTCTTCGTCGAGCTGCTCGCGTCCCCGGACCTCCACCCGCTGAGGCCCGGGAGCGCGGCCTCGCGCCCGGAGCGGATCTTCCAGGGACGCGCGTGAGGGGCTACGTGATGACCTTGCCCGCCAGCTGGAGCGCCTTGTCCAGGTAGCCGGCGAGCTCGCCCAGCCGGCCCACCACCTGCGTCACCTTGTTCAGGTCGTCGGCGGCCTGGGCGAGGGCGTGGTTGGTGTCATGCATGGCGGCGGTGGCCTGCTTGAACACGGCCGACTCCGCGTCGAAGCGCGCGCCGAGCAGTCGCATCATCAGCTCGCGCAATCGCTTGCCGTGGGCGAGGTACTCGGCGCGAGTCTCCGGCGACAGGGCGCCACTCATCGACAGGTCGAAGCTGCGCTCGATGATGCGGGTCAACGTCTGGGTGTCGAAGAGCATGGCTCACTCCCCCTGGGGCTCACGGATGCGCTGCACGGCGGCGGCGGCTGTCTGGACGCGGCCCTGGAAGGCCTGCATGGCGGCGGACAGCTCCTGGAAGGACTCCAGCTGGCGCTCGGCGCGGGCGAAGCGCAGCAGCGCCTCGTGCGCGTCGCGCAGGGCGCGGGCCATGTCCACCGGGTTGGCCACCACCAGGGCCTCGTAGTCCTCGGAGGCCCGGCGGATGTCCTCGAGCACCTCGCGGCGCTCGGCCAGCGAGAGCTTGTTCTTCTGGGCGTTGTAGAAGCCCACCCGCGAGGCCAGCGCCTGCCTGGCGCCCGTGAGCCGCTGCGGCCCGAGCACGCCCACCAGGTCCGCCTCCAGCAGATCGATGATGGCCTTCACCTGGGGCTCTCCCTGCTCGATGCCCTTCTGGAGCGCCTGGGCCTGCTTGTTCTCCAGGTAGAGCGAGCCCACCACGCCCACCAGCGTCGTCACCGGCTCCACGTACTTGCTGGCCGAGCTGTCCCCCTTGCCCGCCAGCGTCTGGAGTTGCTGCCCCAGACCGCCGAGCTGCTGGCCCAGGGGCTGCGCGCCCTCGGTCAGCTTGCCCGCGTCCTCCGAGCCGGCCAGGGTGACGAGCCGCTCGGCGTAGACGCCCAGCAGGGCGATGGCGTCCATGCGCGCCTGGATGGACTCCGGCGTGAAGACCTTGCCCAGCAGCGGCGTGGCCTGGCCACTCGCGTCGCTGGCGAGCACCTCCAGCCCCGTGTCGTACAGGCGCTCGTCGAGGTAGAGGTTGCGCTCGAAGCGGTTCATCTCCGCGTAGTAGCTGCCCAGCGCGGTGCTGGCCTGCGCGGTGCCCTTCTGGAACTGCGCCACGGGCTCCCGGAAGCTGCCGGGCGTCT
>NZ_DASVSO010000148.1:0-23851 GCF_036388035.1 Archangium sp.
CCCAACGCCAAGGACCGGGTGGCCGGCTACGTGCTGTCCAACTTCGATGACGCGGAGCGCCGTCAGCTCGACGAGCTGATCCCCGTGGCGGCGGACGCGGCGGAGACGTGGGTGCGCGACGGACTGGCCACGGCGATGAACCGGTTCAACAAGCGGGCGCCTTGACTCGGGGGCACGCCCCCCGTAGAAGGCCCGTTCCCCGCTGGCCGGAAGCCTCGGCCGGGCGACGGTGTTGTTCTTTTCCATCCTCCCGGGTGCAGGCATCCGGGGCGAAGCGCGAGGGAGACGGGCGCGCGGTTTTCCCGTTCCCGGCGGCAGGTCCCCCTTGGACCGGCTGACCGTTTCCCCGCTCCTCGGACAACCGGGGGGCCCTCAACCCCAAGGGGAGAGAAACATGGCTGATACGCAGGCCGCCAAGCGGCTTCGTGAGTACGAGACCATCTTCCTGGTCAAGCCGGAACTCACCGACGACAACGTGGACAAGCTCAAGGAGCGCGTCCGCGGCATCGTCGCTCGTGAGGGTGGCAAGGTCATCCGCTTCACGGTGTGGGGCAAGAAGAAGACGGCCTACACCATCGCCAAGCAGCCCCGCGCCATCTACGTGCACGCCAACTTCCTGGGCGACACCCGGCTGGTGGCCGAGATCGAGCGCAACCTCCGCAACTATGACGAGGTCACGCGCTACCTGTCCGTGAAGCTGGCGGACGAGGTGGATCCCGAGAGCCGTCCGGTGCTCGAGGACCTCAAGCTGGCCGGCGACGTCGAGGAGACGCGTCCTGGTGCGGCCCCGGTGGAGCGCGCCGAGGTGGCCGTTCCCGACGAGGCTGGCGAGGCGGATGAGGAGACTGCCGAGGAGGCCTAAAGGCCCCTTGGTCGTCCTCCACGGACCCATTCCAGAGATAAGAGAACACTCATGATCGGCACGAATGACAGGAGCGGTCCCCGCGGCGGTGGTGACCGGGACAGGGACAGGGATCGGGGCGATCGCGACGGTGGTGGTCGCGGTGGCGCCGGCGGTGATGACGAGAAGCGTGGCGGACGTGGCTTCGGCCGCAAGAAGGTCTGCCGCTTCTGCGCGGAGAAGAACGCGAAGGTGGACTTCAAGGATCAGGCGACCCTGAAGTACTTCGTCACCGAGCGCGGCAAGATCATCCCCCGCCGCATCTCCGGCAACTGCGCCAAGCACCAGCGTGAGGTGGCCACGGCCATCAAGCGCGCGCGCGGTCTCGCCATGCTTCCCTACAACGCGATGGTCGGCTGAAAGCCGTCCCGTACCAACGGAGACATCACATGAAGGTCATTCTTCGTGAGGACGTCGCGAACCTGGGTAAGTCCGGGGAGCTCGTGACGGTGAAGGACGGCTTCGGCCGCAACTACCTGCTGCCGCGCAAGCTGGCGGTCCTGGCCACCGAGCAGAACGTGCGTCAGCTCGAGCACGAGCGCTCGGTCATCTCCGCGCGCAACGCCAAGCTGAAGGGCGTTGCCGAGGAGCAGGCCAAGAAGATCGGCGCCGTGAAGGCCGTCATCCGCCGCAAGGTGGGTGAGCAGGACAAGCTGTACGGCTCGGTTACCGCACTGGACATCGCCGAGGCGCTCGCCGCCCAGGGCCAGTCGGTGGACCGCCGCCACATCCACCTGCCCGAGCCCATCAAGGCCACGGGTCAGTACGAGGTGGAGCTGCGGCTGCACCGCGACGTGGTGGCGAAGATCAAGGTCGAGGTCGCGGCGGAGGCCTGAGAAGGCCACCGTCACCGTCTTCTGACTCGAGGAGACAGGGGCCGTCCGGGTGTCCTACCCGGGCGGCCCTCCCTTTTGCGGGAGGGAGCCAGTCGGGCCCGCACACCGCGTGTCAGGCGCACCTGCTACGCAGTCGCTACAGACTCGTAGCGGAGCCTGTAGACTGGCCGGGCGAGCAGCCATGGACAACATCCTCGACATTCGGACAGGCGGGCGGCGGTCTCACGAGGATCTGGCCGCCGAGCGCGCGGTGCTCGGCGCCGTGCTCGCGGACAACTCCCTCATCACCAACCTCGCGGAGGTGGTGCACCCGGACGACTTCGCCAGCCCCGCGCACTCGCAAATCTTCGCGGCGATGCTCAAGCTCGACGGCTCGTCGCGGCAGGTGGATCACCTGACGCTGGCCGAGGAGCTCAAGGTGCTCGGCCAGCTGGCGGCGGTGGGCGGCCCGGCCTACCTGATGAGCCTGGACCAGGTGGTGCCCGTGCCGGGCAACGCCACCCAGTACGCGCACATCGTCAAGGACCAGGCCCTGCGCCGGCGCCTGGCGGGCGTGGGCCGGGAGATCCAGGACCTCGCCAGCCAGGAGACGGGCGAGCTGGAGGCGCTGCTGGACGAGGCCGAGCGCAAGGTCTTCCTCCTCGCGGAGAAGAAGCGCGAGGGAGACCTGCGGCCCGTCAGCGACCTGATGGAGCACACGCTGGACCTTCTCGACAAGATGAAGGCGGCGTCCACGGGCATCACCGGCCTGTCCTCGGGCTACGTCGACCTGGACAACCAGCTCACGGGCCTGCACCCGGGCGAGCTCATCATCCTCGCGGCGCGTCCCGGCGTGGGAAAGACGTCCTTCGCGATGAACATCGCCACGCACGTGGGCCTGGCGGACGAGCCCAAGGCGGCGGCCATCTTCAGCCTGGAAATGCCCGCCGACCAGCTCCTCATGCGTCTGCTGGCCTCGAGCGCGCGCGTGGACATGAAGAAGCTGCGCGGTGGCCGCCTCACCCCGCACGACGAGGAGAAGTTCCAGGAGATGGCGGGCAAGCTCTACAACGCCCCCATCTACATCGACGACTCGGGTGGCCTGTCCCCGTTCGACCTGCGCGCCAAGGCACGGCGGCTCAAGCAGAAGGATCCACGGCTGTCGCTGATCATCATCGACTACCTCCAGCTCATGCATCAGAAGGGCAAGGTGGAGAGCCGCCAGCTCGAGGTCGCGGAGATCTCCCGTGCCCTCAAGCAGCTCGCCAAGGAGCTGGAGGTGCCGATCATCGCGCTCTCCCAGCTCAGCCGTAAGGTGGAGGAGCGCAAGGGCGGCAAGCCCATGCTCTCGGACCTGCGCGAGTCGGGCTCCATCGAGCAGGACGCCGACGTGGTGATGTTCATCCACCGCGAGGACCAGGGGGATGGCGAGGGCGGTGGCGAGCCCCGCACGAGCTCGGCGATCCCCGTGCAGCTCATCATCGCCAAGCAGCGTAACGGCCCCATCGGAGAGATCGATCTCATCTTCCTCGCCGAGTACACGCGCTTCGAGAGCCGGGCCCGGGGCGAGTAGCGCGCCTCAGACCACGAGGGCCACCCGGACGCGCCTGCGCCCCTTCTCGAGCTGGCGCACCAGGGACGCGGGCGTGTCCCCCGTCTCGCTCCAGGCGTCGATCACCTCCAGCTCCCAGTCGTCGAAGACGCCCTCGGTCTCGAAGCCGGGGATGAAGCCCTCGCGCATGGCCTGCTGCACGCCCCGCAGCGGGCCCACGATGACCACGTCCCCGAAGCCGAAATACCGCAGGGGTGAGCCGCACGCGTCGAGCGCCGCGTTCAACAGGGCCAGCACCGCGTTGACGTTGTAGTAGTTCGACAGGTCGTGGAAGGTGACGCCATACCGTCGCCCTCCGTGCGTCAGGCGCAACGTGTACCGGCTGTCCGTTCCACCGCCCGCGTCGCTGGCGTCCAGCAGGCCGGGCGTGTGCGACTCGCCCTCCACGTCCACCTCCTCCGGCAGCACCTGGGTGAACCTCGCTCCGTCGAGCAGGGGCGACACCAGGGGAAGGAGTGCCCAGACCAGCTCCCCGTGGTCCACGGGGTACGCGCCCGCCTCGGGGTCGAAGCCATGACCGCGTCCGAGGCGCACGAAGGTCTCGTCCCAGTACTCGGGGCTGGTGTCCTCGGGCACCGGGGCCCCGGGGGAAATCTGGAGCAGCTCGCGCAGGCGTTGCTTGTTCTGGCTGGCCATGTCACCTCTCCAATTCTCAACACCTCCTGTCTCCCATGTCGGTCTGACAGTGCACGGTGCGGAGCGGGACAGCCATCGGCCACGGGGTCCTCGACCTCCGAGCGGGGATTCTCCCACAGGAGGGAATCGGCTCAGGCATGCTGACCCCGGCTGCACTCCCGCTTCCACTGTGAGGTCTCCATGAGGGGTATTTTCGGTGTTGCGCTGCTCTGTGCGCTGCTCACGTCCGGTTGCGTCCGCACCCACACGGAGGTCCGTCCGACTCCAGTCACCGAGCGGTGCGACGCCACGCAGGCCCAGCTCTCCGCGGAGGCGGATCAGCGCGCCAGCCCGTTCAATATCGAGAAACACCTCGCCACGAACTTCCCGGATCGAAAGGTGTCGTGGCTGATGAAGGACAGCGCCTACCAGTCGTTCGTCGTCGCGACGAACGCGAAGAACTTCGGCCGCTGTAACGACACCGGCTGCTACCTGTTCGCGGCGCCCACGGCCGTCATCCAGAAGGCCGTCCACGCGTCGATGAAGGACGGCAAGCATGATCCGGCGGAGCTCGGGACGGCGCTGGGCCTGCCGGCCAAGAACTTCGAGGGAACGCTGCGGATGATGACGCTCGACCTCGACGCCACCGGCGTCTGCGTGCGCCTGCCGGTCGAGAGCGATCCGGGCGTGTGGAAGTGCACCAGCCCCGAGGACAAGGATTGTTTCAAGTTCGGCGGGTACACGTCCGGAGGAGTCCCGGAGGTGATGGTGATCAACGCCCCCGTCGCGGCGGCCCAGATCGAAGAAGTGCCGTGAGCGAGGAGCAGGTGCTCATCCAGAGCCCGCTCCTGTACAAGCTGGTGCGCGACGCGAGCGGGGCGCTGGTCATCGAGGTGGTCGTCGGCGGCATCGTGATGTCGGCGGTGCGGGTGCGCCTCGATGCACAGGAGACGGCCGCCTACGCCCAGGAGGGCCAGGCCTTCGCCGATCGTCTGGCCCAGGCGATCATGGCCAATCCACCCTTCGGGGGGCGCTCGGTGGACGTGCCGTAGCGTCCAGCAGCCCCTCCCGAGGCTCAGTCCCGGCCGGTGCGCAGGTAGCGCGCCACGAGGGCCTTCGCGCGGCGCGCGGCGGCTCCAGGCGCCCTGCCCCGCCCCAGCTCCACCGCGAAGGCCGAGGCCAGCCTGCACCCCGAGCCCCGACGCTCGGGTGAGCGCTCCAGCCGCTCCCCTTCCAACACCACGTCCCGCTCCGGCAGGCACAGCACGTCCACCGCCCCCGTCTCCCGGTGCCCGCCCTTCACCAGCACCGCGCCGAAGCCGTGCGCCACGAGCGCCCTGCCCGCCTCGCGCGCCTGCTCCACCGTGCGCACCTCGCCCCCGCCGAGCAGCCACGCCGCCTCGTCCAGGTTCGGCGTGAGCGCTACCTTCGGCCCCGCCAGCGCCAGGTAGTGCCGCCGCGTCAGCTTCGAGAGCGCCTCGCCTCGCGACGTCCGCACCACCGGGTCCACCACCCACCACGCGTCCACGCCCTCGAGCGCCTCGCGCAGCGCGGCCAGCAGCGCCGGCCCCGGCACCTGCCCCAGCTTCACCGCGTGCAGCGGCCCCAGCTCGAGCGCCGCCGTCACCTGCGCCCGCAGGACGCGCGCCGGCGTGGGCTGGTAGAGGAACGTCCCCCGGCCCTGCGCCGTCTGCGCGGAAGGCACCGCCACCGGCGCGCCCCCCAAGGCCCGCACCGCGGCCACGTCCGCCAGCAACCCCGCTCGGCCCGTGGGCTCGTGGCCCGCGCACAGCAGCACGCGCGGCGCCTCGCTCACCGCCGGTGCTCTCGCGCCTTCTGGATGAACGAGCGGTACACCCCCATGTGCGCTGGCACCGTGTTGAGCATCAGCTCCGGGTGCCACTGCACCCCCAGCGCGAAGGCGTACTGGGTGGACTCGATGGCCTCCACCACTCCGTCCGGCGACACCGCGCTCACCACCACCTGCTCGCCAATGCGTTGGGCGGCCTGGTGGTGCGTCGAGTTCACCATGAGCTGGCCCTTGCCCACGGCATCCGCCAGCAGCGTCCCGTCCTTCACGTCCACCGGGTGCTGCGGCTGGGTCCGATCGTGCTTCTGCTCGTGCTCGTGCGCGTTGGGCACCTCGCGGCCGATGTCCTGGTGCAGCGTGCCGCCCAGCACCACGTTGAGCAGCTGCATGCCCCCGCAGATGCCCAGCACCGGGATGTTGCGCTTGAGGGCTCCCCGCATCAGCGCCGTCTCGAAGGTCGTGCGCGACACCTTCAGCGGCCCCATGCCCTCGCGAGCCGTCTCGCCATAGGCCTCGGGGGGAATGTCGAAGGCTCCGCCCGTGACGAGCAGCCCGGAGATGCGGTCCAGGTACGCGTCCACGCAGCCCAGGTCGTCCGAGTACGGCAACACGAAGGGCAGGCCCCCCGCGCGCAGCACCGCGTCCGCGTAGGGCACCTTCAGCTCGTAGTAGGGAAACGGCGAGTCCGGTCGCGTGGCGGCGAAGTCCGGGGTGATGCCGATATTGGGCCGGCGCGGGGCCTGGCCATGGCCATGGGTCTTCATCATGCGTCTTGGCCCGCGAGGCTAGCCCCGCGCACGCCCCTGTCAAAAGCAGCGGCCAGGCGACGCACCTGCTCGGCAATGTCCTCGGCGAGCAGGGCATCGGAGGCCACCGCTCCCCCGTACGCCCCCGTAGCCGCCAGGTCCGCGATGTTCTCCAGCTTCACCCCGCCAATGCCCACCACCGGCAGGGGACTCTCGCGCACCACCGCGCTGAAGCCCCCCAGCCCCAGCACCGGCGCGGCCACCTGCTTCGTCGTCGTGCCGAAGACGGGCCCCAGGCCCACGTAGTCCGCCCCGGCCGCCCGCGCCGCGTGCGCGTCCGCCAAGCCTCGCACCGTCACCCCCACCAGGCGCCCCGGGCCCAGCAGCTCCCGGGCCGCCTCGGGCGGCAGATCCTCGTCCCCGACGTGTACCCCATCCGCCCCGACCAGCAGGGCCAGGTCCACCCGGTCGTTCAGCAGGCACACCGCGCCCGCTCGACGGCAGGCGGCCACCACCTCGCGCGCCGCTCCCAGTGCTTCCCGGAGGGGCGTGCGCTTCATCCGCAGCTGCACCACCCGCGCTCCCCCGGCGAGCAGGCGCGCCGCCTTCTCCGCCAGCGGCAGCTCCGGGCGGACGGTGTCATCACAGAGGACATAGAGGCCTCGGGGAAGGGATGGGCGAGCGGGGGCGTTCATCGGCTCCGGGCGGGTGGGGGTTGAGCGGCGTTGACAGAGGGTAGCCCTGCTATAAGGTGGCGCGCCCTTTTCCAAGAGATTCCGAGGAGTTGAACATGGCCAATCCGAGCGACCCCAAGCACCTCGACAAGCGCACGGCTGACCGCTACCTGCGCAGCGGCGTGCTGGACGAGAAGTCCTACCAGCGCCACATCGAGACCCTCCCCGACGTGGCCGAGAAGTCCGTGCCCGTGGAGACGGTGATGCACGACGAGCTCGAGGAGGAGGACGACTTCGAGGACGACGAGGATCTCGAGGACGAGGGTGACGACGACGAGGACGCCGGGTCCCCCGAGTAACGCCATGACCGAGGAGAAGCGCGGAGAGACGTTCGTGATGCGGGGCGAGGCGCCGTCCAAGGCCCCCGAGGCCGCCATCACCTTCAGCACCTTCCTCATCGGCCTGGCCTCCTCCGCCCTCATCCACCTGGGGGAGGCGCCCAACCCGGAGACAGGCAAGGCCGAGCGCGATCTCGTGCTCGCCCGCCAGAGCCTGGACCTGCTGGGGATGCTGCACGACAAGACGCGCGGCAACCTCACCGCCGAGGAGCAGCAGCTCTTCGAGAACCTCCTGGCCGATCTGCGCCTGCGCTACGTGAAGGCGGACAAGCGGTGACGGGTCCCGCCTCCCCCCCTCAGCCCCTGCCGCGAGGCCTCCGCCTCGCGGCCCTGGTGTGCCTCATCCTCTCCGGCCTCTCGGGCTTCTCCGCCCTCAAGGAGACGCTGGAGCTCAGCCACCTCTCGGAGCTGAGGGACGAGGCCAGCAACCTCGCGCGCTTCTCCAAGGACAAGGATCTGATCGTGCTCGCGCGCCTCTCCGAGGCCCAGCTCGCCGCGCGCGAGCCCCTGCACGAGTCGCGCTCCCTGGTGCTGGCGGGGCTCTCCCTGGCGTGCGCCTTCATGTTCGTGACCGCCGGCCGGCTCCTCCGCCCTGGAGGAGTGCCGCTGGAGCGGGTGCGCCGGCTGCTCGCGGGCTCCGCCCTCATCGCCGCCGTGCTGCGCACCATCGACGGCGCTCAGTCGGCCGTCATCGCCCGACGCGTGGGCGCGGCCGCGATCCACATCCTCGCCACCCTGCCCGAGTTCCAGAAACCCGAGGCGATCGCCCAGCTCCAGGCCGGCCTGCCCGGGCTCGCCGCGGCCTTCGCCATGGGGCTCACGGCGCTCATCGCCGGCACCTTCGCCCTGCTCGGCCAGTACTTCCGCAGCGAGCACGTCCGCGACGCCATCATCGCCTACGACGGCGAGGACCTCGCCGAGGAGGAGGACTGAGGGCCCCACGGGCCCTCCGCCTCCGGTACCTTCAAGCCGCGACACCCCGGAGCAGGTGCTCCAACCGGGGCTCCGTCTCCGTCCCGTTGAGCGTCAGCCGCGTGCCCGGCATGCGGTGCAGCCTCAGCAGCAGTTCCCGCTCCACCCCGTACACCCAGGCCAGGTGCCCCAGCGGCCAGCGGGTCTGCATCTGCTCGAAGGCCGCGTCGTCGAACTCCCCCTCCTCCAGGCACTCGGGCAGTTCCACCTCGTCATACAGCAGCCGCTCTCCGCCTACATGCTGGCCGCCACCGAAGGCGAGGACCTCCTCGTACTCCTGGGGGTCGTAGACGTAGGAGTGGACGGTGATGCCCATCTCCTGGGACAGCAGCCGGGCGAGGGCGTGGTGCTCGCTGTACCAGTGCGAGCCCCGACGCCCCGCGGTGTGTGGCCCGTCCAGGGCCAGCCGAAGGACCTTGCGCCGCCCGTAGACGGACACCGTCAACAGGGAGTCCGCCGGGGCGCCGTCCTGGACGAGCGCCCGCCGGGCCAGCTCCATGAGGTGCAGGTCCCCGAGGGATTCGATTCGGATGAGATAGCCGCCGTGCGCTTCCAGTGGATGCCCCCCAATGTGGGGGCGCATATACCTGGGAGGGATGTAGAAAGGCAACTCCCGGAGAGCCAGGAAGTCTGTATGGGTTGCAAGCATCCAGGCTCACGCCAGAAGTGAAAGACGACTGGGCCTCCGCGTTCTTGCCAAGAGGTGTCCGACCCTTACGTTGGGGTCATGCGACTCGACAAGTTCACCGTAAAGGCCCAAGAGGCCATCCAAGAGGGGCAGTCGCTGGCCCGGCGTGCCGACAACCCCGACTACGAGCCCGAGCACCTCGCGACGGCGCTGCTCGGACAGAAGGACGGCATCGTCGAGCCCCTGCTCCGCAAGATTGGCGTGGATGTGAAGCTCTTCGCCTCCCGGCTGGGAGAGGCGCTCCAGAAGCTGCCCCGGGTGCAGGGCGGCGAGACCGCCATGCCCCGCCAGCGGCTGCTGAAGACCTTCGACAAGGCCGAGGACGAGGCCAAGTCCCTCAAGGACGACTTCGTCTCCAGCGAGCACCTGCTGCTGGCCCTCACCCAGGACAAGGGCGCCGTGGGCGAGGTGATGAAGTCCTCGGGCGTGACGCGCGAGCGCGTGCTCAACAGCCTGAAGGAAGTGCGCGGCTCGGGCCGGGTGACGAGCCAGGACGCCGAGTCCACCTACCAGGCGCTGGAGAAGTACGGGCGCGACCTGACGGAGGCGGCGCGGGCCGGCAAGTTGGATCCCGTCATCGGCCGCGACGAGGAGATCCGCCGCTGCATCCAGGTGCTCAGCCGGCGCACGAAGAACAACCCGGTGCTCATCGGAGAGCCGGGCGTGGGCAAGACGGCCATCGTCGAGGGCCTGGCGCGGCGCATCGTGGACGGGGACGTGCCCGAGGGGCTGAAGAACAAGCGCCTCGTGACGCTGGACCTGGGCGCGATGGTGGCGGGCGCCAAGTACCGCGGC
This sequence comes from Archangium sp., assembly GCF_036388035.1. GTDB lineage: Bacteria > Myxococcota > Myxococcia > Myxococcales > Myxococcaceae > Archangium. Next base: position 10,027 of record NZ_DASVSO010000148.1, read on the forward strand.
GAGTTCGAGGAGCGCCTCAAGGCCGTGCTCAAGGAGGTGGCCGACGCGGCGGGGGAGATCGTCCTCTTCATCGATGAGATGCATACGCTGGTGGGCGCGGGCAAGGCCGAGGGCTCGATGGACGCGGGCAACATGCTCAAGCCGGCGCTGGCGCGCGGGGAGCTGCACTGCATCGGCGCCACCACGCTGGACGAGTACCGCAAGCACATCGAGAAGGACGCGGCCCTGGAGCGGCGCTTCCAGCCGGTGATGGTGGGCGAGCCCACCGTGCACGACACCATCAGCATCCTGCGCGGCCTCAAGGAGCGCTACGAGGTGCACCACGGCGTGCGCATCCAGGACTCGGCGCTGGTGGCGGCCGCCAACCTGTCCAACCGCTACATCTCCGACCGCTTCCTGCCGGACAAGGCGATCGACCTCGTCGACGAGGCGTGCAGCCGCCTGCGCATCGAGATCGACTCGATGCCCACGGAGCTCGACGACCTCCGGCGCAAGAGCACCCAGCTGGAGATCGAGCGCGAGGGCCTGCGCAAGGAGACGGATCCGCACTCGGTGGAGCGCCTGGGGCAGATCGAGAAGGAGCTGGCCAACCTCAACGAGCGCTTCAACGCGCTCAAGGCGCACTGGGACCAGGAGAAGAGGGCGATTGCCGGCATCCGCGAGCAGAAGGAGAAGCTCGAGAAGGCCAAGAACGACCAGGCGTCGGCCGAGCGGCAGGGCGACTTCAACAAGGCCGCGGAGGTGAAGTACGGCGTCATCCCCAACCTGGAGAAGGAGATCGCCCAGCAGAACGCGAAGCTGGCCGAGCTGCAGAAGAACCACAAGTTCCTCAAGGAGGAGGTGGACTCGGAGGACATCGCGCAGGTGGTGGGCAAGTGGACGGGCATCCCCGTCTCCCGGCTCATGGAGGGCGAGGTCCAGAAGCTGGTCCACATGGAGGATCGGCTGGCCAAGCGCGTGATTGGACAGCGCAGCGCCATCGAGGCGGTGAGCAACGCGGTGCGCCGGGCGCGCTCCGGGTTGCAGGACCCGAACCGGCCCATCGGCTCGTTCATCTTCCTGGGCCCCACGGGCGTGGGAAAGACGGAGACGGCCAAGGCGCTGGCGGAGTTCCTCTTCGACGACGACACCGCGATGGTGCGCATCGACATGTCCGAGTACATGGAGAAGCACGCCGTGGCCCGGCTCGTGGGCGCGCCTCCGGGCTACGTGGGCTACGAGGAGGGCGGCCAGCTCACCGAGGCGGTGCGGCGCCGGCCGTACACGGTGGTCCTCTTCGATGAGATCGAGAAGGCCCACCCGGACGTCTTCAACATGCTGCTGCAGATTCTGGACGAGGGCCGGCTGACGGACAGCCAGGGCAGGACCATCGACTTCAAGAACACGGTGCTCATCCTCACGAGCAACATCGGCTCGCAGGCCCTGCAGGAGGGGATGGCGGGCAAGGAGGAGCTGGACGAGGCCACGCGCAACGACGTGATGGGGATTCTCCGCCAGCACTTCCGGCCGGAGTTCCTCAACCGCGTGGACGAGGTCATCATCTTCGAGCCGCTGCGCAAGAAGGACATCCAGTACATCGTGGAGCTGCAGGTGGCGAGACTGCAGAAGCTGCTGACGGACAAGCGGCTGACGCTGGAGCTGACGGAGAACGCGGAGGCGTTGCTGGCCGAGCGCGGCTACGACCCGACGTACGGAGCGCGGCCGCTGAAGCGGGCCATCCAGAAGTACCTGATGGATCCGCTCGCGCTGAAGGTGCTGGGTGGCGAGTACGCCCCCGGAGACCACATCGTGGTGGACACCGACGCCAAGGGGCTCACCTTCGGCAAGGGACAGGCGAAGGCGGCGTAGTCTCCCCTGCCCTGCCCAGAAGCCCTCGGACCTCGACGGTCCGGGGGCTTTTTCATGCCTGGCCGCCCATTGACGGCCCGGAGCATCCGACAGAGAGTCGGACCGTGATTCTCCCCCTGGTGGCCGCCCTCCTGGCGAGCCAGCCGAACGACATCCCGCCTCCCGAGCCCGAGGAGACCGAGCGGCGCAAACAGACGGTCATCACCGCCTCGCGCACCGAGCGCACGCTCGAGGACGTGGTGGTGGCCACCGAGATCATCACCCGGAAGCAGATCCAAGCCATCGGCGCGAGGGACCTCGGCCAGCTCCTCCAGCAGCACCCGGGTGTCGAGCTCGTCCACACCTTCCGCGGCACGGGCCTGCGCCTGCAGGGGTTGGATCCCGAGTACGTGCTCGTGCTCGTCGATGGTGAGCGCGTGAGCGGCCGGGTGGGCACCACGCTCGACCTGGGGCGCTTCAGCCTGCGCGACGTGGAGCGCGTGGAGATCGTCAAGGGTCCGGCCGCGGCGCTCTACGGCGCGGATGCCATCGGCGGCGTGGTGAACCTCATCACCCGGCGCGTGCAGCGCCCCCTGGAGGCGAGCGCCCGAGGCACCTTCGGCACGCTCCTGGAGGGCGACGTCCGCGCGCACGCGGGCACGAAGCAGGGCCCCTTCGAGGTGCGCGTGGGCGGCGGCTACCGCACCCGCAACCCCTACGACTGGGAGCCCACGGACGCGGCGACGAGTGGCGCGGGCCTGCGCCGGCTCGATGGGGACGTGGCCCTCTCCTACTCGCCCGATGCCACCTCCCGCCTGTGGCTGCGCAGCCAGTACAACCGCCGCGACGAGGACGCCGTCGACCTCAACCCCTCGGGCGCCGTGCTCGACCGCCGGCAGCGGCAGGAGCAGTTCGATGTCTCGCTCGGCGGCCGGAAGCAGCTCCCCAGCGAGACGTCCCTGCTCGTCCGGGGACACTTCGGTCTGTTCCGGGACCAGCTCCTCCAGGACCAGCGCGGCTCGCGGGCACTCGACGACTACTCGCAGAACATCACCCGGCTCTACGAGGGCGTCTTCCAGGCGGACCACCGCCTGGGCCACCACGCGCTGACCGGAGGCGTGGAGCTGCTCGGGGAGCGCCTCAGCTCGATGCGGCTCGAGGAGAGTCCAGTGGGCCGCCTCCGGGGCGGCGCGTTCGTCCAGGACGAGTGGGACGTGGCGCTCTCATCGGAGGACTCCGGGCCGAAGCTGAAGGTGGCGCCGGGCTTCCGCTTCGACCTGGACTCGCAATTTGGCGGAGCACCCTCGCCCCGGCTCGCCCTCAAGCTGGACCCGAGCCCGGCCCTGACGGTGCGCACCTCGGTGGGCCTCGGGTTCCGCCCGCCCTCCTTCCAGGAGCTCTACCTCCGCTTCGCCAACCAGGGCATCGGCTACATCGTCTCGGGCAACCGCAACCTCACCGCCGAGCGCTCGGCGGCGGTGAATGTCGGCGTGGACTGGCGCCCGCCCCTCGACGGATGGGTGCTCTCCGCGAGCGGCTTCCACACCCGCCTCGACAACCTCATCAACATCACCGCCGGAGGCGCACCGGACCCGGACAACCCGGTGACCTTCAACTACGAGAACGTGGCCCGGGCGTACACCCAGGGCGTCGAGCTCAACGGCCGCTTCAAGCTGCCCGTGCGCTCGGCGTACCTCGACCTCGGGTACATGCTCCTCGACGCGAAGGACCTCACGCGCGACCGCCCGCTGGAGGGCCGCGCCCGGCACCGCGTCAACGCGCAGCTCACCACCCGCTACCGCCCGCTGGACCTCGAGGCCGTCGTCCGGGGCTCGTGGGTGAGTGGCCGGCCGTACTTCCTCGGCTCGGATGGAGGCATGGCCAACGTGCTCGGCTTTGGCGAGGAGCAGGAGGTGTGGGCGCCCTCGTACTTCGACCTCGAGGCCTCCGTCACCTACAAGCTCCGGAGCGGATTCGAGGTCTTCGTCACCGGCTACAACCTGCTCAACGTGGGCGACCAGCAGTTCAACCCGCGGCCGCCTCGCGGCGTGCTGGGCGGAGTCCAGTGGGAGTACTGACGATGCGGACGATGCGACGAACGGTGTTGCTGCTCGGGCTCGCGGTGACGGGCTGTGCCCCGGACCTGCGCACGGACTACCCGTTCGATGGACAGGTGAACACCGGGCCGCTCGTCGAGGTGTCGCCCCAGGAGGACGGGAGCAGCGTCACCCTCATCGACGCGACCAACAAGTCCTCCCTGGTCTTCTTCGACATCGACGAGGGCCGGGAGCTGAAGGCCGACGAGGCCTTCGACACCAATGCGTGGGACCTGGCCTTCCAGCGCTACACCGTCACGATGAACGGCGGCGGCGGCAACCCCACCGGCACGGTGCGGGTGGCCGTGCTCAAGGACGCGAGCTGGGACGCGCTCACCTCCGCCCCCGCCGAGGGCTACCAGCAGGACGCCTCGGAGCCGGTGTTCAGCGGAGTCGAGGGCGGCTGGTACAGCTATGACCTCGTCAAGCACCGGCTCGTCCCCCGGGACGAGCTGCTGTACGTGGTCCAGAGCAGCGCGGGCCAGTTCTTCAAGCTGCGGATGCTCTCGTACTACGACAGCGCGGGCACGCCGGCGCGCCTCTCGTTCCGCTACCAGCCGCTGCCCGCGCCTTCCGTGCTCACCGCAGCGCTTCCAGCTCCGTGAGCCGGGCCAGCAAGTGGTGGGGCTGCTCCTCGTCGGCGAGCCGCTCGGCCAGCCCATGACTGGCCAGCCGTGCCACGTGGGCCAATCGCACCAGGTGGGCACGCCCGCGCTCTCCTCCCACGAGCACCACCAGCATCCTCAGGGGTAGGCGATCCGGCGTCTCGACCTGGAGGGGTTTCGCCAACGTCACCACGGCGGCCACCGGCGCGGCGTGCTCGACGAAGGAGTGAGGCACCGCCACGCCGTTGCCCACCATGCTGGAGGCCTCCGCCTCGCGCCGCTTCAGCTCCGCCACCAGCCGGGGGGCACTCACGCCGGGACAGGCCCCCACCAGCCGCCCCGCGGCCACGTCCAGCGCGTCCTCGAGCGCCGTGCAGGTGAGGCGCAGCACCATCCGCTCGGGCGCCAATAGCGGCGCGAGGGCGGGCACCGGAGCCTCGTTCCCAGAAACGGCCCGCACGGGAAACTCCGCGTCCAGGAACTCGCGGACCCGGGCGAGCTGCGGGCCGGAGAGGCCCCGGCGCGCCATCTCCAGGAAGAGCATGCTGGCACCGGGCACCTGCTCCAGGTAGTGGGCCACGAAGGGGCTCAGCCGATTCGCCACGTCCATGAGCAGCGTGGGGGGCACGTCCAGCTCGCGGGCGATGGCGGAGAGCCGCTCCGGCGTGGGCGCCGCATCCAGTCCATTCTCCACGCGGCTGAGGTACGCGCTGGACACGCCGATGCGACGGGCGAGGTCGCGCAGGCTCAGCCCCGCGTCCACGCGCAGCAATCGGATGGTCGCTCCCAGGTGCATGGCGTCGTCGTCTCGTTTCCTGTCTCAGGACGCGGCGTTGCCCACCGTCAGCGCACGGGCCGCCTCCGTCTCGGAGGTGGCCTCCGTGGCGGGCACGGGGACGGCGTGTCGCACGATGAGGAGCGAAGTGGGCGCGTCACGGAGGATGCGCTCGCCTTGCAATCTGAAGAGCCGGTCCTCCACCTCCAGTCCCCACTCCGCGCCCACGCCCGCCACCACCAGGTCATACCCGCACCGGCACTCCGCCAAGGCGGCCTCCTCCGGCGAGTCGTGCGCCACCACCTTGAAGTGCACCTGGCCGGAGCCCTCCGGAAAGAGCTCCTCGACCAGGGAGCGCGCCCCCATGTGAGCCCGCGAGCCCTCGGGCTGGGTGACGTGCAGCACCGTGACCTCGGCGTTGGCGTGCTGGAGCAGCCGCCGGGCAAGTCCCAGGGCCGCCCGGTCATGCGGACTGCCGATGAAGGGCACCAGCACCCGGCGGACCTGCTCCAACCCCCGGTCCACCAGCACCGCCACGTCGGTGCTCGCCTCCTGCATCACCTCATTCACCGTGCCTCCCAGCATCGTCCGGCCGAAGAGCGGCTTGTGCCAGCCGAGCAGGATGAGGCTGGCTTGCTTGGCCTCGGCGGTGCGGCAGATGTCGAGCCCGGGCTCGGCCGACACGAACGACAGCGGGCGCACCTCCAGCCCCAGGTTGCTGGCACGGCCCACCAGCGGGGCCAGGGTATTGCCGCTGGCCTTCTCTGGATCACGGCGCAGGTGGAAGGAGGCCCGCTCGGTGGGCGCGATGAGGTGCAGGGCGTAGAGCTGGGACGACTGCGCGGGCGCACCGAGCAGGGCGCGCCCCAACGTCACCATGCCGGCTCCCGCCTGCGCGTGGGACACGCACATGAGGACGGTGAAGGGCGCGGCCTCCACCGGCGCGACCACCGGGGCGAGCGACACCTGGTCCCGGGCCATCTCCTCGGGGGGATAGATCCACCGCAGCAGCGGCGTCGTCATGAACGTGGTCACCAACGCCATCACCACCATCATGGTGAAGAGGGTGGGCGAGATGACACCCAGATCCAGGCCGATGTTGAGCACGATGAGCTCCATCAACCCGCGGGTGTTCATCAGGACACCCAGCGCCCCCGCCTCGCGCCAGCGCATGCCGGTGAGCCGCGCGGCCACCGCGCTGCCGCCGAACTTGCCCACGAAGGCCAGGAGGATGATGAGGCCGCACATCACCCAGTGATCGCCGGTGGACAGCAGTCCAATCTGCGTGCGCAGGCCGCTGAAGGCGAAGAAGAGGGGCAGCAGCAGCACCACGGCCACGTCCTCGAGCTTCTCGGCCAGCGCCTGCGCCAGCCCGCCCTCCTTGGGGATGACCGCCCCCATCATGAAGGCGCCGAAGAGGGCGTGGATGCCGATGAGCTCCGTGGCCCACGCGGACGCCAGCAGCATCATCAACGTCAGGGCGACGCCGTTCTGGTTGAGCCCCTCCTTGTTCGCCACACGCGCGCCCAGCCGCGCCAGGAAGGGCCGCACCAGGCCCAACATGAAGGCGATGTAGAGCAGCGCCAGGAGCGTGGTGAGCCCCGCATGCATCAGGTCCGAGGCCCGGACGATGGAGACGACGAAGGCCAGCAGGCACCACGCCGTCACGTCGTCCACCGCCGCGCAGGTGATGGTCATGGCCCCCACCCGGGACTGGAGCAGCCGCCGCTCGGTGAGGATGCGCGCCAGCACCGGGAAGGCGGTGATGCTCATCGCCACGCCCATGAAGAGCACGAAGGAGGAGAAGGGAACCGAGGGCTCGGACAGCCTCGGGTAGAGCCACAGCGCCGCCGCCGCGCCCAGTCCGAAGGGGACGATGATGCTCGTGTGGCTGATGACCACCGAGGCATGTCCCCGGCCCTTGAGCATCCGCAGGTCCAACTCCAGCCCGATGAGGAACATGAAGAGGATGAGCCCCACCTGGCACAGCATCTACAGCACCGGCATGGCGCTGGCCGGGAACAGCCACTCCATGGCTCCCGGCGCCACCCACCCCAGCAGCGACGGGCCCAGGAGGATGCCCGCGAGCACCTCGGCGATGACCAGCGGCTGACCCAACCACCGCGCGCCTCGACCGATCAGCCGGGAAACTCCAATGATCACGAAGAATTGCACGATCAACAACGTGAGCGCGTTGTGAGTGAAGGCGTGCATGGGCTACCTCCGTGAAGCGTTAAGTTCGCACTTATCAGTTTCCGGGGGAATGTGTCGCCCTGCCCTCTCCTCTCATCCCAACGACGCCATGGCCGCCTGCCTGGTCCACGCCACGGATGTGCGGTCCACCCCGGGCCGGTCCAGGAGTCCGGGAGGGCGCCTGTGACTCACCCGCCCAGGACGAGGCCACCTGGGTCGCTCGTGGCCCCCAGCCGCGAGATCGCCTTTCGCGCCGCGCCGCTCTGTGGGTCTCGCTCCAGCACGAGCCGCCAGGCCTCCCGCGCCTGCTCGCTCTGGCCGAGCCTGTCGAGGCAGTCACCCCACGCCAGCAACCCGGAGCCGCCCTGTCCTTTGTATGGATGAGCCGCCCCGACCTCGAAGTGACGGAGGGCCGCCTCCAGCCGTCCTGCCTCCAGGGAGATCCGACCGAGCAGGAACAGCCCGTTCCTCGTGCTCGCGGCCCGGCGCGCGAGCTCCAGCCCCGCTCGCGCCTGCTGCTCCGCCTCGTCGTACCGCCGCAGGGCCAGCAGCGCCGCGGCGTGCGTGAAGGTCACCTCGCTCCAGTACACGCGGGGCAGGTCCTCGCGCTCCACCTGCTCGAGGCATGCGAGCGCGTTGGCGCCCCACCCGGTATTCGCCTGGATCCACGCGCGTTGCAGCAGGATGCCGTTGCGCAGGATCGGCACCTCGCCCGCCGCCTCCTCCAAGCGGTGGAGGCGCTCGCCCGCGGCCTTCCAGTCGCCCAGGTTGTAGAGCGCCTCGCAGAGGTTGAGCTGCGCCAGGGCCTCGGACTCACCGAGCTCCTCCTCCAGCGCCTGGGCCTTCCCCCGCGGCCAGAGCTGCTCGACCTCGAGGGCCTCCCGGTAGAGGCCCGCGTTGATGAAGGTGTTGATGGCCGTGTTGGCGAGCTCCCAGGAGCCCACGGCCCGGGCCTCGTCCGCGAGGCGCCGAGCCCCCTGGATGGCTCGCGCGGTCTCTCCGAGCGCCTCCCGCGCATGCACCGTCAACTGCCGCAAGGACCGCCGCATCCCCGCATCGGGCCCCAGCAGCCAGATGAGGCGGGTGAGCAGGAGCGTGCCGCGATAGGAGCCCAGGTGGAAGCTGCACTCCTCGGCCAGCAGGAACAGCGCGCCGATCATCACCTGCCGCAGCAGCACGAGGACCAGCAGGAAGAGGGCGAGCTTGAGCATGAGGGGACCCCCTCAGCGTAACGCGCCTGGGGTGGTCCCACGATGCCTGCTCGTCGGGCGGGCGGCCCCACGTCTCAAGGGGAGCGGGCCGCCTCCGGGTAACCCACGGGGGCTGGCGTGCGGGGCAGACCCCGCCACCGGCACGTGGGCCCGATGAGCGTGAGGGCCCCCTGGGCGGCGAGCGCGAGCATCGAGCGCAGCAGCTCGGTTCCCCCCCGCGAGGGCGCGGCCAGCGGCAGGCGGAAGCAGAGCGCCTCGTCGTCCTGCTCGGGCTCGCAGGGCGCGAGGGCCTGGACGAGCCGGTACATCGGCAGGTTGCCCGACAGCACCCGGAACTCGAAGCCCTCCACGCCCCGCTCGCGCGCGGCCTCCACCAGCTTGTCCATCAGGATGCGGCCGAGCCCCTTGCCCTGGGCGTCGTCCACCACGGTGATGGCCACCTCGGCGATCTCCGGGGCGTGGGCCAGGCGGATGAACCGGGCCACGCCCAGCCCCACCTCGCGCCCGCTGGGGCTCCACGTCACCGCCCCGATGGCCACGTGCCGCTCCCCATCCACGTGCGTGAGGTAGCGCACTTCCTCCTGGGAGAGTCGCGGCTTGGCGGACAGGAAACGCTGGAAGCGCGAGCGTGGAGAGAGCCGCTCGAAGCCGTCCTTCAGCAGCGCGGCGTCCTCGGGCCGTACCATCCGCAACTCCGCCCACGTCCCATCCGCGAGCGCCAGCCGCTCACGGTATTGAGGATGGAAACGGCGATAGGGCTGCATCGAGGACCCCCCGGTGGAAGGCCACGAAGCTGTGTCTGATGCCGCACTGCGGCAAGCCGTCGGGCCCCCCCTTTCGGACACGTGGGAGGTAGCTGACAGCAGGTGCGTCATACTCTCCGCAATTCAGGTATCCATTGAAAGGCAGGGCACACCCCGTGCTGGACGCGGTCCTCCGCTGGAGCCCGAAGCCGGCTCAGAAGACGCGGTAGTGGGTGTACTCGACCTGGGTGTCCTCGGCGACGAGTCCGGTCTGGCAGGTGGTGAGCCCCACGGACCGGACCTGCTTCTGGACGCCGTCGACGTAGGTGGTGAAGGTCGAGCCGCTCCGGACGACCTTCAGCGTGTGGTGGGTCGTGAAGCTGAACGTGCCCAGGGCCACGTTCTGCCAGCCCAGGTCCACGCCGCCCGAGACGGCATGCGTCGTCAGGACGCCGTACTTCGGATCCAACCACACCGTCATGTGGTTCCGGGCGTCCTGGTAGCAGCCGTAGAGGCCGTACTTCGGATAGGCCGTGGAGCCCTGGGACAGCAGCCGGATGCCGGACTCCAGCGTGTAGCCGGCGGTGGTGCGAGGCGCCTGGCGCCACAGGCCCTTCCAGCCCGCGCCCGTGCCCCAGCTCATCACGTCCCGGGCGCTGCGGATCTCATACTTGCCGTTCTGGTACCCGTCCACGGCGGGGTCACCCCACCCCTGCGTCGGATCCATCTTCACGTTGGAGTAGTGGGCCTGGGTGTCCTCGGTGACGAGCCCCATCTGCCCGAGCACGTTGCCGAGCTGCCGCGTCTGCTGGAGCACGCCGTCGAGGAAGAACTTGTAGTCCCCGCTCCAGCTCCGCTCGACGCGGAGGTTGTGCGCCACGCTCCAGTTGAAGCCGGCGGGGAGCGCCGTGTTCTGCCAGCCCTTCACCACCCCGCCGACCACGGCGTAGGAGGCGAACACCGCGTACTTCTTGTCCAGGAAGGCGGCCACGAAGTTGTTGCCGTCCTCGTACGTCCCGTAGATGCCGAACTTGGGACTGGCCGAGGTCGTGCCCGTGGCCACCCACTGCACGTCCGCCGACACGGCCACGGTCTCGAAGTTCGCGTTGCCCCGGAAGAGCTGCGCCCAGCCCGCGCCGAGCGTCGTACCGGAGGCCGCCGTGGCGCTGCTCACCGTCCAGGAGCCGGACCGCGCCGCGCCCTCGAACGAGCTGCCCCAGCCGTGGCCGTCGATGGGGTTGGGCGACGCGGGCGCGCCATTCTCCCCGCCGGGCCGGGGCTGCGCGACGGAGACGGACCTCGCGACACCGAGGTTCAGCGAGCCATCACTCGCGATGTAGAACTCCTGGGCGCGCACGCTGCGGTCGGCCCAACCATCGGTGCTCAGGCGCTTGGCGTGGTAGGCGATCCAGCTCTCCGTGCCGTCCGGAGACTTCACGAACGTGGGGTGCCCCACGCCGTACACGTCCGCGTTCTTGCGGAACACCGGGCCGGTCTTCACCCAGGACTTGGGGTTGAGCAGGTTGCCGTCGGTGTTCGTCAACAGCCCGAGCGTGTACTCCTGCGTCCAGCTCCCGCTCGCCGAGAAGACGATGCCGTACCGGCTGCCCAGGCGCAGCGGCTGCGGCGCCTCGTTGAGCGGCATCCCGCGCCCCTCCCAGTCGAACGTGGGCATCGCGATCAGCACGCGCTCCCCGCTGAGGGTCCAGGGGTTGCTCATCGCCGCGATGTAGAGGTTCTGCTGCCCGTCCACGTTCCCCGGCCAGCCGGACCAGACGAAGTACAGGCTCCCGTCATCCTTCTGGATGACGGCGCCGTCGATGGCCCATGTGTCCGTCGTCGGCCGGAGCTGGCCCTTGAACACATAGGCGCCCTGCGGATCCAACGAGGTGGACTCGAGCGCGAACATGCGGTGGTTGGCGTTGTTGCCATCCGAGGCCGCGAAATAGATGTACCAGCGGCCCTGGATGAGCTGGAGCTCCGGAGCCCAGGTCTCCCGGCTGTAGGCGCCCGTCGCGGGGGCCAGCCACACCTGCACCGCCGGCGCGCTCCCAATGCCTGTCAGCGTGGCCGACTTCCTGACGAAGATGCGCTGCGAGCCATCGCTGAACGCGTGGTAGTAATAACCGTTGTACTGGACGATGGACGGGTCCGCCGCCGTCTCACCCAGGATGGGATTGGTGAACGTCTGGGCGCTCGAGACCGTGCTGACGAGCAGCACGGCCCACAACAGGGCTCTGGACATGGGGGGCGACCTCGGGGTGGAGCGGTAAGGGGTTTCCGCACCGGACCATAGCCGGGGTCGATCCATGGAATCCATGGATTACACGTCAAAACGACTGATGTATCGCGGGCCACTCAGGCCGGTACCGCGTCCGCGCACACCAGGCACGCCGCCGACGCGTCCAGCAGCAGGGGGGAATGACCATGAGCCACGGCAGCAAACTTGAGCGCCAGCGGATGGCGGCCCCTACGACGAAGGCGAAGGGCACTAACGTAAGGAGCCGCCACTAGAAGAAGCGCGCGTTGAAGAGCAGTGGCAACGTCGCGTGCTGCGTGGCATGAAACAGCGCGGAGATGGCGAGTGTCGAGTCACTTCCGAAGCCTGCCTCTCTCAGACGGGGCATGGCGTCCGCGTAGTAGGTCGGCAGTTCCGCGAGGGCGATCGTCAAGGGAAGGGTCGAGCCGTGCGAGCGGCGCCACCCGCTCCCAGAGGGCTGCGCCGGTCTTACCTACAGTCACGCCGGGGGGCAAGTGGATGCCGATGCGTCTACGGTCCCTGCGGCTCGATCTCCATTGCTCTCCCAAGTGAATCGACGACGAATCGCACGGGAAGTTCCTGCCACTCCCTGTCCCGGACCAAGCATCCAGGAGACCCAAGCTAGCTCACTACATCCGCTGCTGCGATGTCCGGAAGAATGGGGGCTCGCCCGCTCGGTTCAAACTCCCCGGCAGCCGCTAGATGGACGAGAGAGCGTGGAGAAGGCGAGCCAGGAGAGTGGGAGACGGACCGGCCAGTGAGACACAGGCGCCCGAAGGTGCCACACCGGCCCGAAGCAAAGGCAACATCCGAGCAGGAAAACACTCGATGAAGCAAATGCGCTTACGCGCGGCATGTAGAATGGCTTTTAGAACGTATAGCCAACCCTGCCGCTGCAAGCACCGGAACCATAGCAGCCAGCCCTAATCACATATGTGCCGCCAGCGGGGGCTGCATAGCTGAAATTAGAACTCAAGCCGCCGCAACTATCGTCGTTATAGGCCACCTCAAAACCGTTGGGACCGTACAATCGCAAATAAGTATCACCCGAGGCAAAGGTGCCCGAGATGCCACATGTACCCACGGTAAGTGTTTGCCCAGCCTGGAGCGTTACTGCAACATTGGTAGTATTCTGAGAAGCAGAGCTAGTATTTGAAGCAGAGTATTCAAAATAATTTATTGTAACACTAACATCAACGCTCTCGCAAATGTATTGGAACTTTTTAAAACAGTTATCATCATTCCAGGCCCCCCCAGAGTATTTGACACCACAGTCTTCATCGCTGCCCCAATCATTGGGTTCACCTGGGCTCCAGTTCACATAGGCCGATGCTCCATTAGACCAGCGCCATGTCCCTTCGACATCACGATCGTTGTAGCCGATCCACCAACTATTGCTTGAACTCAAATTACCATTCAGCCACGCATCCTCTGCGCTGTTGTTGATGGTCGCCAAACCGTAACCAATATCTGCACAACTCTGGTATGCCTCCGGCCAAGTCTTGGGGGTACTGGCGAAGATATAGTCGTGACCGTTGTACATCACTCTCTGGTGGATTTCGCCCAACGTCTCTTCGTGGAGCGCTGGGTCATTTTTGAACTCGGTCGAGTCCATCCCACAACCCAGCATCGCTATACTGGAAAGGAGCGTAAGAAAACAAAACTTCAGCCAATGCCTGGATCCTGTCGTAGAGCTTGATCTGACCATCTGTAGCTACCTCCATCTTGGGGACGAACAGAATCCATTTTTCTCTTCACTAAGAGTGGACAATCAACAAGACACCTCAGCTTTGTATCAAACCACGCAAATGCATTCATCAGTAACAAACAGATCACCACTCGAAGTCTACTGGTTGCCCGCGCGGAATCTGCGGACGGTGCTCAGCCCCGTTCCACCGCACCGACCACCGCCGCCAGGCAGTGCGGACAGGCGGTACGGCCCGCCACCAGGGACCTGCCACACCCCGTGCAGCGCACCATGCGGGGGAGACGGCAGGCCCCATCCTCCGGGGCGCACTTCGGGGCCTCGGGAACTCCGACCTGCACCAGCTCCTGTCGCACCGCCTCGTCCTCCAGGTGCAGCCAGTCGGACAGCCTCCGTCGGTTGCTGGAGAG
>NZ_DASVSO010000149.1:0-3982 GCF_036388035.1 Archangium sp.
AATGACCAGGCCAACCTGGCCCTGGTGGAGGGCGAGGTGGACTGGGCCGGCAACTTCGTCCCCGCGGTGGACCGGACCTTCGTCTCCCGCGATCCGGAGCACCACGCGCGCTGGTTCCCCCTCTTCGGCAGCACCGTCTTCCTCTACCCGAACACCACGCGGCCGCCCTTCGACGACGTGCGCGTGCGCAAGGCGCTGAGCATGGCGCTGGATCGGGAGCGGCTGGTGGACATCGCCATGTACGGCTACACGCGCCCGGCGGACGCCACGGCCCTCAATGACTCCTACACGGCATGGCGGGACGCGGAGGCCGCGAAGGGCGCGTGGGTGCGCCACGACGAGGCGGCCGCCAACCGGCTGATGGACGAGGCGGGTCTCGAGCGCGGCCCGGACGGCGTGCGGCGGATGCCGGACGGACAGCCGCTGGAGCTCGAAATCGAGGTGGTGGGCGGCTGGTCGGACTGGGTGCGCGCCGGACAGGTGCTGGCCCGGGACCTGCGCAAGCTCGGCATCCAGGCCCACCTCAAGACGTACGAGTTCGGCGCCTGGTACGCGCGCCTGCAGAAGGGGGAGTTCCAGCTCGCCATCTCCTGGTCGCTGGACGGGCCCACGCCCTACACCTTCTACAAGTGGCTGCTGTCGCCGCGCACGGTGCGCCCGGTGGGCGAGGTGGCCGCGGCCAACTGGCACCGCTTCGGCGACGCGGAGGCGGACGCCCTGCTGATCCGCTTCGAAACCGAGACCTCGCCCGAGGAGCAGAAGGCCCTGATGGCCGGGGTACAGCGGCGCTTCTCCGAGCTGGCGCCGGCCATTCCCCTCTTCCCCAACCCCGCCTGGGGCGAGGCCAGCTCCCGACGCTTCACCGGCTTCCCGAGCGCGAAGAATCCCTACGCGCGCCTGTCCCCCCATGCCGAGCCCGACAGCCTGCTGGTGCTGACGGCGCTCGCCCCGAGAGAGCCCTGACGATGCACTACGCCCTCCGACGGCTCGGCTTCTATTTGATCGCGGCGTGGGCCTCGCTCACGCTGAACTTCATCATCCCCCGGCTCGCCCCGGGCGACCCGGCCTCCGCGATGTTCGCGCGCTTCGAGGGCCGGGTGCAGCCCGAGGCCATGGAGGCCCTGCGCGCCGCCTTCGGCTTCACGGATGCCCCGTTGCACGTGCAGTACTTCACCTACCTGAAGCACCTGCTCACCGGAGACCTGGGGCTGTCCTACGCGTACTACCCGTCCCGCGTGTCGGAGGTCATCGGCACGGGGCTGGTGTGGACGCTCGGGCTGGCCGGGGTCGCGGTCATCATCAGCTTCGCGGTGGGCTCGCTGCTCGGGGTGCTCGCGGCGTGGAACCGCGGCGGGTGGCTGGACTCGGTGGCGGCGCCCGTGTTCGCCTTCCTCGGGGCCTTCCCCTACTTCTGGCTGGCCATGCTGGCCCTGTACCTCTTCGGCTTCGGACTCGGCTGGTTCCCCCTGCGCCATGCGTACTCGCATGACCTGGAGCCGGGGCTGTCCTTCACCTTCGCGTTGGACGTGGCGAGGCATGCGGTGCTGCCGGCGGCCTCCATCGTGGTGGCCACGCTGGGCGGGTGGATGCTGAGCATGCGCAACACCATGGTGGCCACGCTGGGCACGGACACCCTCCGGCTGGCCCATGCGAAGGGGCTGCCGCCGCGGCAGGTGATGCTGCGGTACGCCGCGCGCAACGCGCTCCTGCCCAACGTCACCAGCTTCGGCATGGCGCTGGGCTTCGTGCTGAGCGGCTCGCTGCTGACGGAGATCGTCTTCTCGTACCCCGGCACCGGGTACCTGCTCATCCTGGCGGTGCGCAACCAGGACTACCCGCTGATGCAGGGGCTCTTCCTGGTCATCACCCTGGCGGTGCTCGCCGCCAACTTCGCAGTGGACCTGCTCTGCCTCTGGCTGGATCCGAGGACCCGCGCCCATGCGTGACTCCCTCCGACGCCTGCTCCGCCACCGGAAGGCCGCGGTGGGTGGGAGCATCCTGCTGTTCTTCCTCGTCCTGGCCCTGGTGGGGCCGTGGCTGGTGATGGATCCGAGCGACCTGGTGGGCCGGCCCCACCAGCCGCCCTCCCGCGCCCACCTGTTCGGGACGACGGGCCAGGGGCAGGACGTGCTCGCGCAGACGGTGGTGGGTGCGCGCGAGACGCTCGCGGTGGGCTTCGCGGTGGGCGCGCTCGTCACGCTGGTGGGTGCGCTCATCGGCGTGACGGCCGGCTACCTGGGCCGCCGGGTGGACGACGCGCTGTCGCTCACCACCAACGTGTTCCTCGTCATTCCCGGGCTGCCGCTGGCCATCGTCCTGGGGGCGTACCTGCCGTCCGGGCCGCTGCGGATGGTGGCGGTGCTGACGGTGGCGGGCTGGGCGTGGAACGCGCGCGTCTTCCGCGCCGAGGCGCTGTCCCTGCGCAACCGGGACTTCGTGGCCGCGGCGCTGGTGGCGGGAGAGAGCCGGGCCCGCATCATCGCGCGGGAGCTGCTGCCCAACATGGCGTCGCTGCTCGCCTCCTCCTTCATCGGAAACACGCTCTACGCGGTGGGGGCCCAGGTGGGCCTGGAGTTCCTCGGGCTGGGGGACGTGGGCTCGGTGACGTGGGGCACCAACCTCTACTGGGCCTCCAACGACGCGGCACTGCTGACGCGCTCGTGGTGGATCTTCGTCCCCACTGGCGTGGGCATCGCGCTGGTCGGCTTCTCGCTGACGCTGCTCAGCTCCGCCATCGACGAGCTGACCAACCCGGCGCTCAAGGCCCCTCCGGCGGTGGCCCCCATCACCCCGGTGGTGACGACCGCTCAGGCCGAGCCGCAGGCGCCCGGCGTCCTGCTGAGCGTGCGCGAGCTGAGCATCGAGTACGCGACGGAGCGCGGCCCGTCCCGCGTCGTGGACTCGGTGTCGTTCGACATCGCGCCCGGAGAGGTGTTCGGGCTGGCCGGGGAGTCCGGCAGCGGCAAGTCCACCATCGGCTTCGGCCTGCTGCGCCTGCTGCCGCCCGCCGCGCGCATCACCCAGGGGCGCATCCTGTTCGCCGGCACGGACGTCACCGCCCTCGACGCCTCCGCGCTGCGCGCCTTCCGCTGGTCCCAGGTGTCCATGGTGTTCCAGAGCGCCATGAGCGCGCTCAACCCCGTGCTCACCCTGGGCGAGCAGTTCCACGACACGCTGGCGGCGCACGGGCGCACCTCGCGAGCGGCCTCCTACGCACGGGCGGGGGAGCTGCTGGCCATGGTGGGGCTGTCGCCGGACCTGGTGCACGCCTGGCCGCACCAGCTCTCGGGCGGCATGCGCCAGCGGGTGGGTATCGCGCTCGCACTCGCGCTGGAGCCCAAGCTGGTGGTGATGGACGAGCCGACCACCGCGCTGGATGTGGTGGTGCAGAAGGAGCTGCTCCAGCGGATGCTGGAGCTGAAGCAGCGGCTGGGCTTCGCGGTCCTCTTCATCACCCATGACCTGCCGCTGCTGCTCGCGCTCTCCGACCGCGTGGGCATCCTCCAGGGTGGCCAGCTGGTGGAGGTGGACACCGCGCAGCGCCTGCGCACGAACGCCCGCCACCCGTACACGCGCCTGCTGCTGTCGTCCTTCCCCCATCTCACCGCCAACGACGCGACCGGGCCCTCACCGGACGTCGCGCTCGCGGCCACCGAGCCGACGCCCGCGCGGGCCGCGCTCGGAGGAGACCACCGATGAGCCCTCCCCTGCTGGAGGTCACCGGATTGTCGCGCAGCGTCCCCGTGGGAGGCTTCCTCTCGCGGACCCGGCGCACGCTGCTCAACGGCGTGTCGTTCACGCTGGAGCGGGGCGAGATCGTCGCGCTCGTGGGCGAGTCCGGAAGTGGCAAGAGCACCCTGGCCCGGCTGCTGGCGCGGCTGGACGCGCCGGACAGCGGGAGTCTGCGGCTCGGCGGCGAGGACGTGCTCGTCGGAGAGCAGCGAAGCGCCTCGCTCGCCTACCGCGGCCGCGTGCAGATGGT
>NZ_DASVSO010000150.1:0-13023 GCF_036388035.1 Archangium sp.
CGAGCTCCCTCCGCTCCCGGAAGAGCTCCACCGTGCGTCGGGCCAGCTCGCCCAGGTGCAGCGGGCGCGGCCGGGGCTCCATCGGACGCACCACGTCCAACAGGTCGCGCACCATCGCGTCCAGCCGCGTGGCCTCCTCCTCCAGCATCTCCACCGCGCTGCTGCCCACGGGGCCCAGCTTGTCCCGCTTGAGCACCGCCACGGCGTTGAGGATGGCGCCCAGGGGGTTGCGCACCTCGTGGGCCACCACGCCCGCGGCCTCGCCGAGCACCGTCAGCCGCTCCTGCGCCACCAGCTCCGCCTGCAGCCGCGACAGCTCGGCCAGCCGCGCGGCGGCGAGCCGGTGGTGGCGCACGTTCTCCAGCGCTCCACCCACCTGCCGCGCGAACAGCTCCAGCGTGGCCGCGCTCGCTGGCGTCAGCGCCTCGCCCTGGACGGACAGGACGCCGTAGGGCGTCTCCTCCACCAGGATGGGGGCATCCAGGGCCCGGACGACGGGGTGGGCACTCCTCAGCCGCTCCAGCATCTCCTCCTGGTGGAAGCCCTTCAGCGTCCGGTGGAAGTCATTGTGGAACGCCGCCTTGCGCTGGGCGAAGACCTCCTCGAGGTGCGGCAGGCTGGAGCGGGGGAAGCGCACCTCGTGGATGGGGCGTCCGTAGAGCCGCTCGGCGGCGGCCACCTGGGCGGGGTCCTGGCGCATGGGCCCGTGGACGAGCGCGTCCCCCTCCAGCAGCATCACCGTCACGAGGAAGCCCTGCCGGTGGATGGCCTCGACGGCCGTCTCCAGCACGGCCCGCTCGTCGCGGCAGCGCACCAGCTCCCCGGCGGCCGTGACGAGTGCCTCGGTGAGCCGCCGCATGCTGGCCTCGCCCTCGGCGTCGAGCCAGAGGAACAGTGCGTCCTGCGCATGCAGCCCGCCTCCCTGGCGCACGCAGTAGGTGCGCTCCTGGCCTCCCGCCACGCGCACGCGCAGCCACATCGTGTCGGGGTACGTCTCCCCGCGCGTGAAGCGCTCGTGCATCGGCTCCAGCCACGAGCGATCCTGAGGGATGAAGCGGGCCAGCAACTTCGACATCGGGGTGGCGCGCAGCTCCTCCAGGCCAATACCGACGAGCGTCAGCAGCGCCGGGTTGGCGTACGTCACCAGGTCGCCGCGCACCACCAGGGCCGGCACCGGGAGCCCATCGAGTGGCCGGTACTCAGCCGTGTCGGACACTGCTTCCTCCTGGCCGGACACAATCCCTCCCGGGGTAGCGGCCAGCTGCCTCGTGCTGGCCGCGGTGTTCCTCAGCGGGAGGAGGTAGAGGCCACGGTCCGGCTGGTGCGGAGGAACTCATCGAGGAAGCCCCGCTCCTCGGCGCGCAGATCCGCCAGACCGAGCCCATAGCCGCGCGGCTGCTTGCCGTCGTTCTGCGTGTACTCCCAGATGACGGAGCTGCGCAGCTTGATTTGACGCTGCGGCTGCTCGAAGTTGAGCACCAGCTCCACACGCGTCCCCAGCTTGAGCGGCTTGTCCGTGGAGATGAAGAGGCCACCGGCCTGCAGGTTGATGATGCGGTGGTCGGTGAAGATGCCCGCGTTGCGCGTGGACACCTTGATGTCGACCTGGAGCCGCTCGTTGCGCGTCATCTGCAGCCCGACGAACTCCTCGGCCGCGTAGGTGTAGCCAGCAGCCGCCTGCTGCACGGCGGCGCGCCCGTGGGCGGGAGTCGCCGTGCGGGCCAGGGGCGTGGAGCGCGGGGTGAGCTGCGCCTCCACCTCGCGCATGCGGCGCGCGAGCAGCTCGAAGATCTCCGTGTGGGCCTTGCGCAGCTCGGGGTGGGTGTCGGCGGCCAGGTGCTCCGGCGAGTAGCGCTTGGCCAGGCGGAAGAAGGCGCCGCGCAGCTCCTCCAGCGGGGCGTCGGGCTTCACGCCGAAGACCTGGTGGGCCGGGGCGTTCCGCAGGTTCTGCACCTGCTGCCGCAGGTGCTCGGCCTGTTGCTGCTCGGCGGCGGGGTTGGACGTGCTGGCCGCCGCGAGCAGGTCCCTCACCTCGTTGAAGTTCTCGATGGGCTCCCACGAGGTGCCGTCACGCGAGGCACGGGTGACGGCCTTGAGCCGCCCCGTGCCGATGAGGTCCCGCAACGCCTGGAGCGTCAGGGGCCCCAGCACGCGACCAAGGGAATCTCCAATCCAGTAGCTCGACATGCGCTTACCTCGGGAATCAGTGTGCCAGGGCCTGGCGGACGGCGTGGGCGATCTCCAAAGGGTGGAAGGGCTTGCCGACGAAGCCCACCGCCCCGGCGGACATCGCCTGCTCCACCACCGGCTCGGCATCCATGCTGCTGATGATGAGCACCCGCGTGTCCGGAGAGGACTCCTTCATGGCGGCCAGCACCTCCAGCCCGCTGCGCCGGGGCATGAAGAGGTCCAGCAGCATCACCGCGGGGCGCTCCCGCGTGGCCACCTCCAGGCCCTCCTGTCCATCCGAGGCCTCGAGGAGTCTCACCTCGAGACCACTCTCCTGGATGGCATCCTTGAGGAGGTTGCGGACGAACTTGTCGTCGTCGACGAGCAGCAGGGTGGGGGTAGACATGCTCATGAATGATAGGGCGGATGGCGCGCGAATGCCCGTGCACCGTGAAAAGCCGTGCAGCGCTGAACGCGCGGTGAAGAGTGCTGGACGCGAGGTCGACGCGCACGGCGCGACTCCGCCTGCTTTTGGAGTAAGGGAGGGAGCATGTCCACCGACAAGGCCCTGGCCCATTTCGACTCGCGGAAGAACAGCTACCTCGAAGATTTGAAGGAACTGGTGCGCATTCCCAGTGTGTCCTTCGACGGATTCGATCCCGCTCACGTGCGTGCGAGCGCCGAAGCGACAGCGAGGCTGTTGAAGTCGCGTGGCTTCGAAAACGTGCAGCTGCTGGAGATCGAAGGCGCGCACCCCTACGTGTATGGCGAGGTTTTGAAGGCCCCCGGCAAACCCACGCTGCTGCTGTACGCGCACCATGACGTGCAGCCGGCGGGAGACGCGGCGGCGTGGAAGAGCCCGCCCTTTGAGCCGCAGGAGCGCGACGGGCGCCTGTTCGGTCGAGGCTCGGCGGACGACAAGGCGGGCATCGTGGTGCACACCTCGGCGGTGGACGCGTGGCTCGAGGGCACGGGGAGTCTGCCACTCAACGTGAAGGTCATCATCGAGGGCGAGGAAGAGGTGGGCAGCGAGCACCTCGGCGCCTTTCTCCAGAAGCACACGGCGCTGCTGAAGGCCGACGCCATCGTGCTGACGGACACGACGAACTTCGACACCGGGCTGCCCTCCATCACCACGGCGCTGCGCGGGCTGGTGACGGTGGACGTGGAGGTGCGCGGCTTCAAGCAGGCGGTGCACTCGGGAATGTGGGGCGGGCCGGTGCCCGACCCCGTCATGGCGCTGTGCCGGATGCTGGCGACGCTGACGAACCCGGACGGCTCCATCGCCATCGAGGGCATCTCCGACAAGGTGCGCCCGCTCAGCGAGGCCGAGCGCAAGAGCATCCAGTCGCTGCCGGGTGACGCGGAGCACTTCAAGCAGCAGGTGGGCATGGTGAAGGGGGCGCAGCTGCTGGGCGGGCGCCACCCCTGGGAGATGAACTGGCGGCAGCCGGCGCTGGCCATCAACGCCATCCAGGCCAGCAGCCGCAAGGACGCGCGCAACATCATCTGCGACACGGCCTGGGCTCGCGTGGGCATCCGCGTCGTTCCCGACATGGACGCCCAGGACGTACAGAAGCGGCTGGTGGAGCACCTCGAGAAGGTGCTGCCCTGGGGATTGGAGCTGCATATCAAGGCAGACCCGCCGTCAGGTCCTTGGTTCACAGACATTTCGCATCCGGCCTTCCAGGCGGCTTTTCGCGCGCTGCGCAAGGGCTATGGCACGGAGCCGGTGGCCATTGGATGCGGCGCGTCGATCCCCTTCGTGGAGCCGTTCGCCAAGGAGCTGGGCGGCGTGCCGGCGCTGCTCATCGGCGTGGAGGACCCGTACACCAACGCGCACTCGGAGAACGAGAGCCTTCACCTGGGGGACTGGGACAAGGCGGTGCGCAGCGCCATCCACCTCTACGAGGAGCTGGCGAAGGAGCTGAAGTAGCCACCGAGGCGTTCATCATCCAGCAGAGGAGCGGGGCGGCCGCGGGGCACCTCCAGAAGCCCCGGCCGCCCGTTCCTAGATTCCGCGGGTGACCGAAGCGGAAACAGAGCGTCAGCGGCTCCTCGAGCGGCGGGCCCGGCGGCAGGCCCGTCGGGACAAGCAGCGAGTGGCGAACGTCGGCCGCGCCAAGCGGATGCATGAGGCCCGCCTAGCGTACGAGCGGGAGGTGGCCACTCGGGATGTCTCCCCCAAGAAGGTGGCCAGGGCAGGGCCACGGGGCCGGCAGCCGGAGATTCACGTCGGTTGCTCGGGGTGGTTCTACTGGCACTGGAAGGAGCGCTTCTACCCGCCAGGGCTGCCGAGCAGCCGGTGGTTCGAGCACTACGCCGAGCAGTTCAAGACGGTGGAGCTCAATGCCCCGTTCTACGCCTGGCCCACGGTGGCGACGGTGAACACCTGGGTGCGGCAGGCGGGGCGGCGCCAGTTCGTCTACACCGTGAAGGTGTCGGAGCTCATCACCCATGTGAAGCGGTTCGTCGGGACGAAGACGCTCGTGCGGGACTTCGGGCACATCGCGGACCTCCTCGGCCCGCGCATGGGCTGCTTCCTGTTCCAGCTGCCGCCGAGCTACCACTACTCGCCGGCGCGGTTGAGGACGCTGCTCGCCCAGCTCGAGCCGACGCGGCGCAACGTGGTGGAGTTCCGGCACAAGAGCTGGTGGAACGAGCGGGTGTTCGACGCGTTCCGGGAGGCGAAGGTGGCCTTCTGCTCGTGCAGCGGGCCCCGGTTGCCGGACGAGCTGGTGCGCACGGCGGACGACGTGTACGTGCGCTTCCACGGGACGACGCGGTGGTACCGGCACGACTACACGAAGGACGAGCTGGCCGTGTGGGTGCGGCGCATCCGCGAGAGCGGGGCCAGGCGCGTCTGGGCGTACTTCAACAACGACCGCGAGGGCTACGCGATCAAGAACGCGCGCGAGCTGCTCCGCCAGTTGAAGCGCGGTGATGAGCGGTGAGGCCTCGAAAAGACGAAGCCCCTGGGAGGCGATGCCTCCCAGGGGCCGTTCAGCTCGAGGCTGTGTCAGCGCTTACGGCGTGTAGGCGCCCTTGAGCGAGACGGACGAGTAGGTGCTGTAGGCGTTCAGCAGCACGTGGTAGCGGCCGGAGGTGGTCTTCGCGGCCATGTTGCACGTCTCGGCGTTGCCGGAGAGGTACGGACGGCAGTCGTACGAGGAGGTGGAGGGCTGCGCGCCGAACTTCACGTACAGGTCCACGTCACCCGTGCCACCGGAGGTGGTGAAGGTCACGGCCTTCGAGGCCGGGACGTCCAGGTGGTAGAACTTCTGGCTGCCCGTGGAGCCACCGATGCCGGTGATGGCCACGCCGTTGGTCAGCGCGGTGGAGGGGACCGCCACGCCCACGCCCACGGCCTCCCAGGCCTGCGTCACGGACGCCACGCTGTAGCCGAGCGCCGAAGCGGCCTGCTCGGTGTAGGTCTTCGCCTGGGCGAAGGTGGTGGAGGCCGTGAAGAGGTCACGGTTGGCGCGGTAGAAGATGGCGCCGGCCTGCTGGATGCCGATGCCCACCACGTTGGTGGTGGTCACGCCGCGCGGGTGGGTGCCGCCCGTGGACAGGAGCTTGAACGCCAGGTTGGCGATGCCCGAGTTCCAGTGCACGCCGCCGTTGTCGGAGGTGCCCGTGTAGCGCGTCGGGTAGTAGTCCTTCGACGAGCCGTCCTGCGTGGGGTTGGCCATGTAGCGGAGCGCGTCACCCGCGGTGCCCGGCGTCCACACGTCGTCGCCGATCATCCACACCGAGGCGGGAACGGTCCAGCCCAGCTTCCAGGACTCGCAGTAGGCGGCGAAGATGTCGCTCATGCCCTCGTTGAGCGCGCCGGACTCGTTGGAGTAGGTGAGGTTGGACTCGGAGCTGGTCACCGCGTGGGTCAGCTCGTGCACCGTCACGTCCAGCGACTTGCCCAGGGGCGCGGACTGCACGCCATCGCTGTCGCCGTACACCATCTGGCTGCCGTTCCAGAAGGCGTTGGTGTAGTTGGTGCTGTGGTGCACCGTGCTCTTCAGCTGCGCGCCCGCGGCGTTGTACGAGTCACGGCCGAAGTTGGCCGAGTAGCACTGGTAGGTGGTGCCCAGGTGCGTGTAGTTGTCGTCCACGTGGGCGTCACCGGTGGCCGCGCCACCCTCGGAGCGCTTGAGCGTGCCGGGCAGCGAGGTGGTGTTGTTGCCCGAGTACACCGCGCGGTTCATCGCGGAGTGGATGTCCGTGGTGCGGTTGAGCTCGGAGCCGTCCAGCGCGCTGACGAACACGTGGTCACGGATGGGCAGGTCACGGCCCTCGCCGGACACCACCACCTCGTAGGCCAGCTTCAGCTTGTTGTCCGTCTCGCTGCGCACGTACACCAGGCGGGGCTCGCCCTCGGCGGCGATGTGGCTGCCCACGGTGCTGTCCAGGGCGGCGGCCTTGGCGGCCTCCGGGGAGATGCGGGCCTTGGCGGGGGCAACCTCGCCGTCGCGCGCCGAGCTGTTGGCCGCGTAGACCTTGCCAGCCGAGTCCTTGTGGATGATGAGCTCACCGCCGACCACCGGCAGGCCGTTCTTGGTCTGGGCGTAGCGGGTGTGGGTGTTGCCCTGCTCGTCCACGCTCACGCGCGTGACCACCAGGTCGGTGGCGCTCAGGCGGAAGGCGGGGGCGATGGCGGCCAGCGAGGTGGAGTCGCCCAGACGGCCCTTGATCATGAAGGGCACGCCGTCGTCGTTCTGACCGGCGACCTCGGCGGAGGGCAGCGCGGCGAGAGCCGCGCGGATGTCACCGAGCTCGTCGAACTTCTCGGCGCCAGGGGCAACCTGGGAGTTGTCGACCTCGCAAGCGGCGAGGGGAAGGGCGAGCAGCGCGGCGGCAAGGAAGCGAGTGCGAACCAAGGGGGGGTTCCTCCTGGCCAACGGCGAGGTGCCGTCGGGCACTCAACCCTTAAGCAGGGATCGGGCCAACCGATAAATCGTGGGAATCCCGGCCTTTACAGCTCATGCGGCCAGCACAGTGGAGCGTGGATGTCGCGCGCAACGCGCCCAGGGCTGTATTGAGCCTTTACAGGGGTGGAACAAGCTCCCATGATTTCAGTTGGTTATGAAAACAAAAGGGGGGTGTCCTGATTCAGTACGAGGCTGTCTTGTTTCAGGACAGACCCTCTGTACGAGTCTTGAGGACCTTGGGTCTTGGCCGCCTACACGCTGTCCTTCCAGGGAAGTCTGGACCTGACGCGCGGAGTCTCAGACCGGGATGCGACGCCCGGTCAGCTCGACGTTCGAGAGGGTCAGACGGAAGGGCTCGCCTTCGTTGACGAGCGCTCCGAGCGCGACGGAGCTCTCGACGAGGACTCCCGCCAGGCCCGAGTCCTCCGCGAGCTTGGAGGCGATGTTGACGGGATGGCCGGCGATCTCCCGCTCCTCGTCGGCGAGCGGAAAGAGGTAGACCTCGCCCTGCGTCAGTCCGACGTGGGCGCTGAAGCCCAGGGCGCGATGCTCCTCGATGAGGTCGCGCGCGAACGCGACCGCTCCACGTCCCTCGTCGAAGAGCACGATCGCCAGGGTGCCGTTGGATTTCACGACGTCCGCCCCATGGGACGCGGCGATGCGACGGACGGCGAGGTCGATGAGCGACATGTCCGTGAACGAGTCCAGCAGGAACTTCCGCGGGCTGTGGGCCACCTTCACGAAGGCCACCGTCCCGGTCTTCCGGTACTCGGGAAACGCCTCCGTCCCGAGCACCTCCAGGGGCGTCGAGCGCAGCCGCTCGAAGAAGGCCGCGTCGAAGGGCGTCGGGTAGTGGGGGTTGTTTCCCTCGACGACTTCCAGGGCTCCCGGCGCGCCCGTCAGCGACCACAGTGCGCCCTCGTTCTGGAGATCTTCGCGCAGCCGCGCCGCGTCGCGGACCGGGCCCGTGAGGTGCTCGAGGATGGCCTCGGACACGACGAGCTCTCCTCCCGAGGTCTTGTCCTCCGCGATGGCCTCGATGAACTCAGCGCCTTCGCCGAAGAGCCCGCCGCCGACCTTGTAACACTCGCACCCGTGGATGCCGATGCCGACCTGGACCCGCAGGGATTTGATCCGGGCCTGCGCCGCGAGCATCTGCGCGACGACCCGCGACGGGGCGATCGTCTCCGCGAAGAACATCTGCGAGTTGTCCGCCGCCCAGATGCCGATGGCTTCGCCGCCGATCGCGCTCCCGTAGGAGTGGATGACTTCCTTGGGCTCGGAGATGAGCTTCATCACCTGGGCCAGGGTGTAGCGCTGGGTCAGCCTGGAGAGTCCCGCCGAGTCCGTGGACACAACCGTGCCCCGGACCCGGAAGGGGGCCAGGAGCTGGTCGTGTCGGGCGGAGGTCTTCTCCTGCCCGTTCCAGCTCAGGACGAGGCCGGCTGGGATGAGCCCGGCGATGTCCTGCCGCAGATCCGCCAGGGAGATGTTGTACGTCGCCATCCATTGCCCTCGGAGAACGGGCCCTACTTCTTCGCCGTGTTGCCGAGCTGCGCCACCGCGGCCATCACCCAATCCTTGATGGAGGCGGTCTCGAAGGGGGCGGCCTGGCGCTGGGGGTACTTCTTCTCGAAGTAGTTCACGGCGGCGACGCCCATGGCGAAGGCGGTGCCTCCGCTCGCCGCGCCCTTGAGGAGCCAGCCGGCGACGGGAATCCAGCCCACCGTCTCGCCCACGATCGCCGTGGCCGTCTTGCGCGCGACGATGCCCGCGCCGAGCGTGGGGATGAGGGCGAGCGCCTCGCCGAGCGTGAGCTTCTCTCCGTAGATACCGGCCACATGGTAGATCATGTAGGCCTCGATGGCCGACGTGACCGCCGTGTGGGCGCCGGGCACGGGAATCGGAATGGCCGCCGCGCCCGCCGCGCGCAATGCGCTCTCCTCGACCCAGCCTCGTGCCGCCTTCTCCGCGTTCATGGGTGTCCCCCTTGGGTGGAACTCGTGGGGGACACCTTACCGGAAGTCCCGCTCAGCTTCCCTCTCCCTTCCCCTCTTCCGAGGGGGGAGGGGTCTTCGGCGCCGGGGGGACGCCCTTGCCCGCGTAGGCCACCACCTTCACCTCCGAGGTGTCGTTCAGCCCGAGCCCGTCTCCCTTCGGCTCCGTGTTCGTCACCGAGATGACGTCCCCCCGGTGCAGCTTGAAGAAGCGCTCGTTCTTCTCGTTGCGGTGCTTCTCCTGCAGCGCCAGCCCCACGCGGCCCTCGGAGCCACAGCCGATGAAGCGCTGCCGCCCCTTGCCCTCGAGCGACTCGGACACGATGCGGAAGAGCCGCTCGGGCCTCGGCTCCGGCCAGCCCTCGCCCTGGGGGGCCAGCATCAGGTAGCTCATCTTCAGCGACTCCTTGTGGAGCCCCGCCGCCTTGGCGATCTCCTCCACCACCCGGGGCACCGGCCAGTCGCGCTCCGCGTGGCACCAGTCGCTCTCCTTCACCAGCGCGGGGCACGCCCCCCGGTACATGCACGGCGCGCGGATGGCGTAGCCCTTCTCCACCATCGCGTCCCGCACCTTCAGCAGCAGCCGCGACGTCTCGCGCAGCGCGGGCTCCAGCACCAGCAGGCTCCCGCCCGGCTTCACCTGCGCCAGCACCTGCTCCAGCAGCGCCGCGCGTGGCTTCACCGCCTCGTCCCCCGAGCCGTACAGCTCGTTGAGGACGTGGCCCATGGTGATGAGGTCGTACTTGCCCTCGGGGGGAGGGGCCTTGCGCAGGGGGTCCCACTCCCGGGTGGCGAGCGCCTCGCCCGCCTCCGTCGCGAGCGACCGGGCGAGCGTCAACGCCGGCTTGCTCCGGTCCGCGGCCGTCACCTCGGCGGCTCCCGCGTCCAGTGCGGCGAAGGCCATCGGGCCCGGGCCGCTGCCCAGGTCCAGCACGCTGCGCGGCCGGTTGGGCAGTTCCCCCAGGGCCTCGCGGGCCTGGGCATAGGAGACAGGCCAGTAGAAGAGCAGGTAGGCACCCAGCAGCTTCGGGTCGTCCATGTACCGCGCCCCGGCCAGCTTCCGGTCGCGTGTCAGGCCGAGGGAGAGCTGCTTCACGCCCGCTCCCACCTCCTTCACCTCTTGAGGCGTCAGGCGGGTCTCCGGCCCGTCTCCCCGATTGCGTGCCTGGCGCCACACGGCGATCAGCCGCGGTATCCACCGCTCCAGGTCCTTGCCGTAAGCGCCACTCATCCGCCCCTGCCTTCCCGAATCCAAGTTCTGGGGTCGCCTCTTTCGGGCAACCGCGTTAAACCCTGTCCGAATGATTTCCGTCCGAGACCTGCGCAAGCACTACCAGGTCCACAAGCGCCCGCCCGGCCTCATGGCCGCCCTCCGCTCCGTCGTCCACCGTACCTACACCACCGTGAAGGCCGTGGATGGCATCTCTTTCGAGATCAAACCCGGGGAGCGCGTCGGCTTCCTGGGGCCCAACGGGGCAGGGAAGACCACCACCCTCAAGGTGCTGTCCGGTCTGCTCCACCCGTCGAGCGGCGAGGTGCTGGTGGATGGCCACGTTCCCCGCCACCGCGAGGACGCGTTCCTCAAGAAGATCATGCTGGTGATGGGGCAGAAGCAGCAGCTGCTGTGGGACCTGCCGCCCTCCGAGACGTTCGAGCTCAACCGCGCCATCTACGACGTCCCCCGCGTCCAGTACAAGCAGACGCTGGACGAGCTGGTGACGCTGCTGGAGTTGGAGGAGCTCATCGGCAAGCCGGCGAGGCAGCTCTCGCTGGGCGAGCGGATGAAGTGCGAGCTGGCCGCGGCGCTCATCCACCGCCCCAAGCTGCTCTTCCTGGACGAGCCCACCATCGGCCTGGACGTGTCCATGCAGGCCACCATGCGGACCTTCATCAAGTCCTATAACGAGCGCAACGGGGCCACGCTCATCCTCACCAGCCACTACATGGACGACGTGGCGGCGCTGTGCCCGCGCGTCATCGTCATCGACAAGGGCCAGCTCTCGTATGACGGAGGGCTGGACGCGCTGGTGCAGCGGGTGCGGCCGGAGAAGCGGGTGGTGCTGCGCCTGAATCAACCGGTGGACGCGGCCACCCTGGCGCCGCTGGGCAAGGTGGTGACGCACGACAACGCCACCGCGGTGCTGCAGGTGCCGCAGGACGCCGTCAACGCCACCGTCAGCCGGGCGCTCTCGACCCTGCCGGTGCGGGACCTGACGGTGGAGAACGCGCCGCTGGAGGAGGTCATGAGCGAGCTGTTCGCCGAGAGCAAGGCGCGCCGGGAGACGGTGAGCGCATGAGCGCGCGCAGCACGTTGCGTGCCCTGCCCACGCTGCTGCGGGTGGGCCTCTCCGAGGCGGTGGCCTACCGGGCGGAGATGTTCGTGTGGGTGCTGTCCACCACCATGCCGCTCATCATGATGGCGCTGTGGACGGCGGTGGCCCGGGAGGCGCCGGTGGGCCGCTATGGCTCCCAGGACTTCGTGCGCTACTTCCTGGCCGCCTTCGTGGTGCGGCAGCTGACGGGCGCCTGGGCGGCGTGGATGATCAACTACGAGGTGCGTCAGGGCACGCTGGCCATGCGCCTCTTGCGTCCCATCTCGCCGCTGTGGGGCTACGCGGCGGAGAACCTCGGGGCGATGCCCATGCGGCTGTTCGTGGTGGTGCCGGTGGCGAGCTTCGCGGTGTACACGGTGGGCTGGCAGGCCGTGCCCCAGACGGCGTGGGGCTGGGCCTTCTTCCTCATGTCGCTCCTGGGGGGGTGGCTCATCACCTTCCTGGCCAATGTGGCCATTGGCACGATGAGCCTCTACATGGAGAGCAGCACCAAGCTGATGGATGTGTGGCTGGCGCTCTTCTTCGTGTGCTCCGGCTACCTGTACCCGGTGGAGCTCTTCCCGCCCACGGTGCGGACCGTCATGGACTGGCTGCCCTTCCGCTACCAGATTGGCCTGCCGGTGGAGTTGATGACGAACGTGCACGGGCTGGGCGAGGCGTTCGGGCTGCTGGCGCGCCAGTGGCTGTGGGTGGGGTTGATGCTGCTCATCAGCCTGGGACTCTGGAAGCGGGGCCTCAAGCGCTTCGCGGCCTTTGGAGGGTAGGGACATGCTGCGTCGCTACCTGCGCCTGCTCGGCGTCCAACTCCGCGCCTCGAGTCTGCTCGCGCTCCAGTACCGCGGGGACTTTGTCATCGAGGGCATCATCTCCCTCTTCTGGACGGCCACCGCGCTGGCGCCCCTCTTCGTCGTCTTCCGCGAGCGGGAGACCATCGCCGGGTGGAGCTTCGGCGAGGCGCTGCTGGTCATCGGGTGGTTCACCCTGCTGCAGGGGATTCTGGAGGGCGCCATCAACCCCAGCCTCACCGGCGTGGTGGAGCACATCCGCAAGGGGACGCTGGACTTCGTGCTGCTCAAGCCCGCGGACGCGCAGTTCCTGGTGTCCACCGCGCGCTTCCTCCCGTGGCGCTCCATCAACGTGCTGGCGGGGCTCGGCCTCTTCGCCTACGGCTTCCAGCTGATCGGTCGGCTTCCGTCCCTGCTGGGACTGCTGGCCTCCCTGGTGCTGCTGGGCACGAGCGTGCTGCTGCTCTACTCGCTGTGGATTCTCACGGTGGCCGCGGCCTTCTACGTGGTGAAGGTGGACAACCTGACGTACTTCTTCACGTCCATCTTCGACGCGGCGCGCTGGCCGGCCTCGGTGTTCCGCGGGGTGCTGGCCTTCTTCTTCACCTTCGTGATTCCCCTGGCGGTGATGACCACCTTCCCGGCGCAGGCCATGCTGGACCGGCTGCCGCTGACGTCGCTGGTGTGGGCGGTGGTCGGCTCCCTCGTCTTCGCCTTCGTGTCGCGCCGGGTGTGGCTGCACTCCATCGGCCACTACACCTCCGCGAGCAGCTGAAAAAAATCAGCGGAAAATCCCCCCCGCAACCAACGCGGG
>NZ_DASVSO010000151.1:0-42463 GCF_036388035.1 Archangium sp.
TGGGCGGCCAGGCCTATCCATTTCCCAAGTGCGTGGCCGAGCCCAAGCCCTCCACCCGGGCGCTGTGCGCGCCGGACGCGTCACATAACAACATCCTCATCGTGGATGCGCCGCTGCCGGACCTCGATGCCCCGGAGGGAGCGCCGCCGCCGCCCGTGTTCATCGAGATGCGGTCCGCGCAGGGCTGGACGTACCGCTTCACCCAGGTGGCGCAGGGGCGGGACAAGGAGGGGCGCCGCAAGTGGCTCCTCACCCGCTACGGCGAGGAGCGTAAGGATCCGGGCCCGGACAAGAAGGCAGTCGCGGGTTCGGGCAACTGGACCTACATCGAGTACGACGAGGAGTCCGACCGCATCAAGGAGGTGGACTGGGATCCCGGCACCGTGAAGCTGGCGTTCACCTACAAGGACGTCGACCCGGAGAAGAGCCCAGGCCGGGTGCTGGCCCTCTCGCGCTCGCAGGGGTTCAAGTGGCTGTCGCGGGTGGAGTTGAAGCACAAGCCGGTGGCGAACAAGGTTCTCTACCAGGTCGACTTCGACCACGATGCCTATGGCAACCTGCTCCACGCAGTGCGCACGCAGTGGTCGGCGAGCGCGTCGTCCACCCAGGCGGGGCCGTACCCCCTGTGGAGCTACGAGTACCACCCCATCCCCGCGGGCATTACGGGACCGGAGCGCTGGGACGCCGCCAACGAGCTGAAGGGAGCGAAGCTCATCCACAGCGCTTCCGTGGTGGAGCCTCCGCCCGCGAGCGGAACGTGGGCCGTTCCCACCTCGCCCGTGCAGTGGTGGGCGACCTACGAGCGGGCCACCGCGTCCGGCTCCGCCGGCAAGTACCTGCACATGCAGGCTTACGAGATGGTGACCTCGGTGGGGATGACCGGCCAGCAGGGCAAGCGGGTGACGATTGAGTACCCGGATGGCCTGCGGCGGATCATCACCCGGGCGGACGGCGTCAAGGTGCAGTTCGATCTGAATGCTTACGGGAGCATCACCAAGAAGAACCTGCCCATTGAGGGCACCAGCTCGGAGATGGCCTGGTTCAACGACACCTCGCTGAGCGGCGACGTGATGTTGAAGTCGCAGACGTCCCCGACGGGCCGGATGATCGGGTTCCACTCCAATGACGCCGCCACGCCGGGGCGCAACCTGCTGGTCGAGAAGGTCACGCTCGATGCCGTACCCTCGGCTTCGGGGACTCAGCCGGTTGTCGGCCTTTCCACCAATGGTGTCCTGGGTACCTACCAGTACGCCAATGCGCGCAAGCCCGGCCGGCCCACCAGCGGCACCTATGCGACCGCCAGTGGCTCGGCGTCCTGGAGCGCTCCGGTGGATACCGAGGGCAGCCCACAGGGTGTCTCCGTTTCGCTTGCGGGGGATACCAAGACTCTCTTGGTTGGAGCCACGTATGACGATCGTGGCCGTCCTCTCACCGTGACGAAGGACGAGCAGGGCCGGTCGCTGGCATACGAGCAGTACGATGATGAGGCTGGCTTGGGACAGCTCAAGAAGCTGGTCCTGACGCACCCCGAAGCGAACCCGACAGAGGCTGCCCAGATCTACACCCGGCTGTTCACCTACGATGCCTACGGGCGCGTGGAGCGCGTGAAGGAGCTCGTGGGGACCGCGCTGTCCTCCTCGGAGACTTGGACCTACGATGGGTTGGGGCGCGTCCTGACGTACACCCGCTCGAGCACGCCAGTCGAGGAGTGGCATTACGAATACGTGGAGGGGAACAACAAGCTCACGACTCGCGAGTGGTTGGTGAAACAGCGGGAGTCGGAGGACCCCTCGCCACGACATGAGCGGGAGACCGTTGTCGAGGACGGTCTGATGGTGAGTGAGAAGTACTGGGTAGGTTCGCCTCATGGAGAGCAGCCCACCTCCGCGACCCAGGACGGTCTGCGGTACAGCCGGGTATCCCGTTCGTATGCGTATGTGAATGGGCGTCTGGACACGATGACGGACGAGCGAGGCTTTGTCCGGCGGAACATCTACGACCCCAACGGCCGGCTGCAGCAAGTGGAGGTCAACGGCCAGCGGGAGCTGGCCTACGAGCTCGATGACGAAGGCCGGGTGAAGAGCAAAACGGACCACCTCGGGCGCACGACAAAGATTGGCTACGACGTGCTCGGGCGGGCGGTGTCGTGGGACTACGGCAACAATGACGTGGACGGCGTTGAACTCGATCCTCAAGGCCTGGTGAAGCGCCGCTGGGTGGGAGTGCCGAAGGCCCACGTCATCGAGGTGAAGAAGCTGGACGCGCTTGGTCAGCCCGAGCACGAGGCCAGCGTGTCACCGACGGGGGGCATCAGCCTCTCCGAAAAGCGGGACGCGGCTGGTCGCCTGGTATCGCGCGTGGATGACGTGATGGGGCTGGAGGACACGTACGAGTACAAAGACGTGTTGGGCCGGCTCACCCGGCACGTACGAAAGGTGAAGACGAGGACGTCCTCGTCGGAGATCACGCTCGAGCGGCTTGAGACGCGGACGTATGACGATCAGGCCCATTCCACCACCATCGTCCGAAACATCCAGACCGGGCCCTCGTCCTTCCGGACCGAGTCCGAGACGCAGTACCTCGATCTCACGGGGCGGGTTCTCAAGGTAGAGCAGTCCCGTGAAAGCGGTATGGCGGTCGACGAGTACCGCTACAACGAGCGTGGGCAGGTTCGCTGGCACCGTTCACCTACGGGGGCTGTCACCGAATATCGGCATGATCCGATGGGCAATCTCGTCCAGGTGATCGCGCCGCCCGCCGGTGATTCGGGCAGCATCAAGACCACCTACCAGCTCTACAAGGACGGCCAGGTCGAACTCGAGAAGGGGCCGCACCCGGACTACAGCGTCTCCTACACCTACGACAAGTTCGGGGAGCTGGAGTCGAAGACCGTCGCCAGCACTGCAAGCACACCTGGAGCGACGTGGACGTACGCGCCGACGGGGAACGCTGGCGAGGTCGAGGAGACGCAGACGGCCGCCGAGAAGCTCGGGGGAACCCTCGAGACCGTCGTGACGGTTCGGCGCACCAATGCGCGAGGGAAGCTCCTCTTCGAGG
This sequence comes from Archangium sp., assembly GCF_036388035.1. Classification (GTDB taxonomy): domain Bacteria; phylum Myxococcota; class Myxococcia; order Myxococcales; family Myxococcaceae; genus Archangium. The sequence continues at coordinate 3,058 of NZ_DASVSO010000151.1, forward strand.
GCGTGAAGAAGGGCGCGGACTATGCCCGGAGGACTGACCTCGCCTACGACGGTCCGTGGGAGCTTCGCCGGACGGTGCAGGAAGGGACGTGGAAGTCTACACTCGAGACCCCGGAGCGTGATGATCGCGGTCGTCCGACCCGCGAATTGGAGAGCTGGTCGCGCGATGACCTGGAACTGAGCTACCTCTACCAGACGACCACCACCTGGTTGGGCCGGGACGCAACCATCCGATACGCCTGGGCGACGCGCGGCTCCTCGCTGCCCCAGGAAGATTCCCAGCGCAACCGGGTAACGGAGGTGAGCGTCGACTCGCTGGGCAACGTGGTGCGGCGCACGCCCAAGGTGCCCATCTCCACCGACTGGTGGCTGTACGATGCGGACGGAAAGCTGGCGAGGCGGGAGTTGGTCGGGCGTCCCGCCACGGTCTTCACTTATGACCAGGGACTCCTAAGCACGGAGACCTACTCGGACGAGACCACGCTTTATGCGTACTACCTGGACGGACGCCTCAAGAGCCTGCAGGAGCCAGGGTCTGAGCTGGAAGGGCGGACCCGCTCCTACGAGTACTATCCGAGTGGCGCACTCAAGGCCGAGAGCTACGGCCGCGGTGGCGTGGCGCAGCGCACGGAGTACACATACGACGCCAGTGGCCGGGTGCACCAAGTGCTCCAGGGAGCACAAGTCGCCGGAACTGAACGGAAGACATGGACGTATGTCCATGGCTCGCGGGGCGAACTGTTGTCCGTGGCGCTTCCGGATGGGCTTGGGACTTACAACTACACCTACGATGGCCTGCTGAGGCTGAAGAGCGTGGCGGCGACCCCGGTGATGCCGGGAGTGCCTGAGATGGCGCAGCAGGAGTTCAGGTATGACTTCGCCGGCCGTATGACCCGGCGCCAGCGCGGGGGGCTGGGTGCTCCCTACTGGGAAACGACGTATGCCAATGGCGAGGCGACGACGGTTCCCTTGCCACCGGAGAGCTCGGGCCCGACAGATACGGTGGCCGGGACGGTCAAGTTGTTGGATGGCCGCGGTCGTGCCGTTCGGGTGACGTACGCGTCTCCCACGCCCAGCGAGTCCACCCATGACCTGATGCAGGTCTCCTACGAGTTCAACGGGATGGACCAACCGTTGAAGATCGAGGAGACGCGGAAGAGTTCGGCGCCGGTGATCAATACCTTCGCCTACGACCAGCGGGGCCTGCTGAAGTCTGTCAAGCGCGGCATTGACGAGATCACGTTCGACTATACGGCGAGTGGCCAGCGCTGGAAGATGAAGGTGTATGAGGGAGAGCTCCCTCCGCGCTCCGTCGAGTACCTCTATGATTCGAAGGATCGGCTCTATGAGATCGACCGGACGCCAATCGACAGTGCCCGCGGCAAGACGACGGTGAACTGGGAGCCCGGAGGCCAACGTGTCACTCGCATCTACGATGGCGCATTGGTGGAGCAGCGTTGCTATGACAACCTGGGCCGGCTGCAGGCGGTCATCAACGCGAAGCCTGGGGGATTTCCGGACTGCGCCGACCCCTTCAATCAGACCCTCGTGGCATACACATACACCTATGATGCGCGTGGCAACCGGTTGACAGAGACCCGAGGTGGCAAGGACATAACGCCACCTGAAGTTACCCAGTATGGGTATGACGCGGCGGACCGGCTTACGGGCGTGCGGTATCCGGATGGCTCTGCGGTGCTGTACTCGCTCGCGACCGATGGAACGCGTCAAGCCGAGAAGGAACTGACCGGGTATGGCGGTGGCTTGGAGCGGGACGCATACGGGCTGGCAGTGGACAACCCGGGTCAGGGCGTGGCGCTGAAGCGTGACTGGAGCTACGAGTACGACACCTTCGGCGGTCTCCAGCGCATCATGGACAAGACGTCCAATACGCGCGTCGCCGCGATCACCACGGACCGGTTCGGTCAGGTGCGGATCTACGAGCGTGGCCTGAGCACGAGCGAATACCGATGGGACGCGGCTGGACGTATCGCTCAGATAGAAGTCACACGCCGCGCATCCGTTGATGCTCCCGTCGAGAAGACGCTATCCCACTACACGTATGACTATGCGGGGCTGAGGCGGACGAAGACTGTTGGCACGGATGTGACGTCCTGGCTCTACGTGGAGGAGGAACTCGTAGAGGAGAGGCTCCCCGGCTCTGGCGCCAAGCTCATGTTCGAGCGGGTGGGCAGCCTGGTCACGGCGGTGGGGGGCGAGCGAATCCTGCACGATGGGCTCGGCAGTGCAGTCGGGCGCATCAAGGCGGGGGGTGTTGTGCCCAAGATGTACCGGTACGGCGCTTGGGGTGCATATCTGAATGGTACCGAGAGCCCGGACTCGGAGGAGAGCAGCCTTGGCTATACGGGTCATTCCTGGGACGGCGATGCGGGGCTCGTTTACGCTCAACAGCGTTGGTACTCGCCGGAGTTGGGCAGGTTCCTCAGTGAGGATCCGCTGGGGGCGAGCAACTACCTCACCACGCCCAACGAGCTGAATCCCTGGAGCTATGCGGCTGCCAACCCATTGCGGTACGTGGACCCGGATGGGCGGCAGGTGCAGGGCTCATTCGATACCTGTAATGCTCGGCCTGACCTCTGCCCGGCAGCCGCACGCACGGCGGCGGAGAATATCGCTCAAGCTCAACAGCAGGTGTACCAGGGGGCGGCGAAAGAGATTCTCAGGCCGGCGACCGATGTCGCTACCCAGACCCAGGGCTGGGGGTGGGCGACTCCTGCACAAGTCGTGTCCAGGGGCACGACGGCGGCTGTCGGAAATGCAAAGCTCTTTTGGACCTCGCTCAGTGGGGCTGTTGGAAGTGCCGTTGGGTTCTTCTCTGGCCGCAATTACTATGAAGAACAACGGGCACAGGAAATCGCGCAAGCAGAAGCGGAGGCGCGGCGCTTGGCCGCCGAGCGGAGTGCCTATGTCAAGGGCCTAGACGAGTCGCCCAGGATCGCTCCGTCTACCCCGGGTAGCGAAGGCCGCTCGGTTGAGGATCCTTCTGCTGGCGGGTCTCCGATGACCGACCCAAGTGGGCATGTCGATCCAATGGTCGACCCCGCTGGGAATACAGAGCCTCAGGAAGATCCGAATCTGGATCCTGATACGCGGCAGGCGGCTGATGACTTGGTGCCTGGCTCTGAAGAGCATAAGAAGGCCCGGTGGAAGGAGTACGAAGAGGTCAAGAAGGGAAAGTGGAAATACCCGCGTTGGAGCGACGCCTATGACCTGAACATGCAAAGAGCCAATAAGGCAAATGCTGCAGTCAAGGCGTACCACGAGCGATTGAGCTGGGGAAAACGCGAGGTCACGATTGATGTGGAAGGTGTTCCACGTCGATTGGATATCGCCGACGTCAAGCGCCAGCGCGGGGTGGAGCACAAGACTGGATACCAGGGATTGACCGCTGCGAATCAATGGGAGATCGCGAGAGATGAGATCCTTGTCAAACGCGGGTGGAACATCTACTGGTACTTCGAAGGTAGGGCGTCGAAGAGGTTGATCAAGGCTCTTGATGATGCGGGCATTGGGTGCGTGTATGCGCCGGGCGTTCCATGCCCTTCTGACGACAAACCAGGTTCTGGTGGTGGCGGAAGTAGCGAGTGATGAGGTTGGTGATGAAATCGATCAAGAATAAGAAAAAGGCGCTCGAACAATTTGAGGCTTGGCTCGGAGAGATGGAGCCGGCACTCCAAAAATTCCTGGGGACGCTGCCTCAGGAATTGGCACGGCAGCTCGACTTTTCTCCTACCTCACTGGCGGTAGTGGAGAAAATGATCCTTGAGCGGTATCCAACTTATGAGTCGACCGAGCCGCCCGAAGAGGCGCCCGCCATGGACGCCTTTGCGCGCTATGTCGGAGAGACCTTTCGGAAGAATGTTGGTGGGCGATGGGAGTTGAGGATCGATGATCCAAAGTATGTTTTCTATGGGATCCCCCAACTCAGTGGTTTTTCCGAGAAGAGCACGCCAATTTGCCCCCTCACGATGGTATCTGCGTCCACGGATAGGCGAACCGGGAAATACCTGGCGACAATCCTCGAGAATTGCAGAAGGGGATGAGCTGGGTCAGCAATGCTGCGATGACCATGCCTGTGCGGTCGCGCCTTGCGACACACTCATGGTAGGTCGAGCAGTGCCGTGAAATGCGACGACGCCGGTGGCCCTAGGACCCATCCGGCGTCGTCACTTTCCGAGTTAGCCAGGGTGGCCCTTGTCCTACTCAGCGGCCGCGGTTGGCCGGGCGTTGGGAGCCACGGTCGGGACCACCTGCTTGCGTTCCTGTGCCCGCGCCTTGAGCAGCGAGGCCACGATGGAGCCGCCCAGCAGCAGGGAGATGACACCCAGCGAGAGCGCGGGCGGCACCTTCACCACGTCCACCAGCGCCATCTTCGCGCCCACGAACACCAGCACCGCGGACAGGCCCACCTTCAGGTAGGAGAACTTCTCCACCGCCCCCGCCAGCACGAAGAAGAGCGAGCGCAGGCCCAGGATGGCGAAGATGTTCGAGGTGAAGACGAGGAACGGATCCGTCGTCACCGCGAAGATGGCCGGGATGGAGTCCAGCGCGAAGAGCACGTCCGTCAGCTCCACCAGCACCAGCGACATGAGCAGCGGCGTGGCCAGCTTCCGGCCGTTCTCCACCGTGAAGAAGTGGTCCCTATCGAAGCGCGGGGTGGAGGGGATGATCCGCCGCGCCATCTTCATCACCCAGCCGTCCTCCGGGTGCTCCTCCTTGTTGCGCTGCAGGAAGAGCTTCACGCCCGTGAAGATGAGGAAGGCGCCGAAGACGTAGATGAGCCAGTGGAAGCGCTCGAGCATCGCCACGCCGGCGAAGATCATCACCGCGCGCAGCACCAGCGCGCTCAGGATGCCCCAGAAGAGCACCCGGTGCTGGTAGAGCGAGGGAATCTTCAGCGCCGAGAAGATGACGACGAAGACGAAGATGTTGTCGATCGAGAGCGACTTCTCGATGAGGTAGCCGGTGAGGAACTGCATCGCCGGGGTGGACCCGAACTTCCACCAGATGCCCAGGTTGAACACCAGCGCGAGCGAGATCCACACGCCGCTCCACGCCAGCGCTTCCTTGAACTTCACCTCGTGCGTCTTGCGATGGAACACTCCCAGATCCAACGCCAGCATCAACAGCACGAACAGGATGAACCCACCCCAGAGGGCGGGGCTGCCTACGGTCTGTGTCTCCATGAAATTCGAACTCTCCACGGCCCTCGGGCCGTCGTCAGTGAGGGAAGGGAAGGGCGCTGCCGCTCCAACCCCGGGTGGACATCTGCATCGCCTGCTCGCGCAGCCGGCGCACGCGCTCCTCGGTGCGCGGGTGCGTGGAGAAGAGCGACAGGATGCTCTGCATCCCCGCGAAGGGGCTCACGATGAACAGGCTCGCCGTGGCCGGGCGCGCTTCCACCGGCAGCGCCATGGCCCCGGCCTCCAGCTTCTCCAGCGCGCGCGCCAGCGCCTCGGGGTCTCCGGAGAGCTCCCCGCCCGACTGGTCCGCCAGGTACTCGCGCGAGCGGGAGATGCCCATCTGGATGAGCGTGGCCGCGATGGGCGCCACCAGTGCGAGGGCGAGCGTTTGCAGCGGCGACAGTCCCTCGTCGCCGTCCTCGTCACGGCCCATGAACATGGAGCCCATGAAGCCCACCGCGTGCGCCATGTACGTCACCGCCGAGGCCACCGCCGCCGCGATGGTGGACAGCAGGATGTCCCGGTTCTTGATGTGCGCGAGCTCGTGCGCCAGGACGCCGCGCAGCTCCCGCTCGTCGAGCACTTGCAGGATGCCCGTCGTCACCGCCACCACGCCGTGCTCCGGGTTGCGACCCGTGGCGAAGGCGTTGGGCTGCGGCTCGTGCATCATGAAGACGCGCGGCTTGGGGATGCCGGCCCGCTGGGACAGCTCCTCCACCATCCGGTGGAGTCCGGGCGCTTCCGCCGGGCTCACTTCCTGAGCCCCGTGCATGGACAGCACCAGCCGGTCCGAGAAGAAGTAGGCCCCCACGTTCATTGCCAGCGACAGCACCAGCGAGGCGAGGAGGAATCCTTTGCCCAGCGCACCGCCAATACCGATGAGCACCACGGACAGCAGGCCGAGCAGCACCAGGGTCTTGATCTGATTCTTCATGGCTCCAGGTGAAATAGGAGCCAGACCATTCTTAGGCAAATAGGTAATCAGGGCGCTTTCCTTCGAAAAAACCGAAGTAGAGCGGGCGCTTGGATCCTCAGGCTGGAGCGCAGGCGGACGGACTTGGAGCGGGCACCCACGGACGGGATGACGGGCCGCTTCTCTCTGTTCAGAAGCCCAAAACCGGTGGGACCTGAACGTCCTCCGGGCTCGTGAGCACCCAGCCGGTCGCGGGGATGGTGGGCAGGCGTGGAGGCATCCGCGTCAACCCCGTGCTCGGAAACGCGCGACGCGGTGGCCTGGGCCTGCGTCGCACGCTCCGCCTCACGGCCCCCCCTTTTGGAGACAGCCTCGTTGATTCGACTCCGACTTCTGTCCGCTCTCTGTGCCTCCGTTCTCGTCTCCTCGATCGCCGGCTGTGACCCGGCGGGGCAGGGGCTCGACTCGCAGCCGACCCCCGACCTCCATGGCGGTAGCGCGGAGGGAGACACGCCGGGCAACCCAACGCCTGGAACGCCTGTCCCCACTCCGGACCCCGTTCCAGCTCCTTCGCCCACTCCCACTCCGGCGCCCGCGACGAACACGGATGTGTTCGGCGTCACCATGCTCTACCCGACGAAGGCCGGTGGCGAGACCTGGGCCCTCCCGGACAACGCGCCGAACGACAAGCGCTTCGACCCGCAGGACACCATCACGCGCAACGCGGACGGCTCCTGGAAGATGAAGAGCATCCAGGTCCGCATGGGCGTGCACACCTCCACGGGCTACGACGCGAAGAAGATTCCCTCGTATGACCGGGACGTCCTGGCGAGTCGCGGCTACATGCAGTCGCCCAACGACTGGAAGAACGTGGAGATGACTGGCTTCGTCAAGGTGAACGCCGCCAGCGACATGAGCGACAACTTCGCCTGGTACGCGCGCGGGGGTCGTCACAACGATGACCTGGCGTGCGAGGGCTCTTCGTACAAGGGCGGCCTGCACTTCGACGGCCGCGTGCGTTGGGAGAAGGAGACCTGGCACGTGAGCTACGACAACGCGCCCTACAAGACGGGCACCTCGTCCCTCAAGGGCCGCTGGGTGGGCTTCAAGGCCGTCATGCGCAACACCACCGCCAACGGCAAGCCCGCGGTGCGGCTCGAGACGTGGCTCAACGAGAACGCGGACAAGGTGACGTGGAAGAAGGTCTACGAGAAGGTGGATGACGGCTCGTGGGGCGGCGACGCCGATCACTGTGGCGGCTCCGTGCCGGCCATGCCCATCACCTGGGGCGGCCCCATCGCCACCTTCCGCTGGGACAGCGCCTCGGACGTGGACTTCAAGTGGTTGAGCGTCCGCGAGATTCTCGAGTGAGTTGGAGCCTCGGACTCCACCTCGGATGAAGGGCTGGGCGCGGGGATTTCCACCTTCCCCGCGCCTTCTTCAGGCCCGGTGCCAGACTCCTGCTCGGTGGTGAACGCGTGGCTCGTACCCGAGGGCCATGGCGGCATCACTCCCCCCACACCAGCCTTGCCGCGCCTCTGTCACGTGCGATGCGTACGTTCCGGTGGCCTCACTCCGGGACGATGGCACTGATGGTCCCGGATCTCGCGGGGGAGTCTTCAACATGCAGATCACGTTCCTCGGGCATGCCGGTTTCCTGGTCGAAACCCAACATGCGCTGGTGGTCGTCGACCCGTGGCTCTCTCCCGAGGGGGCGTTCGATTCCGCATGGATGCAATTCCCGCGCAATCATCACTTGGCGCCCCTGGTGCGCGAGAAGCTCGAGCGCTCGACGAAGGAGCGCTACCTCTACATCAGCCACGAGCACAAGGATCACTATGATCCCGACTTCCTGCGCACCCTGACGAAGCGGGACTTCACCGTCGTGCTGGGCCGCTTCCGCCGCACGGCGCTCCGCGATGAGTTCGAGTCCTATGGGGCCAGGCGCGTCCTCACCTGCGAGGACCAGCAGGAGGTGCCCATCAAGGGCGGCTACCTGAAGCTCTTCCTCACCGACACGGGCACCAACCGGGACTCGGCCCTGCTCGTGCAGGCCGATGGGCAGACGTTCCTCAACCTCAACGACTGCAAGATCCACGACAGGCTGCCGAACATCGTCGCCGAGGAGGGGCCGATCGACATCTTCACGGCCCAGTTCTCGGGCGCCATCTGGCACCCCACCAGCTACGACTACTCACGCGAGACGTACGCGGAGCTCTCGCGGCAGAAGCGCGCCAGCAAGTTCGAGGCGGTGGCTCGTGCCATCGAGACCGTGCAGCCGCGCGTCTACCTGGCCTCGGCGGGCCCGGCCTGCTTCCTGGATCCGTCGCTCTTCCACATCAACCTCGAGCCGGTGAACATCTTCCCTCGGGCCTCGGAGATGTTCACCTTCCTGCAGCACCGCATGGCGGGCAAGACGCCGCGCCTCATCGAGCCCATGCCCGGGGATGTGCTCGACGTGGGCGTGGGAGACCTCATCTCGCTGGCGCCCGAGCGCGTCACCGACGAGAACGTCTCGCAGTACCTGCGCTCCTACGCGGCGCTCCAGACGCGCGTCTTCCGCGAGCGGCGGCGCAACCTGATGCTCGAGGAGGTGGATCGCATCCACCTGCGGCTGCGCGAGGAGATGCAGCAGAAGCTGGACGCCTTCTCGCTGGCGGACCGGGTGACGATGCCCCTCTATTTTGGCCTCATCGAGCTGCCCGGACAGCTCATCCGCGTGGACTTCCGCGCGCGCCGGGTGGACGTCGTGGGTGAGGTGCGTGACCTGAGCCGGTACACGCTCATCGCGGGCGCCGCGGACATCGTCCGCGTGCTGGACCGCAAGCTGAACTGGGAGGACTTCCTGCTGTCCTTCCGCTTCCGGGCCTCGCGCTCACCGGACGTCTACGACGCCACCCTGCACAACTTCATCGCCGCCGAGGTGGAGGACCTGCGCGCCATGTGCGACGGCACGCTGGCCACCGAGGCGCGCAAGGAGCGCACCGTGGTCACCGTCGACGGGCAGCGCTACGCGGTGAATCGCTTCTGCCCGCACCAGGGCGCGGATCTCGAGGAGGGCTGGGTCGAGGAGGGCCGCTACCTCGTGTGCCCCCGCCACCGCTGGCGCTTCGACTTGCAGGACGGTGGCTCCTGCGGCACCAACGGGTGCTCCATCCAGGCCGAGCCCCTCGGCAAGGAGAAGGAGGAGGACAAGCGCGGGCCCTCCACGGAGACCCAGCCGTCGGTGTGAGGGACGCGTGAGGGACGTCCCCCTCGTCGGAAGGCGAGGGGGCGTTACGGTGTGGAGAGCAGCTCCACCTGGAACCGACCGTTGTCCGTGCGCAGGCCCACCGGGCCGTCGAAGGTGAGCGCCTCGGGCGGCAGCGTTCCTTCCCATACCGACTTGCCGTCCACCCGCACCTTCAGTTCCGCGCCCTGGAGCTCCGCTCGGAGCGTGTGGCTCTGGCCCGGCTCGAGCTCGGGCACGGCGCTCCTGGTGCTCGGCTTCACCGTCTGGTAGCCGCCGTTGCCGCAGTCGTCCGAGCGGTGCATCCCCGGGTTGTTCTTCACGGAGACCACCAGTCCCGGCTTCGGCTGGATGCGCCACATCACGTAGACGACGTTGCAGCCGTCCCGTGCCCGCAGCTTGAGCCCGATCTGCCGCCGCAGCTCCCCCGAGGCCAGCGGCACCTGCTCGCGCGTGGCTCCCAGGTAGGTGAAGCGCAGCTCCACGACCTGGGCCTCCGCTTCCCGCTTCGCTGAAGACACCAGGGCCCGCGCCTTCGGCCCCTCGCGGGACGGCGTCCACGCCATCACCGCACGCACCTTCGGCTCCTCGATGACCAGTCGCCCGTTGGGCAGCGGCTCCAGCTTCCCCTGCGTCACCCTCAGCCGCTTCGCGTCCACCCCGGCGAGGGAGTCGTCCGTCTTCATGGGCCTTCCCGCGGTGGCCGGTGGCGCGAGCAGCCCCAGCAGCGAGGCCACCAGGACCGAGCGGCTCGTCACGGCCGCTCCTCTCCGAGGAACCGGCCCAGCTCCGTCACGTGCGCCTTCAGCCAGGCCTGCTCCGCCCGCAGCCGCGCCAGCTCCAGCACCAGGTAGTCCCGGTAGCGGCGCACCTTCGCCGTCTCCATCGCCTGGAGCTCCTCGAGCTGCCCCGCCAAGTCGGTCACCAGCACCGACACCTCGCGCAGGCGGGCCTCGTCGGCCCCGTGCGCCGCTCGCAGCTCGCGCAGCAGCGCGGCCACCTCCAGGCTCACGCCCTCCACGTCCTCCTCGAGCGCCAGCCGACGCCCCTCGCGCGCCCGCGCGTTCGCCGCCGGCTGCCAGAGGCTCCCCAGGTTGTACGAGACCGTCAGCATCCCGAAGAGCGGCACGTCCTGCCTCACGTTGACCAGCTCGTCGTACCCTCCGCGCAGCCGCACGTTCCACGCCGACGCGCGGCGCAGGCTCCCGGACTCCTGCTCCACCCGGTCATCCGCCGCTCGCAGCTCCTGGAGCCAGGTGGACAGGGGGCGCTCGGCGGGGCGGGGCAGGGCGGCGAGCCGCTCGCGCTCCTTCGCCGTCTCGTGCGCCAGCGCCCGCAGCCCGTCCAGCCGCAGTTGAAGCGCGTTGAGCTCCTCCAGGGTGGCCCGGCCCTGCTTCACGTCCTCGCGCAGTGAGGCCAGGAGCTGCTCGGCCTCGGGCAGGGCTCTCTCCAGCACCTGGGCACGCGCGGCCAGCGCGGCCTCGGCGCCCACGTCCGGCCCCCGCTTCACGGCGGAGCGCAGTGCCGAGCTCGCCCGGTAGCGCTCGCACTCCGCCTCCGCCCGGCGGCGGATGGCGAGGCCCCGGTACAGCCCCACCAGGTCGTAGTTCAGGCCGGCGGTGATGCGTGGCGTGGGGCCGCCCAGGGGCACGCCCCCGCCGTCTCCAGCCTCACCCGCGTTCACCAAGCCCACGCTCGCGAACACGTCCGGCGCGAGCAGCACCGCCGACTCGGCCTCGCCCACGCCGCGCACGAAGGCGCAATAGCCCGGGTCGCGCGCCTCGCCGGCCGGCTCCTGGGCGCGTGCCGCTCCCGCGCCGAGGCCCGCCAACACGCCCCATGCAATTGCCCACCGCATCCGTGTCTCCTTTTTCCGGGCTCCGCCGCTACAGGAACAGCGGCGGTCGCCCCAGGTGCAGCAGCTCCTCGCGCGCCCAGCGCTCGTCCTGGAGCTGCAGCTCCACCATCACACCTCGCAGCATCGACTGGCGCACCGGGTGCTTGACGGTCACCTCTCCTTGGAGTGGGTGGCCCACCACGCCCACCTCCCGGCACCACAGCAGCCGCAGCGCGCACCGGTAGAGCGGGGTACCCGCGGGCGCGCTCTCCAGGTTCTCGTACGGCACGAAGCCCACCGTCAGGTCCTTCTCGATCGCCTCCAGCCACGGCGAGCTGCGGATGGTGGCCAGCAGCGCGTCGTAGCGCCCCACCGCCTCGTCCAGCGAGCGCAGGCTGTCCTTCAGGTGCGCCTGCTCGCTCTTCGCGCGCGCCACCTCCAGCACCGAGCGCGTGTACTCCCGCTCCAGCAGCAGCACCTGCGTGGTGAGTCCCTCGGCCTTGCCGGCCAGCGAGGCCTCGAGGCCCGCCAGCTCCCGCTTCAGCGCCTCCAGCTTCGTCTGCAGTTCGGCCGAGCCCTCCGCCAGCGACAGGTTCGTCTGCGCCATCTGCGCCAGCTGGTGGTTGGCCGTGAGCCGCTCCTCGCGCTCCAGCAGCTTCGCGTTGTAGAGGGCCTCGGTGCGCGTGCGCGCCATGCCCGCGTAGGCCCGGTTGGACTCGGTGATCTCCCCGGCCGCCTCCTGGTACTCCTGGCGCAGCGTGGCCAGTCGGCGCAGCGCCCGGGCCCGGGACTCCCGCTCGCTCCCCAGGGCCACCCGGAAGCGCTCCTGGAAGTCCTGCTCGGAGCCGAGGAGCCGCTCGGCCTGCTCCAGCCGGCCTTCGAGGTCCCGCTTGTCCGCCAGCAGCTTGTCCCGCGACGCCGCCTGCTGCGCGAGCTGCGCGTTGAGCTGGAGGATCTCCGGATCCGTGGGCGAGACCACCGTGGGCGTCAGCCAGCCGCGGCTCACGAAGAAGAACGTCTGCACGCCCAGGTACGAGACGAGGCCGATCAGGATGATCGACAGCAGCACCGTGCCCAACGCCTTGTAGACGTTGACGGCGAGGGTGTTGACCTTGTTGACGAGGCGCTGGTTCATGGCGTCGAGCCCCCTCCAACCGGCTGTGTGGGTGGTAGCGCGCTGGGAGTTCCGTCCGCGGGTGCGGGCGGCTCGCTGGTGGCGGTGCCCGGCTTGCTCCGCGTCTCCCAGCTCCCCGAGTCCAGGGTGAAGAGCGCCAGCGGCGTGAAGAGCGCGTAGGTGATCGGCATCAGCAGCCCCATGGGCAGGAAGGAGAGCGCGGAGACACGCATGTCCGGGGGCAGCTCCCTCTTGTCGATGCGGTAGATGACCCCCATCGCCCCCATGACGAGCATGTGCAGCAGCAAGACCCCCCAGAACTGCCCGTTGAGAAGGTTGTGGACGATGATGACGGGATAGGAGAGCAGCAGCGCGAGCTGTGACACGTAGTGGACACACACCACCGGGTGCAGCCGCCACGCGTGGCTGAGCCCACAGAGCATGTCCACGAGGTTGGAGCGCCGCCACCGCAGCTGCTGCGAGAAGTAGCCCGAGAGCGTGGCCGGCGCGGCCGTCTGGCACCAGGCCTCGGTGGTGTAGACCGTCTCGTAGCCCGCCTTGACGATCTGCCGCGTGAGGAAGCGATCCTCGCCGTACTTGATGGGAATGCCGGCGATGTTGCGCGCCTCGAGGATGGGATCCAGCTCCAGCAGCACATGGCGCCGGTACGCGGTGAGACACCCGGACAGGCAGAGCACCGAGCGGAAGCTCCGCTCCAGGTCCTTGAGCCACTCCTGGGCGAAGTAGAACTTGATCTCGATCATCCGCGTCATCCAGTTCTGGTGACGGTTGGACACGTAGGTGCGGCCGCCCACCGCGGCGATGTTCGGGCTGACGAAGCGCCGCACCAGCTCGCGCACGGCGCTCGGGTGCACCACCACGTCCGAGTCCACCGAGACGATGAGCTCGCTGTCCACCTCGCGCACGGCCCGGGCGATGCCCTTGCGCTTGCCCATGTTGTGGGGGTTGCGCATCACGCGCACGTTGGCGTGGCCCTCGGCCGCCTTCATCGCCCAGGCGTAGCTGTCGTCCGTGGAGCAGTCATCCACCACGCAGATGCCCAGCTTGTCGTGGGGATAGTCCTGCGCCAGCAGGCTGCGGATGGCGTGGTAGATGCCCTCGCCTTCGTTGAAGAGCGGGATGATGACGCAGACGGTCGGCTGGTAGCCGTCGTCCGTGGCATCGACCCGGCGGCCGCGCACCCGCCGCAGCAGCGGGCCGAGCACGTACCGGTTCATCATCACCACCAGGACCAGCAGATGAACGGGGAAGAGTTCCATACACCACCCGGCGTCGCAGGTGAGCCCGACGCGCCCTCAACGCACACACACCCCTCGCGGTCGCTCCGCGGCCTCGCCTCGCCCTGCCGTTGTCCCCCCTCGTCTCCCGATCGCCGCGCCCTTCCCCGGGCGCTGCTTCGGGGCGGCCTCAAACTCGGCGCGTGCCAACCCGTGGACAACTGCCCCCTGGGACAATGAAAGCGCTCGTCACCAACTGCGCACCCCCCTCCTGTTGTCGGATGCAGGGATACATCGTGCCCCTCGCTGTCCGTGGGTGATCACACGTTCCGCACTCGGGCACCGCTTGGCAACGCCGGGGGGGGGCCTACGTTCACCTTCCGTAGCCGTATGGGGTTGGGCGAGGAGGGGGATGATGGCGCGGTCATTGATGAGGTGTTGGGGGAGACGTCTGCTGTTCGCCCTGGGCACGCTGCTGACGGCGGTGCCGCTGGCGGCGAGGGCGGCGGATCCCAAGGTGGCGGGGGAGTGGGCGCCGATGACGCTCTTCCCGGTGTCCATGACGCATACCCACCTGCTGCCCACCGGCAAGGTGATGTTCTTCGGCGAGTTCGAGGAGGGCCTGGAGCCGCCGCAGCTCTGGGACCCGGAGACGGGGCTGCTCTCGGCTCTGCCGGTGCCGGACTACAACATCTTCTGCGCGGGCCACTCCTTCCTGGCGGATGGACGGCTGCTGGTGACGGGAGGCCACGAGGAGTCGCACGTGGGCTACCCCTACGTGAGCATCTTCAACCCCTTCACGCTCTCGTGGAGCCGCACGCAGAGCATGAACGACAACCGGTGGTACCCCACCAACACCACGCTGCCCAACGGGGACGTGCTGGTGCTCTCGGGCGAGACCCACGCGGCGGGCACCTGCAACGAGCTGCCCCAGGTGTGGCAGCCCGCGACGGGCACCTGGAGGAACCTCACCACCGCTCAGCGCGACGTGCCCTATTACCCGCGCATGTTCCTCGCGCCCAACGGCAAGCTCTTCTACGCCGGCCCCCAGCGGCAATCCCGCTGGTTGGATCCGGAGGGCACCGGGACCTGGTTCGAGAGCGCGCGCGGCGGGTACCCCGGCCGCGCCTACGGCTCGGCGGTGATGTACGGCTCCAAGGTGCTCCTCATCGGAGGCGGCTCTCCGCCCACGGCCACCGTGGAGGAGATTGATCTCGCCGCGCCGAATCCCACCTGGGTGGCCCGGGCCCCGATGGCCTGGCCCCGGCGGCAGCTCAACGCCACCCTGCTGCCGGATGGCAAGGTGCTGGTGACGGGCGGCAGCAGCAGCGATGAATTCGATGACGAGAGCCTGCCGGTCAAGGTGCCGGAGCTCTTCGACCCCGAGACCAATACCTGGACGAAGCTCGCGCCGGCGACGGACTACCGGGGCTACCACTCGACGGCGCTCCTGCTGCCGGATGGGCGCGTGCTGACCGGCGGTGGCCGCAACCGGCGCTCGATGGAGATCTTCTCGCCCCCGTACCTCAAGCAGGACGGCCCGCGCCCCGTCATCCAGTCCGCGCCGGGCGTCGTCAACCCGGGGACGAGCTTCCTCGTGGAGACCCCGAACGCGGCGCAGGTGGCCAAGGTGACGCTGCTCGCCCTGGGCTCGGTGACGCACGCCTTCGATCAGCACCAGCGCTTCCTCAAGCTGCCCTTCACCCTGACGAGCGGGGGCCTGAGCGTGAGCGCTCCCGCGAGCAACGTCGCCGCTCCTCCGGGCTACTACATGCTCTTCCTCGTGGACGGGCAGGGCGTGCCCTCGGTGGCGAGCATCGTGCGGATCGGCACGGTGGCGCCGCGCGCGCAGAAGAAGATCGTCCTCGCCGACACGTGGAAGTACGACGACCGCGGCATCGACCAGGGCTCCGCCTGGCTCGCCCGCGACTTCGATGACTCGGCCTGGAAGACCGGCAATGGCCAGTTCGGCTACGGCGACGGGGACGAGGGCACGGTGGTGAACCAGGGCTCGCCCACCATCCCCACGGTGTACTTCCGCAAGAAGATCACCCTGGACAACCTCGTCACCGCGGCCAGCCTCGAGGTGCTGTACGACGACGCCGTCGCCGTGTGGATCAACGGCGTGCAGGTCTTCTCCCGCAACATGGGGAGCGGGATGGCCTATGGCGCCTGGGGGACGGGCTCGGCGACCAACGCGTACGAGCGCGTCTCGCTCCCGCTCACGTCCAACCCGTTCCGCGTGGGAGAGAACGTGGTGACGGCGATCGTGAAGCAGGTGGCCGCCACCTCGACGGACCTCACCTTCGCGCTCGGGCTGGAGGTGGAGCAGGCCACCGGTCCGGTGCCGGACACGCTGGTGCTCACCGCGCCCAACGGCGGCGAGGTCTTCCAGCCGGGCGTCTCCACCTCCATCACCTGGTCCAGCAGTGGCAACGTGGCGAGCGTGGACCTCGCGTTCTCCACGGATGGCGGCACGAGCTGGACGCCCATCGCCTTCGGGGTGGCCAACACGGGCGTGTACGGGTGGACGGTGCCCAACGTGAGCAGCAGCCAGGTGCGGGTGCGCGTGTCCCGCGTCGGCGGCACCGCGCTGGCGGACGTGAGCAACGCTCCCTTCACCATCAGCCGGCAGACGAGCGTCATGGCCATCCCGTTCCGGTCCGTGTGGAAGTACCAGGACAGCGGGTTGGATCCGGGCCTGAGCTGGAACACCGGGGAGTTCAATGACGCGGCGTGGCCGTCCGGCGCCGGGCAGCTCGGCTACGGGGATGGGGACGAGGGCACGGTGATCACCCGCACCACCCCGTCCCAGTCGAGCGTCTACTTCCGCAAGAAGATCGTCGTGAACGGCGCCGTCTCCGAGGCCAACCTGCGCGTTCTCTTCGACGATGGCATCGCGGTGTGGGTGAACGGGACGCTCGTGTTCTCCCGGAACGTGGACAAGGGGACGGCCCACGACAAGTACGCGAGCGCCGGGACGGAGAACGAGCTGGCCGCCGGCACCATCCCCGCGGGCGTGTTCGTCCATGGGGAGAACACCCTCGCGGTGGTGGTGAAGCAGACGGGTGGGTCCTCGCCGGACCTGACGTTCGACCTGGAGCTGCAGCTCGGCGTCATCAACAGCAACCTCACCGGACGGTGAGCTGGGAGGCGACGCGCCAGCCGAGAGGCTGGCGCGTGCGCCCGTGACGCGATAGGGGTGGGGCTGGTCCTCGCCATGACGCCGAGCCCCCCAGAGCAGCCCCTGTCGCTGCGGCCAGATGAGGTCCACCTGTGGGCGGTGGAGCCGGAGCGTGTGACCGAGCCCCGGCTCCTCGCGGCCTACCTGGCGCTGCTCGACGAGGACGAGCGGGAGCGGCGCCTGCGCTTCCGCTTCGAGAAGCACCGGCACCAGTTCCTGGTGTCCCACGCGCTGGTGCGCGTCACCCTGTCACGCTACGCGCCCATCCCCCCCGAGGCCTGGCGCTTCGTCACCAACGCCTACGGGCGCCCCGAGCTCTCCGGCGAGGCCCCGCCCCGGTTGCGCTTCAACCTCTCGCACACGGACGGCATGGCGGTGTGCGCGGTGGCACTCGACGTGGACGTGGGCGCGGACGTGGAGGACTCGAAGCGCCCCGGCCAGACGGTGGAGCTGGCCAATTCCTTCTTCGCGCCCGTCGAGGTGGCGGCCCTGCACGCCCTGCCTCCCGAGCGCCAGCGCGAGCGCTTCTTCGACTACTGGACGTTGAAGGAGTCCTACATCAAGGCCCGGGGCGCGGGGCTGAGCCTGCCGTTGGAGCAGTTCGCCTTCCACCTGGAGCCCGGCGAGTCGCCGCGCATCTCGTTTGATCCCCGGATGAGGGACGAGCCCGAGTCCTGGCAGTTCGTGCAGGTGAGGCTCTCGGAGCAGCACCCCGCGGCGGTGGCGGTGCGCCGGGCCCGCGGCCTGCCGCTGACGGTGCGGTGCCAGCGGACCGTCCCCCTGGCGGGAGACACGCCGCCCTGGTTCGTCTCCGGCGGTTAGGAACCGACCTCGGGGCACCAGCGGACGAGCTCCTCGCGCAGTGCCTCCAGCAGGGGCGCGCGGGCGGTGCGCAGGAAGAAGTGCTTGCCGGGGAAGTGGCGGACCCGGAACTCGCCCGTCGTCAGCTCGCGCCAGTGCACGTGCTCCCCGGGGGGGACGTGGGGGTCCTCCTCGCCCATCCAGGCGGAGATCGGGCAGCCCACCGGCTGAGAGGGCAACATCGCGTCGGCGAGGGCGAAGTCGGCACGCAGGCTCGGCAGGATCATCTCCAGCAGCTCGCGGTGCTCGAAGACGAGGGCGGGCGTGCCCTCATACGTGCGGAGCAGCTCGATGAAGGCCGCGTCATCGAGGTGGTCACGGATGGGCCGGGGGCGATGGGGCGCGGTGGCGGCGGCCATCACCATCCCGAGGGGCAGGGGCGCGCCGCGGGCCTGCCAGCGCTGCGCGAGCCCCAGGGCGAGCCGCGTGCCCATGCTGTAGCCGAAGAAGACGAAGGGCTTGTCCAACAGCGGGGCGAGCTGGGGCTCCAGCGCGTCCAGCAGTGGGGACATCTCCCGGAAGGGCTTCTCCAGGATGCGTCGCTCACGGCCCGGGAGCTGGATGGCGCACAGCTCGACGTCCGCCGGCAGCGCCGCGCTCCAGCCGTTGTAGATGGAGGCGCCTCCCCCCGCGTACGGGAAGCAGAACACCCGCAGGCGCGCCCGGGGGTTGGGCTGGCGGGTGGGAAACCAGGGATGTACGGGTTGCGCGGATGGTTTCGTCATCTTTTTTAAGCTCGGGTGTATTTCATAGCAGGGAATCCCACCTGGCTGGGGCGCTTTGACGCGCGGAGCGGGCGTTCCGAAAGGCCCACCATGTGCTCCCAGGTAGGCCTACCGCGAACTCTTCCTGGCCATCGTCGAGGAGATGCCGGACGCGGTCTTCACGAAGGAGCTCCAGGGCCGCTACACGTTCATCAACAGCGTCGGGGCGCGCTACCTGGGCCTGCCGGTGGAGCAGATCATCGGCCGCAAGGACAGCGAGCTGATGCCTTCGCAGGAGGCCCAGAACACGCTGGAGTTCGATCGGCAAACGCTGCTCGCCGGGCGCACCCTCCACGCGGAGATGAGCGAGTGGATGGCGGGAGTGCAGCGCGAGTGGCTCTCCACCAAGGGGGTGCTCCGCCGGCCGGACGGACAGGTGGTGGGGTTGTTCGGCATGGCGCGGGATCTGTCGCACCACCGGCGCGGGGAGGCGGCCCAGCGGCAGAGCGAGGTTCTTCTTGGAATCCGTCCGCCCCGTTACGCAGCTTTCTTGGGCTGAGTTGCTCCTCCATGCACTTCATTGTCAGCAGGGCGTCACGCCAGGATCTCGATTCCGACCAGGACTCCATCTTGGTCGAAGTCAAGCACCACATCGGGGCCCGTGTAGGAGCCCATGACTTCGGCCAGCCTGATCGACTTGGACATCTTGCAGGTCTCACCGGGGTGGTTTGGGAGGCGCAAATAGGCCACGTCCTGATCGTCTTCGGAGACTCGCAACTCGAAGCGCCCGAGCTTCTTCTTGGAATCCGTCTGTCCCATTACGGCCTCCACTGCAAAACGGTCTTCAGCTTCAATACACCAGCGCTGAGCTGATAGACGACCGCACCACCTCGGCCAAAGCCAGGAACGATGACGCGGTTCGCGTGGGCCGTGTCCCGAATGGTTCCGGGCGGAAGCCCTGAGTTCTCGATCTGCCGGCCGAACTCCTGCAAGGCCGTGCGAGCCTCCTGCACGCTTGAGAAACCAGCCCGTTCAACCGCACGTTCCGCCGCGTGCGGCATGTTGCTGTTGACCACCTTGTCAACGTGGATAGCCGACGCGCCGCCTGTCAGCTCGCCCGTGACATGACCGTTGCCTCGGCCGTTTCCGGCCGACATCGCCACGGTACTCGGAGCAAGAGCGATGGTGACGGCCTCGGCATTCACGGCAACCGTCTCTACTTCCCCCACTGCCGCGAGGCTGATGCCCACCTGCGTCTTCGCCTGAGCCGCTGCCTGCATCGCGCCGGGCAGCGTCGGCACCTTCGCCGCCAACCCCGGCGCCGTGTTGCCGAGCGCCACCGTGGCCAGCATGGCGAACGCACGCGCCGCGTTGCGGCCCATGACCTTGCCGTACCGCTCCCCGGCCTCGCGCAACTCGTTGAACGTGACGGCCCGATCCGCCTCGTCCATCAGCCGCTTGAAGCCCACGACGAGGCCCCAGAAGGTGTCGATGCCCACGTAGGAGATGAGGGTGGCGGTCATCACCGCCGCGAGGCCCTTCGAGACCGTCACGTCGGGAATCGAGATGAGGACCATGTACGTCGTCCAGGTCCAGAGAACCGCCGCCACCATGGCGTGTGGATCGGCCATGCCCTTGAACGCCTCCAGCATCTCGTCGAGCACGGCGCCCTTGGCGAGGGCCAGGGCCAGAGCGAAACGGCCGTCCCCGTTGACGATGGGGCTCTCCGTCAGCAGGCGGAGACAGTCTCCGGGCCTGCCGGTGCGCTCGCACCAGCGCAGGTAGGCGCGCGTCAACTCCACCTCCGCCGCCGGTTGTGCCCCCTCCAGATGTTCGTCCGGTCCGAGCCGAGTGACGCGGCGGCTGCGTGTCTCGTACGTGTACGAACCACTCCGCGCCTCGACCTGGAACAACTTCCGGGCGGCTTCCTGGGGCCGAGTGGAGGGCCGAACCTCCCAGGCACGCTTCGCCACGGCCTCCTTGAACTCGTTGCCGTTCAACTTCACCGGCTCGGCACCGGAGCGTGGGGTGAAAACGAGCGTGTCGGCCTGACCTGTGTCCAGGCGCACGACCCGAGAAGCGGTAGCACACCCGGCGAGGAGCATCAGCAGCACCGCCGTCCAGCCTGGCTTCATGGGAATTTACCGTGGTGATGGTCGGCCCTTGATGGGTAGCCGACCGGAGGGAATACGCGCCAGGTCTGAATGCCCTTGGAACTCACTGGGAGGGCTCGAGTCACAGCGGCGTAGGGCCCGGGAGTGGCCAATGGTGAACGGCACCCGGGCTCGTCTCCGCGTCAGCCTTCTGGGCTGTTCGCCGTCGTTGCAATGGCGGGTCGCCTGCTATAAATCCCCCGCAGTCTTGGTCCCGTAGCTCAGTTGGATAGAGCGGCGGTTTCCTAAACCGCAGGCCGCTGGTTCGATTCCAGCCGGGGCCACACCCTTCGCCCCCGTTTCCCTTCGGAGACGGGGGCTTTTTTCTGTTCCCTTCCTCTCCCGAGCCACAGCGGATGACGACGCTTGCCTCCCTGTTCGACGCCGAGGTCCCGCGTCCCGTCCTGGACGTCATCACCCGCCTCTGGGACCTGGGCCATGCCGCCTACCTCGTCGGCGGTTGCGTCCGCGACACGCTCCGGGGCGTCCACCCCAAGGACTTCGACGTCGCCACCAGCGCGCTCCCCGAGCAGGTGCAGAGCGCCTTCCGCAAGGTCATCCCCACCGGCATCCAGCACGGCACGGTGACCGTGCTCGCCGACGGCAACCACGTCGAGGTCACCACCTTCCGCAGCGAGAGCGACTACCACGACGGTCGCCGCCCCAGTGCCGTCACCTTCGAGAAGGACATCGTCAGGGACCTCTCGCGTCGCGACTTCACCATCAACGCCATGGCGTGGAATCCCCTCAACCATGAGCTCGTGGACCCCTTCCGCGGCCAGGAGGACCTGAAGGCCCGCCTCATCCGCTGCGTGGGCTCGGCAAACGATCGGTTCTCCGAGGATGGACTGCGTCCCATGCGCGCCGTGCGCTTCGCCGCGGTGCTCGACTTCACGCTCGACCCCGCCACCCAGGCCGCCATTCCGGCCACGCTCTCCGTCTTCCGCAAGGTGGCCCACGAGCGCGTCCGCGAGGAGTTCGTCAAGCTGCTCCTCTCCAAGCGCGAGGCCTTCGGGCTCGAGCTCCTCGCCGTCACCGGGCTGCTGGACGTCTTCCTGCCCGAGCTCGCCCGCGCGGACGCCGAGGCCGCCCGGCTCGCCCGCGCCGCCGCCGCCGCCGCGCCCGCGGATGTGGAGATCCGTCTCGCCGCCCTCCTGGCCGACCTCGTCGACCCCCAGCGCGCCGAGGAGATCGGCGTCCGGCTCAAGTTTCCCACCAAGAATATCGAGCGTGTGCGCCTCTTCGTCGGGCACGCGGCGCTCGAGCGGCACGTCGAGGGCTCGGACCCCGCACTGCGTCGGCTGATCGCCAAGGTGGGGCCCGCCAACGTCGAGCCGCTCACCCAGGTGGCTCGGGCCCGGGTCCAGGCGCGCGAGCCAGGACGGTTGCTCGAACTGGAGGCCCTCATCGGTCGACTGCTGGCCCTCGTCGCCGCGAAGCCTCCGCTCACGGGCAAGGACCTCGCGCTCAATGGCGGGGCCATCATGTCCGCCTTGGGGGTTGGTCCCTCGCCCATCGTGGGAGAGGCCACTCGCTTCCTCGTCGAGCAGGTGCTCGATGAGCCCTCGCTCAACGAGGCGGAGAAGTTGAAGGGGCTGCTGCGAAGCTGGCTTCAGGCCCGAGGGTCCTGAGGTCGTCCAGCGGGCGCGGAGGGAGCCGCTCACTCCATCCCTTCCCGGTAGGGGAGGGGAAATTGTCCGGGGCTGTTGTCCTCTTCCGTCTGTGGTGTCGCATCCGGACCGGCCGGCGTGTAGAGAGGGACGTCATGCGAGTCGTCGTTGCCATGAGCGGTGGGGTGGACTCCTCGGCCGCCGCTGCCTTGCTCAAGGAGCAGGGTCACGAGGTCATCGGTATCACCCTCCGGGTCTGGTCCTACGAGGGCAAGGCCCAGTGCGGCAGTTGCTGCAGCCCGGATGACATCGATGATGCCCGCGCCGTCGCCCAGACGCTCGGCATCCCCTTCTACGTCGCCAACGCCGAGGAGCTCTTCAAGGACCGGGTCATCAACCCGTTCGTCCAGCAGTACCTCGGCGGCCGCACGCCCATCCCCTGCGTGGCCTGCAACCGCGACGTGAAGTTCAACTTCCTCCTCAAGCGCGCCCGGGCCCTCGGGGCCCGGCTCGCCACCGGCCACTACGCCCAGGTCGAGCAGCAGGACGGCAGGTTCGTCCTCCGCCGCGCCGTCGACGCCGCCAAGGACCAGAGCTATTTCCTCTTCACGCTCGGGCAGGGGGAGCTCGCCGACATCGTCTTCCCCGTGGGCGGCATGACCAAGCCCGAGGTCCGCGCCGTCGCCGAGCGCCACGCCCTCCCCACCAGCCACAAGCCCGAGAGCATGGAGATCTGCTTCGTGCCCGATGGCGACTACGCCGGCTTCGTGGAGAAGGTCGCCGGCCCCCAGCCCGGCGGGGAGATCGTCGACACCGAGGGCCAGGTGCTCGGCACCCACGCGGGCGTCCACCGCTACACCGTGGGCCAGCGCCGCGGGCTCAACCTCGGGGGAGGGGAGGTCCGCTACGTCCAGCGCATCGAGCCCGACACCCGCCGCGTCGTGGTGGGCTCCGCGGATGAGACCTCGCGCGACTCCTTCGGCCTCCTCCAGCCTCACTGGGTGGACGGGCCGCCCCCTTCGGACAAGTCCGTGCAGGTGCGCATCCGCCACCGCCACCCCGGTGCCGCCGGCCGCGTGGAGGTCTCCCCACATGGGCTCGTGTCCATCCGGCTCGACGCTCCGGCCCGCGCCGTCACCCCGGGCCAGGCCGCCGTGGTCTACGACGGCGATCGCGTGCTCGGCGGTGGGTGGATTGTTTGAGCCTCCCGGCAACAGGCCGGGTGTGAGGCTTCGCACGCACTGAATTTGACCGACCTGGAGGCGGGGCGTACCTTCCGCCACACCTCGACGCTACAGGCCGCGACACTCGTGTGGCCGGGCCGGGGCGCAGCACACGTGAGGAACACCACGCCATGCGCGATGCCCATCGGATGAAAGAGAAGTTGGACGTGTCTCTCGACAACCGGCAGATCGTCAGCCTGTTGATCGCGGGGATCATCGTGATGGGCGCCGTGTTCGTGCTCGGCGTGGTGGTGGGCAAGAAGCTCGCCGGCAACGCCCAGGCCGCCGCCGCGCCGGATCTCCTCTCCGCGCTCGACGCCAACGCCCAGGCCCTCCAGCAGGCCCGCGAGACCGAGTCGCCGCTCACCTTCCAGGACGAGCTCACCAAGAGGACCGCCTCCGAGACCGCGCCCTCCAAGCCCGGCACCGTCACGGTCGCCATCCCTCCGCCGGCGCCCAAGCCGAAGCCGGTCGAGCAGCCCGCGCCCCCCGAGGCCAGGCCCGCCGAGGCCACGGAGCCCGCGGACGCCACCGCGCCCACGGCGTCCCCCACGGATGACGACTACGCCCCCACCGCCACCGCGCAGAAGCCCGCGGAGCCGAAGGCCGCCGAGCCCAAGCCGGCCGCGCCCAAGGCGGAGCCCAAGCCCGTGGAGACGAAGGTCGCCGACAGCAAGCCCGCTCCCGTACCGGGCAAGGTGGAGACCGCTCCCACGCCTACCCGCACCGCGCCGCAGGGCACTGGCCTGAAGGAGGCCATCGCCCGCGCCACCCAGCGTCCCACCGAGGCCGTGCCGGGCGGGGCCTTCACCCTGCAGATCTCCGCCTTCCAGAACCGTCCGGAGGCCGATCGCTTCGCCACCAAGCTGAGGGATCGGGGCTACGCGCCGTACATCGTCGCCGCCGAGGTCCCCAAGAAGGGCACCTGGTACCGGGTCCGCATGGGGAGCTTCGCCTCGAAGGAGGCCGCGTCCCGGTATCTGGCCGACTTCAAGCGCGAGACCCAGATCGACGCCTTCGTGGCGGGCAACTAGGCCACCCTCCCGGGTGGCGGGGCGATCCCCAGGGTGCTATGGGCGCCGCTGCATGGATCTCCTCGACAACGTCATCCAGCCGTACGCTTGGGGCTCTCGGACCGCCATCGCCGAGCTGCTCGGACAGCCGTCCCCCTCCGCCACCTGTCAGGCGGAGCTGTGGATGGGGGCCCACCCTGGCGCCCCTTCGCGCGTGCGCCGGGACTCGGGAGTGCGGACGCTGCTGGACACCATCCGGTCCGCTCCGGAGCGGGAGCTCGGCGAGGCGGTGACGCGCCGGTTCGGGAACGATCTGCCGTTCCTGCTCAAGGTGCTCGCGGCGGAGACGCCGCTGTCGCTGCAGACCCACCCGAGTCTCGCCCAGGCCCGCGAGGGCTACGCGCGGGAGAACGCGCTCGGTGTGCCGCTTACGGCCTCGCACCGCAACTACAAGGACGCGAACCACAAGCCCGAGCTCATCTGCGCGCTGACGCCGTTCGATGCGCTCTGCGGCTTCCGCCGCGCGGATGAGACGCTCGCGCTCTTCGAGGGGCTCAGCCTGAGTGCCCTCGAGTCGCTGCTCGCCCCGCTGCGTGCGTCGCCCGATGCGAGTGGAGTCTCCCGCCTGTTCGAGGCGCTGATGACGCTCCCGAGGGAGCAGCGCGGGCCCCTGGTGGACGCGGTGGTCTCGGCCTGCGCGGCACGAGCGGGGCCGGGGAGCCGCTTCGCCGAGGAGCTGCGCTGGGCCGTGCGGCTCGGAGAGCTCTACCCGGGCGATCCCGGTGTCATCGGCGCGTTGCTGCTCAACCTCGTGCGGCTGCGGCCGGGCGAGGCCATCTACCTGTCCGCGGGCAACCTCCACGCATACCTGAGCGGCGTTGGCGTGGAGATCATGGCCAACTCGGACAACGTGCTGCGGGGCGGGTGCACGCCCAAGCACGTGGACGTCCCGGAGCTGCTCCGCGTGCTGGACTTCCGGTGTGGCCCCATCGGCCTGGTCCAGCCGACCTCCACCGACGGGGTGGAGCACGTCTACGCGACGCCGACGGACGAGTTCCGCCTCTCGCGCCTCCAGCTCCGTCCCGGGGTGTCCTCGCGCCCGGAGCGGCGGGGGCCGGAGATCCTCCTCTGCATCGAGGGCTCCGCGCGGTTGTCCGCCGGGAGCGAGTCGCTCGCACTGCCCCGAGGCGCGTCGGTGTTCGTGAGCGCGGCGGATGGGGCCTACACGCTCGAGGGCGATGGAGTCGTTTTCCGCGCCACCGCCGGCCTCTGACGCACGGGGCGGAGACCCCTCGGCCTCAACCGCCGAGGGCCGCCACGGCGGGCTGTTCTACCGCCGGTTCCACGAGTGACTTCCGCTCCCAGGCCCTGCTCTTCCACCGGGCCCAGAAGATGAGGCCCCGCGTCCATTCGTCCGCCGAGACGGCGAGCCAGACCCCGGCCAGGCCCAGGTTCATCCGGAAGACGAGGAAGTAGCCCAGCGGCAGGCTCATGGCGACCATCGACATGAAGCCGATGTAGACGGTGAAGCGGGCGTCTCCGGCGGCCCTCAAGGCGTTCACCAGGACGAGGTTGAAGGACCGGCCGCTCTCGAGCAGGAGGCTCAGGACGATCATCTGAGCGGTCAGCTGGAGGATGTCGGCATTGTCCGTGAAGAGTGCGACCAGGGGCTTGCGGAGCAGGATGGTGACCACGTCCGCCAGGACGGTGATCGCCACGGACCACTTCAAGCTCTCCAGGACCCGGCTATATGCGTCGTCCGTGCGCCGCGCGCCCACCAGCCGTCCGACGAGGATGGAGGTGCCAATCCCGATCGCGAGGCTGAACAGGAAGATGTACTGGGAGATGGCCTGCGCGTACTGCCGGGAGGCCAGCGCCACGGTGCCGAGGAAGGTCACGTAGTACAGGAACACCGTCTGACAGGCGTGGTACGTGAACTGCTCGAGGGCGGAGGGGATGCCCACCTGCAGGATCTTGCGGATGTACTCCCTCGAGACCGTCACGTAGTCCCGCGGCACCATCCGGACGTCCATCACCCGGTACAGCATCCAGATGAACACGGCGAGTGCGATGGCACGGCTCATCACGGTGGAGATCGCCGCACCGGCCACCCCCAGCTCCGGGGCACCGAAGTGGCCGAAGATGAGCAGGGAGTTGCCGAGGACGTGCACCACGTTCATCCCCAGCGACACGTACATCGACTCCTTCGTGAAGCCGTACGTGCGGATCATGCTGGAGAAGGCGTTGATGAGCGCCTGCAGGAACAGGAAGCCGCCCACGATGCTCATGTACGTCCGCGCATGGGCCAGCACCTGCCCCTGCAGGTTCATCCTGGCCAGGATCGCATGGCCGAACAGCAGCAGGCCCGCGCTGACCGTGATGCCGAGCAGGAAGTTCAACGTGATGGAGAGCGCGGCGATCCGGGAGGCCTCCCGCGTTCTCCGGGCGCCGATGTACTGGGCCACGACGATGGCGGCGCCGTTGCTGATCACCTCCATGATCATGATGCAGATGACCATGTACTGATTGACCACGCCCACCGCGGAGACGGCATCGTCGGACACGCCGCTGAGCATCAGCGTGTCCGCCGTGCCCATCAGCATGAACAGGAGGATCTCCAGGAAGAGCGGCCACGTCAGCCGGAACAGTCCCAGGGCTGCTGGCGCTTGCGTGCTTCCTTCGGGGATCGCTGAGTCTCGGGGGTCGGCCGTCGCCACGCGCAGGCGTCTCTCATGTCCCCTGGTTGGCGTCCAGCGACGGGCCCACCCCTGGCTGCTTCCCTGCTCGCGGAGTGTTACTCGGACTGCGTATCGCGGCTCCACTTGTCGACGTTGCCGTCCCCGTCCACGTCCTCGCCGATGCGGTCGACCTGGTCGTTCTCCCAGTACTCCCACCAGTCCGCCCGGCCATCGCCGTTGGAGTCCCGCTCCTTGCGCGCCAGCTTGCCCTTCTCGTAGAAGAGCCACTCGTCCATCCGGCCGTCCCCGTTCAGGTCTCGCTCGCGCCGGACGTTGGCTCCCTTCTCGTAGAAGAAGACCGAGTCCACCTTCCCGTCGAAGTCCAGGTCCATCGCCTCGCGCTCGCGCTGCTCCTGGGCGCCGTAGTACGTGGCGATGTCGATCCGCCCGTCCCAGTTGAGGTCCATCTCCTTGCGGACCAGCCGCTCCTCCACCCGGTAGACCCACACGTCCGGTGCGTGGTCGCCGTTGGTGTCCTTCTCCGTCACCTTCTCGGCGGAGGCCCGCGCCGGACGGATGGGCTCCGGAGCCACCTGCTCCTCCGCCTGCTCCGCCCCGGACTTCCGGGCTCCTTTGTCGGATGCGCACCCACAAAGGCCCACCAGAACGAGCCCCAGCACCCACCTGCTCATCGAGCGCATCACCACTCCTGGCGCCGTTTCGATGGCCGCTGCACAGGCTGCGAAATCAGCGCTTCAAGGGCCATGTAACTCCATATATTTTCACATATCGCCATGGCCCGAAAGAAGATCAGCACGACCATCTACATCACGCCGGAGCAGAACGAATTGCTCAAGGCGCTGAACCAGAAGACCAAGGTTCCCGTGGCCGAGTACATCCGGCAGGGGATCGATCTCGTGCTGGAGAAGTACAAAGCCCAGCTGCCGGGTCAGGCCACTTTCGACGAGCTCTAGAGGCCATGACGATCCAGAAGACGATGAAGGGGCAGAGGGTGGTGGTGCTGGGGGGCTCGGGCTTCCTGGGCTCACACCTGTGCGAGCGGCTGCTCGATGACGGGGCGGCCGGCGTGGTGTCGGTGGACAACTACATCACCGGCAACGAGCAGAACGTGGCGCACCTGCGGAGCCGTCCGGGCTTCGAGGTGGTGCGCCAGGACATCACCGAGGGGCACCTCTCGGTGAGCGGGCCGGTGCACTACGTCTTCAACATGGCCTCGCCGGCCTCGCCCATCGACTACGCGAAGCTGCCGCTGGAGACGCTGCGCGTGGGCTCGGTGGGCACGGAGAACGGGCTGCGGCTGGCCGAGGCCAAGGGCGCGGTGTTCCTCATGGCCTCCACCTCGGAGATCTACGGCGATCCGCTCGTGCACCCGCAGCGCGAGGACTACTGGGGCAACGTGAACTCCATCGGCCCGCGCGCCTGCTACGACGAGGCCAAGCGCTACGCCGAGGCCCTCACCATGGTCTTCGCCCGCTCGTACGGGGTGCGGACGCGCATCGTCCGCATCTTCAACACCTACGGGCCGCGCATGCGGCTCAACGACGGGCGCGTGGTGCCCGCCTTCGTGGGCCAGGCCCTGCGCGGCGAGGACTTCACCGTCTTCGGCGACGGGACCCAGACGCGCTCCTTCTGCTACGTGCGCGACCTCGTGGACGGCCTGGTGCGGCTGGCCCTCTCGGACGTCACCGAGCCGGTGAACATCGGCAATCCCCGCGAGATGACCATGCTCGAGTTCGCCGAGGCCGTGCGCGCCGCGGCGGGTGGGGGAGGGCGGATCATCCACCAGCCGCTGCCCAAGGACGACCCCAAGCAGCGTCGACCAGATATCACCCGGGCACGTCAGTTGCTGGGGTGGGAGCCGCGAGTACCCCTGGAAGAGGGACTGCGGGAGACAATCGAGTGGTTCCGGTCGGTTGCCGCGCGGGGCTCCACCCCCTAACTTCCGGCAGCTTTTCTCACTGTCGCCACTGGTGAGTGGCAGGAGCGTCGCGGTGAAAGTCCTGGTGACTGGTGGGGCGGGGTTCATCGGCTCACATGTGTGTGACGCGTTCGTCCGCGCGGGCCATGAGGTCATCGCGCTCGACAACCTGTCGAGTGGCAAGAAGGAGAACCTGGATCCCCGGGTACGGCTGGAGGTGCTGGACATCCGCAGCCCGGAGGCCGCGGGGCTCATCCGGGCCGAGCGTCCCCAGGTGGTGTGCCACCTGGCGGCGCAGATGGACGTGCGCCGCAGCGTGGAGGATCCGCGCTTCGACGCCGAGGCCAACATCCTCGGCTTCCTCAACCTGCTGGAGGCCGCGCGCACCTCGGGTGTCCAGAAGGTGGTGTTCAGCTCGACCGGCGGGGCCATCTACGGCGAGCAGGACGTCTTCCCGGCGCCCGAGAGCCACGCGACCCGACCGGTGTCGCCCTACGGCGTCTCCAAGGCCTCGGGGGAACTGTACCTCGGCTACTACATGGCCCAGTACGGACTGAAGTACGTGGCCCTGCGGTACGCCAACGTGTACGGCCCGCGACAGAACCCGCACGGCGAGGCCGGCGTGGTGTCCATCTTCTGCCAGCGCCTGCTGGGGGGGAAGGAGTGCACCATCTTCGGCGAGGGCAAGCAGACGCGGGACTTCGTCTACGTGGAGGACGTGGCGCGCGCCAACTTCCTGGCCGTGGAGAAGGACGTGGTGGGCCCGGTGAACATCGGCACCGGCGTGGAGACGGACATCAACCGCCTCTACTCCCTGCTGGCCCAGTCGGCCGGGGTGGACAAGCCGGCCATCCGCGCCCCCGGCAGGCCGGGCGAGCAGATGCGCTCCTGCGTGGACAACGCGCTGGCGCGCCGGGTGCTCGGCTGGCAGCCCACGGTGGAGCTGCCCGAGGGACTCCGCCGCACCGTGTCCTTCTTCCGCGAGCACGCCGCCCGTTAATCGGCTGGCCCCCCTGCGGGGTGGGGGACACGTCCGGCGGGAATACGCTTGCCTGCCGGGCGTTCGGATGCATGGATTTTGACGGGCTTCGGTGTTACTCAAGCCGGCTTCGGTAGTACCCCCGGGGCCCACCTACCATGCCGGCCGACAACGCTCACATCCGCAACTTCTCGATCATCGCCCACATCGACCATGGGAAGTCCACCCTGGCCGATCGCCTGCTCGGTGCCACTGGCACGGTGACCAAGCGCGAGGCGCAGGACCAGTTCCTCGACAACATGGAGCTGGAGCGCGAGCGCGGCATCACCATCAAGGCCCAGTCCGTGCGGATGAACTACACCGCCAAGGACGGCCAGAAGTACGTCCTCAACCTCATCGACACCCCAGGACACGTGGACTTCGCCTACGAGGTGAGCCGCTCGCTCGCCGCGTGCGAGGGCTGCCTCCTGGTGGTGGACGCCTCCCAGGGCGTCGAGGCCCAGACGCTCGCCAACGTCTACATGGCCCTGGACCACGACCTGGAGATCATCCCGGTCATCAACAAGATCGACCTGCCGAGCGCCGATGTGGAGCGCACGCGCCAGGAGATCGAGGACGTGATCGGCATCGACGCCTCCGTGGCCGTGCCGGCCTCCGCCAAGGAGGGCATCGGCATCCAGGAGATCCTGGAGGCGGTGGTGAAGACCGTGCCGCCCCCCGCGGGCGATCCGGCCGCCCCGCTCCGGGCCCTCATCTTCGACAGCTGGTACGACAACTACCGCGGCGTCGTGACGCTGGTGCGCGTGCTCGAGGGCACGCTCAAGCTCAAGCAGAAGATCAAGCTGTGGAGCAACAACAAGGCCTTCGAGGTGCAGGAGCTGGGCGTCTTCAGCCCGTTCTCCCGCCCGGTGCAGCAGCTCATGGCCGGCGAGGTGGGCGTGCTGGTGGCCAACGTCAAGGAGCTCCAGGACGCCAAGGTGGGTGACACCGTGACGGAGGAGCTGCGTCCCACGGACGCGCCCTTCCCGGGCTTCAAGGAAGTCAAGCCCATGGTGTTCTCCGGCATCTTCCCGGTGGACTCCGAGCAGTACGAGGGCCTGCGCGACGCGCTCGGCAAGCTCAAGCTCAACGACGCGGCCTTCACCTACGAGCCCGAGTCCTCCACGGCGCTCGGCTTCGGCTTCCGCTGCGGCTACCTGGGCCTGCTGCACATGGAGATCGTCCAGGAGCGCCTGGAGCGCGAGTACAACCTCTCGCTCATCACCACGGCGCCCTCGGTGGTCTACCGCATCACCGACTCCCAGGGCGGGGTGATGCTCGTGGACAACCCGGCCAAGCTGCCGCCGGTGCAGAAGATCGCCAAGTTCGAGGAGCCCATCCTCACCTGCCACATCCACGTGCCCAACGACTACCTGGGCGCGGTGCTCAAGCTGTGCCAGGACCGGCGCGGCGTGCAGAAGGACATGAAGTACCTGGGCTCCAGCGGCACGCGCGTGCAGGTGACGTACGAGATGCCGCTGGCCGAGGTCGTCTTCGACTTCTTCGACAAGCTCAAGAGCGTCACGCGCGGCTACGCCAGCCTCGACTACGAGCTGGCCGGCTACGCGGAGTCGGACCTCGTGCGCCTGGACATCCTCATCAACGGCGATCCGGTGGACGCGCTCAGCGTCATCGTCCACAAGGAGCGCGCCTACCAGCGCGGCCGCGAGGTGTGCCAGAAGCTCAAGGAAGTCATCCCCAAGCAGATGTACGAGGTGGCCATCCAGGGAGCCATCGGCGCGAAGATCATCTCGCGCGAGACCATCTCCGCCATCCGCAAGAATGTGCTCGCCAAGTGCTACGGCGGTGACATCAGCCGCAAGCGCAAGCTCCTCGAGAAGCAGAAAGAGGGCAAGAAGCGCATGAAGCAGGTGGGCTCGGTGGAGATTCCCCAGGAGGCCTTCCTCGCGGTGCTGAAGACGGAGGAATAGGCGCAACCCATGTCCACGACCACCGCCACCCCCACCGCGTCCGAGGGCCTCGAGGCCTCCATGGCCGCCCGCCGGACGCCGGAGCAGCTCAAGGCCAGCCGCGCGCTGCTGTGGCGCGAGCTGCTCACCAGCCTGTGGGCGCCCCTGGTCATCCTGGGGCTGGCCTTCATCCCCTACATCCTCCTCATCGAGCTCGTGCCCCCCGCCGCCGCGTGGGCCCAGCCGCTCATGCAGTACCTGGCGCTGGCGATGCTCGGCTACTTCCTGGGGTTGATCGGCTGGCGGCTCGTCTCCCCCAAGGAGCGGGTGCTGCGCGGGTTGCGCCACGAGGCGCGCGAGCTCATCCAGGAGATCGAGCGCATCCACAAGCGCGTGCCGGGGAAGATCGCCCCCGAGGTGTCCGCGCGGCTGGCCGAGCAGGCGGTGCGGGTGGAGGGCGCCTCGCTGGCCGGGGATGCCCCCGGGCTGGAGAAGGAGACGAAGGAGCTCGACAAGCTGGCCACGCAGCTGCTCGGCGTGTTCCGCAAGCAGGGCACCTGGGACTTCTTCGCCGGCTTCGCCAAGGCGCTGGCCATCGCGGTCATCATCCGCGTCTTCATCATCGAGCCGTACCGCATCCCCTCCGGCTCCATGCTGCCGACGCTGGAGATCGGCGATCAGGTCTTCATCAACAAGTTCATCTACGGGGTGCGGCTGCCCTTCACCAACTGGGTGCCGTTCCAGATCGTCCGCCCGCCGGCGCGCGGGGACGTCATCGTCTTCAACAACCCGGTGCGTCCCGAGCAGGACTTCATCAAGCGCGTCATCGGCGTGCCCGGGGACACGGTGGAGCTCATCGAGGGCGCGGTCCACATCAACGGCGAGCCCCAGCAGCGCACGCTGGTGACGGAGGAGCAGCTCGTCCACAACAAGGGCGAGGGCGGCCCCTGGTTCCCCGAGCGTCTGGTGCTCTACAACGAGAGCCTCGACGGCAAGGTCCACGCGGTGCTGCAGGAGGATCGCACCGCGCGCCTGCGCAGCGAGGGCCCCTACGTCGTCCCCGCGGGCAACGTCTTCGTGATGGGGGACAACCGGGACAACAGCCTGGACAGCCGCTATGGCCTGGGAGATCCGAGCCTGGGGGCCCGCTTCGTCCCGTACGGCCACATCAAGGGCAAGGCCATGGTCGTCTGGATGGCCCTCGGGTACGGGGGTTGGTTCAGCAACTTCTTCGAGGGCACCGGGCTGCGCACGGACCGCCTCTTCGAGCCGGTGCGTTGAAGCACGTCGCGGTGCTTGACGCACCGCGCACGCCGCTGCTACGCCCCGGGCTCATGCGCGCTCCCTCTGGAAAGGTAAGCCTCGGTGGTCTGGTGCTGTTGGCCCTCCTCGCCGGGGCCATCTACGTCGCCGCGATGCTCGTTCCCGTCTACGTGGACAACCTCACCGTGAAGGAGGCTGTCACGGCGGCCCACAACCGCGCCATCGCGGTGTTCGATGAGCGGGCGATGCTCAACACCATCCTGGAGCGCACCAACCGCCTGGGCTACCACTGGGAATACGACAAGTTCGGCAAGGCCACCCGCGTGCCCGGTCTGGGGTTGAAGCCGGAGCAGATCGTCATCGAGCGCAGCGAGGTCACCTCGAGCGTCCTCGTCCGGGTCGAGTACGACCGGACGGTCCGCTTCAAGCCGAGCAAATACGTGCGCACGATTCACTTCCGGGTCGAGAAGGAAGGCATCCCAGGGCAGCGCTAGGGAGCGTATGAGACACCTGCTGGGAATCGAGGGCCTGCGGCGCGCCGACATCGAGGCGCTGCTGGATCGGGCCGAGGCCCACCTGCAGGGGGGGCCGGATGCCTCGCACGTGCTGCGGGGCAAGGTGGTGGCCAACCTCTTCTTCGAGGACTCCACCCGCACCCGCACCTCCTTCGAGATGGCGGCACACGCGCTCGGGGCCGAGGTGCTCAACTGGACGGCGGCGGGCTCCTCCGTCTCCAAGGGCGAGACGCTGCTGGACACGGTGCGCAACATCGAGGCCACCGGCCCCGTGGCGCTCATCATCCGGCACCGCGCCTCGGGCGCTCCGCACCTGGCGGCGAAGCACGTGCGCTGCGCCGTCATCAACGCCGGGGACGGCACCCACGAGCACCCCTCGCAGGGGCTGCTGGACGCCTTCACCCTGCGCCGCCACTGGGGCCGCCTGGACGGGCGCACGGTGGTCATCGTCGGAGACGTCTTCCACAGCCGCGTGGCCCGCTCCAACCTGCACTGCCTCACCGCGCTGGGCGCGAAGGTGGTGCTGTGCGGCCCGCCCACACTGCTACCTCCCGGCCTGGAGTCCTTCGGCGCCGAGGTCTCCACGAACCTGGACGCCGTGCTGCCCCACGCCGACGCCGTCATGTGCCTGCGCGTGCAGACGGAGCGGCAAAGTGAGCACTTCTTCCCCTCGGCGCGCGAGTTCTCCCGCCTGTACGGGCTCAACGCCGCCCGCGCCGAGAAGCTCAAGCCCGAGGCGCTCGTCATGCACCCCGGCCCCATGAATCGCGGCGTGGAGATCGGCCCCGCGGTGGCCGATGGGCCCCGCAGCGTCATCCTCGAGCAGGTGGCCTACGGCGTGGCTGTCCGCCGCGCCATCCTGGAGGTGGTGTGCAGGTGAGCTCGACGATCCTCTTCCGCCGCGGTCGGGTGATGGATCCCCGCAACGGCGTGGATGGTGTGCGCGACGTGCTGGTGCGCGAGGGCCGCGTCGCCGAGGTTTCCGAGGCCCCGCTGAACGTGCCGGACGCGCGGGTGGTGGACGCCACCGGCCGACTGGTGCTGCCGGGCTTCATCGACCTGCACGTGCACCTGCGCGAGCCGGGCGAGGAGGGGAAGGAGACGATCCTCACCGGGTGCTCGGCGGCGGTGGCGGGTGGCTTCACCTCGGTGGTGGCCATGCCCAACACCAGGCCCGTCAACGACAGCGTGCTCGTCACCGAGTACGTGAAGGCCAAGGCCCGCGAGGCCCGGCTGTGCAACGTGTACCCGGCGGGCGCCATCACCAAGGGCCTCCTGGGCGAGGAGATGGCGGAGATGGGCGCGCTCCTCTCGGCCGGCTGCGTCTGCATCACCGACGATGGCCGCCCGGTGATGAACGCCGGCCTCATGCGCCGCACCCTCCAGTACGCCACCCTCTTCAATGTGCCCGTGATGGTGCACGAGGAGGACCTGACGCTCTCCGGCAAGGGCGTGATGAACGAGGGCCGCACCTCCACGCGGCTGGGGCTCATCGGGATTCCGCCCTCGGCCGAGGTGGCCATGGTGGCGCGCGATCTCGTCCTCCTCGAGGAGACGAAGGGGCGGCTGCACGTCGCCCATGTGTCCTGTGAGGGCAGTGTGCGCCTCCTGCGCGAGGCGAAGCGCCGGGGGCTGAACGTCACCGCCGAGGCCGCGCCGCACCACTTCATCCTGGATGACGAGGCGGTGGGCGATTACGACACCCATGCCCGGATGAATCCGCCCCTGCGCACCCGCCGCGACGTGCAGGCCATTCGCGAGGCCCTGGCGGATGGCACCCTCGACGCCATCGCCACGGACCACGCGCCCCATGGCGTGCTGGAGAAGCAGGTCGAGTTCGAGAAGTCCTGGAACGGCGTGGTGGGCCTGGAGACGGCCCTGGGCCTCACGTTGAGCCTGGTGCGCGAGGGCGTGCTGAGCCTCCAGCGGGCGATCGCCCTGCTGACGGATGGGCCCGCCAAGGCATTCGGGCTGCCGGGCGGTCATCTGGCCCCTGGAGCCCCGGCGGACGTGGTCGTGGTGGAGCAGGACGTGGAGTGGACGGTGGACGCGGCGCGGTTCTTCTCCCGCAGCCGGAACACCCCCTTCCATGGTCGGAGGCTGACGGGTCGGGTCGCCCAGACGTGGGTGGGCGGGCGACTCGTCTTCGAGGACGGACAGCTCAAGGAGGCCAGGTGATGAAGCGGGCAGTGCTGGCACTGGCGGACGGCACCACCTTCGAGGGCCGCGCTTTCGGCGCGAGCGGCGAGACGGTCGGTGAGGTGGTCTTCAACACGTCGATGACCGGCTACCAGGAGATCCTCACGGACCCCTCCTACGTCGGGCAGATCGTCACCATGGCGTACCCCGAGATGGGCAACGTGGGCGCCAACCCCGGCGACCAGGAGTCCGTGAAGCCGCACGCCGTGGGCATGGTGGTGCGCAACGCCTCCTCCCAGGAGTCCAACTGGCGCGCCCAGGAGACGCTCGACGCCTACCTGAAGCGGCATGGCATCACCGGCATCGAGGGCATCGACACCCGGCGCCTGGTGCGGCACGTGCGCACGCACGGCGCGCAGATGGGCGTCATCTCCACCGAGGGCCACACGACGGCTGCGCTGGTGGAGCGCGCCCGCACCGCTCGCGGCATGGAGGGCCTGGACCTCGCCACCGGCGTGTCCACCGACAAGCCCTACCTCTTCACCGAGCCCACCCCGAACCTGCTCGGCGAGGCCGTCCGGCCCGCGCCCGAGCCGCGCTTCGACGTGGTGGCCTATGACTACGGCCTCAAGAAGTCCATGCTCCACTTCCTCGTGGACGTGGGCTGCCGCGTGAAGGTGGTGCCCGCGGGGACCACCGCTGAGCAGGTGCTCGCGGAGAAGCCCCACGGCGTGTTCCTCGCCAACGGTCCCGGAGATCCCGCGGCGGTGAAGGGCGCGGACAAGACCGTGGCCGGGCTGCTCGGCAAGGTGCCCGTGTTCGGCATCTGCCTGGGCCATCAGATTTTGGCGCTCGCCCTGGGGGGCCGGACGTACAAGATGAAGTTCGGCCACCGCGGCGCCAACCAGCCGGTCAAGGACCTGACCACTGGCAAGGTGGAGATCACCTCGCAGAACCACGGCTTCGCCGTGGACGATGCCAGTGTGAAGGGCAAGGCCACCGTGAGTCACATCAACCTCAACGATGGCACCGTGGAGGGGCTGATCATCCCCGACGCTCGTGCCTTCAGCGTGCAGTACCACCCAGAAGCCTCGCCCGGACCGCATGACGCCCGGTACCTCTTCGCGCGTTTCGCGAAGCTGATGGCTGGAGAGTAGGATCGCGCCGCCACATGGACTCCCCGCTCTCCCCGCTGTCGTACCAGCCGTATCTGGATCAGCTCATCGCCTTTGGCAGCCAGGAGTCGCGCAAGCCGGACCTCCTCGACGCCAAGGCGGAGTACTTCCGCCTCACCGGCGAGGTATTCGAGGACGACAAGATCTTCGAGCTCCGGATGGCGTCCTTCCTGGACTACTACCTCTATGACCGCGTCTCGCCCATCTCGAAGCTGACGCCAGCCACGGAGCTGTACCAGCTGCGCCAGCAGAGCGCCTCGCCCGAGGAGGCCAACGCCTTCCGCTGCTTCACCGAGACCGTCCACGGCCTCTTCGAGGTGCGCAAGCTGGCCAAGGGGCTGGTGCGCCTGCGCGAGCTCTACTCCGGCAAGGACTTCGACGTCACCGAGCGCCGCCACGTGGCGGGCCTGGAGACGGGGGACGTGCTGGAGGCCCGGCTCATCCCCTTCGCCGGGCACCTGCTCTTCTCCACCGCCTTCACCTTCCACCCGCGCGTGGCCGTGAAGGCCATCAAGACCGAGGTCAAGCGGCGCAAGAAGAAGGAGCCGGAGCGCTCCCCCCAGGAGCTCGTCTGGGAGTGCGCCCGGCGCGCCGTGAAGGTCGAGCGCTACAAGCAGATCGCCATCGAGCGCATCTACGACTTCTCGCAGAATACCCCCTGGCTCGGCTCCGCGAGCTAGGGCAGGGCAGGGCAGGGTTCTCGGGTCGAGCCCGAGGACTCGGCACTGCAGGCATCGCGTCTTTTCCCTGTCCCGGTGCATGCGCGAGGCATTTGCCTCGCGCGCAGGGGGCAAGTGCCTTCGCAAGCGGCAGGGGGATAGAAATTGCTCCTAATTCCAACTACTTGGACGTCCACTCCGTGGTGGCAAGCAAATTGCTTTGGGAGGGGGGACGTGCCCCCGTGCTTGTCCATTCGCGACGAGGATTTCCCCGAGACCGAGGGCCGTGGAGAGAAGGTGGAGCGTGAGTCGTTGGGCTGGAGCGAAGAGCGGTCGCGTGCTCGCCGCGCTGTTTCGGATTGGCTGGCGCGAGAAGCGAATCACAGGCTCCCATCGCGTCCTTGAGCGTGAGGGATTGCCCAACGTCGTTTTCGCTTACCACGAGGGGGTGGAGATCGGCCCCCGGGCTCTCGCGCGACTGGCAAAGGAGACGGGGCTGTCGCCGGAGGATCTCTAGGTCTCGCCTACCGCTCCTGCCGTGGCGGTGCTACGTTAGTTGGATGCAGTACGTCGTGGAACTGGAGCTTGAGGACGACGGTCGCTGGCTGGCGGCGATTCCCAGTATGCCGGGCGTGATGGCCTACGGCGTGACCGAGAAGGACGCTCTCGCTTATGTGGAGGCGCTCGCTCTTCGCGTCATCGCGGACCAATTGGAGCACGGGGAGACCTCGCCCGAGCACCTCGACGTGTCCTTCGTGATTGCCTGAGCAGCTTGGCCGGCCCGTTTCTCCCGGGTAGTCGTTGCCGACAGCTCACCGCTGGTCGCGGCCGACGCCAGAATGGAGATTTCCCATCTCGGCCCTCGTCAGCGCGGTCTCCACGCCTCGTGGCGGGTTGATGAGATCGAGCCGGTGGATCGTCAGCCGGATAAGCCGGCGGGTATTTCGACTTGGGTTGCCGCGCCAATCGGCGAGCACCGTGCGGACCCAGCTCAGGTCATCGCCCGGAATGTCGTATGCCTCCCGATAAAGCTGGGCAATGGTGAGCACCATCTCCTCGGCCTGCTCGGACCCGAACTCGGGGATGCTGACGCGTTCGAACCCTCCGCTGTTCCAGGTGGAAAGGAACCAGTAGGCGTCCTCGCTGAGCCAACTTGCGTCCAGGATGCCGCGGGAGAGATCGTATGCCACCACCCCATCGAACCTCTCCGTGATGCCGAGAAGGCATCCCAGGCCGGGGGTACGGAAGAGGTGAGCCAGGACTCCGTAAGCGGTTGCCCGTGAGCGCATGTTCCAGAGCTGGGCAATGGTCTCCACCTCGTCCAGGGTCAGCACCAGCCCGCCCTGGCCCATGCCCTGGAAACACCGCGCCACCCAGCCCAGCCGATCGAGCGCCTGGAGACGCTTGTAGCCATAATTCGCCCAGGCCAAATCCGCGCCGAGCAGAAAGGACCACGCGGCTTCGTTATCCACTGGGGCACTCCCATGGGACTGGAACTGGCACAACCCCTGTAGCACCTGGGCCAAGCCCGTGTTCTGGCAGCGCCTCGTGAATGCAGCGAGCGCCTCGCGCTTCACCGCGTCACGCAGCCAGCCCGATACGATCTCCCGCAGCCCCAAAGCGCTCGTTCCGGCCTCCAGGATGCGCTCCATCAAGGACGGGTAGAGACGCTGCGGATAGTTCAAGGCGTTGCTGCTGGCATCGACACTCCCCCTCGTGGTGGGGAGCTTCAGCCTCCTCGCAGCGGCGTGCACTAGCGACAGCATGTGGCTTTTTCCCGTTCCCCACTCGCCCAGGAGGAACACCGGGGCGCATGTGCCCTGCTCGA
>NZ_DASVSO010000152.1:0-3210 GCF_036388035.1 Archangium sp.
GAGGACCAGTGCTCCTCGATGGCCTGGACGAACTCAGCGCGCACGAGCTTGGTGCGGGCCTCCAGGAATCCACCCTGGTCCCGGCGCAGGTAGAGGCCCTCCATGGGGGCCCGCGCGAGCCGGGAAGGGCCGAGGAGTTTCTGGACGTTGGCGAGGGAGAAGCGCCCTCGGGCAAGCTCGGGCACCCGGGCGAGGCCGAGCCGCTCGACCAGGGCATCGCGGCGCGCCGCGGACCAGAAGCGGCCCGACGCACGGTCGTAGACGTCGAAGGCGAGGAACCAGTCAGGGAGCGCGTCGTAGCGGACGCTGTGGACGGCGAAGCACCACTCCCCGAAGAGGATGAGGTTCTCCCCGAGCGCCTCGACGAGCCGCTCACGCCGGGCCTCCAGCCAGGGCCAGAGCGGCTGGAACTGGGGCGAGGCGCGGGTGCCCAGGAGGGAGCCACGGTTCTGCGCGCGCAGGTTGCCAGCAGGGTCGACGGAGATGCCGAGGTTGGCCCCATCCACCTTTTCCTCGACGAGCACCTCACCCGAGAGGAAGTCCCGGACCTCGGGAGGCGAGAGCACCTTGTCCTGGCGCGCGGGAACGGAAGAGAGCCACGCGAGGTGCGGAGTGTGCGGGAACTTGAAGAAGTCCGTCGAGCTCACTTCCCGTGCTTCTCCGCGTGCTTGGCCCGGCACCAGCCGTCGATGAGCTGCTCCACATTGATGCCGGCCTGCATGAGCGCGGCCTCGCAGTCGTACCAATCGGTGTCGCAGGCATTGACCAAGGAACTTGCCCCTGCATCCGCCAGTGCGACCGCGACGAACTTGCGATCAGACCTGTCCTTTACCTCGGTCCGCAGCGGCTCCGGCAGTTGCGCAGCCCCCCCTTCATCCAACTGGATCCGGTGGAATCGCGCGGTTTGAAGCTTCTCGATGACGACCTGATACCCGTAATCGTTCTTGCCGAGTTGCTTCTTGTACTCGCGCATGACCTCCCGCTGGGAGTCGAGCACGAGCAGACGCGACCGGTCCCTCCGGAACTCGCGTAACCACGCCAACACCGCCCGCTGCTCGGCCAGCGGCACATGGGGACTATCCTTGAACGGCGAGGAAGGATCGCCCGCGCTCGCCACGAGGAGCACGTTGGTGTCCAGCACATGGTCACCCGGAGGCACTCGGCTCCTCCTGCTCCATGCGACGAAGCATGGCGTCCATCTGCTCCTCTGTATCTCCGATGGCATCACCGAAGAAGTTTTCGGGCCAGTTGGAGATGCGCCCGTACTTGTCGACCTGAAGCTCCTCGATGGTGGACCCATCGGGCCCCGGCTTGCAGAAGTAGAGCGCCGTCTGCTCGGGAGCCAGCACGCCCTCCGCGATCCGGCGCTGGATGCGACGAAGGAAGTGCTCGGAGTGGCTCTCCACGAGGAGTTGTATGTTTCTCGGCCAGGACTGCTCTCGCATCTGGATGGCCTCGATGAAGAGGTCTGCGAGTTCGGACTGGGCGCGGGGATGCAGGTGGATCTCCGGTTGCTCGAAGATGAGGACAGAATTCGCTGCGACGTAGAAGAGCTGAACCAGCACCGGAAGAACTTGGGAAACCCCAAAGCCGACATCGACAAGGCTCACGGGCTTCCTGCTACCGGGAGTCTGAACGAGCACCTCGTATTCCTTCCGGTTTGGCGCAATTGGCTTGGCCGAGAACGATTCCAGGAGACCCATCCGCTTCAACCACCGCGCGATGAGTTCCTCGAAGCGAATCGGGTCCCCACCATCTGCCGGCAGGAGAACCTGATCACGAGCGGCCAGAATCGCTTCCACGACCTGTTCGCCGTAGATGCCGACATCCGGAGGTGTTGCTCCTGACCAAGCATACAGCCTCCTAGGCATCTGACGCAGCGGCCCCAGGTATCTAAGGGAGTCGAGTTGCTGAGTCAGAAGCAACGTCGCGTCGTCCGTGAACCCAGTCCCCGTATAGAAAACGCTCGTATCCAGGGGGAAACCATAGAAGTGAACAGGAGCCAGCTTCCTTTGAGGCAGTGGCGCCATGGGTGCTTCTGACTTCCTGGCACTCACGATCCGACCTGTGTCATCCCGGTGCCAGAACTCGTATTCCCCCAAGGCGGGGCTGTAGTCCATCCCCAGGGAAAACGCCGCCATGTGGCCCTTCCAGGGATTCACTTCATAGCGAAACATCCTGACACCGAGGGGCGCATTCTCCTCGGAAGTCCCTACCTTCGCCTGGAAGGTCACAACCATCCATCGTGGCTCGGTCACACCCACCAGCGGTAGATGCGGAACCTGCCACTCCAACTCGAAGCCAAGAGACTGCCGCGCATCGTGTGCGAACACCATCTCTGGCCAGATCCCCAAGTCGACGAAACTGCGACCATCCCCGCCGAAGTTCATGACCTGCTTGGGGTTCGGAGACTGCGCGGTCTGCTTCAGCATCAAGAGAAACTGGAGCAGGCTCGTCTTACCGGAGCTGTTGGGCCCGAAGAAGACGGTCAACGGCGCGAGGCGAATATTCCCCGTGTCCTTCCACGCCTTGAAGTTCTGGATGCGCAGCTGCGTGAACATGGCGTCGGGTTCTATCACCCCTCCAGTCCCAGCTCGCTCCGAAGTCCGGAGAAGTCCATCCGCTCTTCGACAGGCAGGCGCGCCTCCGCGTTCTCCAGCTCCTTGAGCAGCACATCCACCTCGTGACGCCCGGCCTTGGTACGCACCGCCTGGCGTGGGCTCTTGCCCTTCAGTGCCGGGAGGCCGGTGTCCAACCAGGTCGCGTAGTGGCGTGACTTGAACTCGCGCAGAGCCTCCAACAGCTCGGGGGAGGACGGCTCGCGTGGAGGTGGAGGTTGGCCCTCCATCGCCTCGCGCAGCTTCGAGGGCTCGGTCTCCTCGCGCGTGTGGCGGCTGAGGAGCCCATCGCACGCGGCCTCCACCCGGCGGCGCAGCTCGTCCGCGCGCTTCACCGAGTTCGTCTCCAGCCGCACCGTCTCCGCCTCCACATGCGCGCGGCCGACGACCGTGTTCTCCCATTCCCGGTGCATGGCATTCCCCTCCTTCAGGAAGGTGAAGTGGACCCCCTCCTCGTCCTCCTCCACCTCCACGCCCTCCCGCTTCGCGAGCGCCTCCAGCACCCGCGAGCGGGCCTCCGGCATGAGTTCGTAGCGGTCCTCCACGAAAACGAACGGCTCACCATCCGTGTTGTGCAACTCGGGGCCCCGCT
>NZ_DASVSO010000153.1:0-12177 GCF_036388035.1 Archangium sp.
C
The DNA here is from genome assembly GCF_036388035.1 of Archangium sp. Lineage (GTDB taxonomy): Bacteria > Myxococcota > Myxococcia > Myxococcales > Myxococcaceae > Archangium. The sequence continues at coordinate 2 of NZ_DASVSO010000153.1, forward strand.
ATGAGAAAGGCCGCCCCTCCTTCCGGAAGAGCGGCCCGTCCCTTTCAACGAAGAACCGTTACGGGTGGCTCAGAAGGCGGCGCCGCTGGCGCGGGTGCCCGGAGAGGAGCCCAGCGTCGAGACGGACGTGTGCAGCACGAAGCCGCCGGTGCTGACATCGGGGCTGCGGTTGGCGGACACGCCGTCGGTGCCGGACAGCGTGCTCGAGTAGGTGTACGTGTCCACGTTGGTGCTGCCCGCGTTCTTCACGGAGACGGCCTCGCCGCTGTTGGACAAGTTGAGCTGCCCGCCGGAGGAGCCCACGCCGTTGGCGAGGCCCACGGGCACTCCCGCCGAGGAGCCGAACACCACGATGGCCTTGCCCGCGCCGAGCACCGTGCCCGTGGCGAAGGTGTGGCGCTTGGCCGTGGAGTCCCAGATGCTCCAGCCGCCGATGTCGATGGAGGTGCCGCCCACGTTCACCAGCTCGACGAACTCCTTGGTGACGTCGGAGCCGGGCTCGTTGGCGAGGATCTCATTGATGATGACCTTGGCCGGGCTGGTGGCCCCCGGGGTGGTGGCCGACACGGTGTTGCTGATGGCGGACTCGTTGTTGGCCGCGTCATCGGCCGTCACGCGGTAGTAGTAGGTGGTGCTCGCCGCGAGGCCCGTGTCCGCATGGCTGGTGCCGCTGACGCTCGCCACGGCCGTGAAGGTGGTGTTGTTGGGGCTGCGGTAGACGTTGTAGCTGGCCACGCCCACGTTGTCGGTGGAGCCCGTCCAGCTCAGGTTCACCTGGCTGGAGGAGGCCACCGAGGCGCTCAGGTTGCTCGGCGCGGTGGGCGCGGTGGTGTCGGTGGTGCCGCCGCCCGTGCTCGCGCCCGCCAGCCAGGCGATGGCGTTGAGGTGGATGAGCGCGTTGTCGTACGTGGTGTTGTCCCAGCCATCGTGGGTGGCATGGCCACAGCCGTTGGTGGCGTCCTCGGAGGGCGAGGAGTCACCGATGGCCGCGATGCGCCCCGTGCCGTCCGTGGAGGTGGCGAACGTCACCTGCGAGGTGGAGCCCACGGTGCCGGTGGTCATCCACACGTGCCCCTTCGCGTTGGGGTTGGCCGTGGGGTTGAGCGTCATCGACGTGGAGCCGAAGAGGCCCAGGCCCTTGCCCACCGTGGCCTTGCCGTAGGCCCCCGCGTGGACGATGGGGGACGAGGTGTCCGTGGTGTACTTGGAGTTGGGGTTGTCGTTGAACCAGTTGTTCGTCTCGGGGTCGACCTGGAAGTGCAGGCCCCAGGACACGCCCACCATCAAGTCATTCATGATCTCCGGCGAGTCCCACGTGTCGTTGTTGCGGTCGGAGTTCCAGTGGTCGGCGATCATGAACAGGCCGCCACCGTTCTTCACGAAGGCCTGGATGGCCGAGCGCTCCGCGGTGGTGTAGCGGATGTTGGGCTCGGGCAGGATGAAGACCTTGTAGTTCTTGAGGTCCTGCGCGTTGGTGGTGTCGCCGTAGGTGATGCGGCTGCCGGTGGGCAGGCTCTCCACCGAGAAGCCCTTCTTCACCAGCGCCACGCCAAAGGAGGAGTAGGCCCCGCCCCAGTACGTCCCGGGCGTGGTGGCGGTGATGCCGCTCTGCGCGGGGGTGGGATAGCGCTGGGCGATACCGCAGGAGTCCTCGTCCAGGACCCAGTCCGCGTTACCCGCCGTCTGCGCATGCATCGCGTCGAACAGCACCTTCGTCTGGGCCCACGCACTGGCGGAACCCATCAGCCCGATCACGGGCACGGCGAACAACAGCGACCGGAACAGCTTCCTCACGACGCCTCCTCGGCTGGGGGGGGAGGCGACAAGGAACCACTTACCTTCTCAAGTTTCAATGTGGGTCAAAAAAGCACCACGGGACTGTAGCGCTCGGGTCACGGGACGAAGGCAGGCACGTGGGAGGGGCGAGGCATGCTGTCCCCAGAAGGGCCGCCGCCGCGGGCCACCGGGAAACTTGCCCCGGGGAGCCTCGGTCGCAGGATGGCGGACCCACCACCACTGCCAGCGCGACGAGGCACCCGTGAATCAGGAACGAACCCACCGGTGGCGACAGCTCCTCTCCTTCCACCGGGTCGGGGACAAGCAGGACCGGGCCCCCCTGGACACCCCGGACGAGCGGACCGAGTTCGACAAGGACTATGACCGCATCGTCTTCTCGAGCGCCTTCCGGAGCCTGCACGACAAGACGCAGGTGTTCCCGCTGTCGACGAGCGACTACACGCGCACGCGGCTGACGCACAGCATCGAGGCCTCGTGCGTGGGGCGCTCGCTGGGACAGCTCGCGGGGCGGGGCCTGCTGGCCCAGGACGTGGAGGTGGACCCCTCGCGCCTGGGGACCATCGTGGCGGCGGCGTGCCTGGCGCACGACATCGGCAACCCGCCCTTCGGGCACTCGGGGGAGGCGGCCATCCAGCACTGGGTGGAGCGCAACTTCCCGCGCTTCGAGCCGGTGGAGAAGCCAGACAGCAAGCACCCGTTCGCCACCGAGGGCGAGTGGAAGGACCTGGCGAACTTCGAGGGCAATGCGCAGGGCTTCCGCATCCTCAACCGGCTGCAGTCGCGCAACCGGGATGGCGGGCTGCGCTACACCGTGGCGACGGTGGGGGCGATGAGCAAGTACCCGAGGCCCTCGGTGCTGCCGGGGCTGCGCGCGAAGGACAAGGCACGCATCTCGGAGAAGAAGTTCGGGTTCTTCCAGGACGACGCGCAGCTGGCGCGCGAGGTGTACCGCAAGCTCGGGCTGGTGGAGCGCGAGCCGTACGTCTTCAGCCGCCACCCGCTGGCCTTCCTCGTCGAGGCGGCGGATGACATCTGCTACGCCATCATCGACCTGGAGGACTCGGGGAAGCTGGGCCTCATCCCCATGGAGACCGTCTGCACGCTGATGGAGGAGGTCGCGGCGATGCAGTCGAACTTCAAGCCCCTGAAGGACAAGGTGGACTGGGAGTCGCGACTGGGACGGGCCCGAGCCGGGGCCGTGTTCGCGCTCATCCAGGAGTGCGTGACGGCGTTCTCGGAACACGTGGGGGCGATGGAGGCGGGGCGCTTCGAGCAAGCGCTGGTCTCGGCGCGGCCGGAGACGAGCAGGAAGCTGGAGGCCATCACGGGCATCACCCGCGAGAAGGGGTACTGGAGCGAGCGGGTGCTTCAGATTGAAGCCGCGGGCTTCCGGACGCTGGGAGGCCTGTTGGAGCTGTTCGCGCCGGCGGTGCTGGCGGACAGGCCGAACCGGGAGGAGAAGAAGCTGCGGCAGTTGCTGCCGCTGGAGTTCTTCCAGCGCCCGGGGCCCTACCAGGAGGACCGGGACCAGGCCATCGAGCGGCTCAATCCCTACCAGCGGCTGCTGTGCGTGACGGACTACGTGTCGGGGATGACGGACGGGTTCGCGGTGGAGCTGTACCAGCGGCTCTCGGGCATCAAGCTGCCGGACTGAGCCCGCTCCCCGCGATTGACTCGGGAGGGGCAAAGGGGTGATGAACAGCGCATGTGGCGACGGGTCTCGCTGAAGAACTACCGGAGCATCGAGAAGGCCGAGGTGGAGCTCGCGCCGTTGACGGTCCTGGTGGGGCCCAACGGCAGCGGGAAGTCCAACTTCGCCGACGCGCTGGTGCTCGCCAGTGAGATTTCCTTCGACGCGGCCTCCGCCATCAAGCGGCGTGGGGGCCTGGGTTCGCTCCGTCGTTGGGGCATCCCGGAGACGGAGGAGACAGGTATCTCCATCCGGGTCGCGGATGAGAAGGCGGAGTTGGATCTGCGGTATGCACAGCAGTCCTTCTCCCTGCTTCCGAAACCGGAGACTGACTGGCGATTCGGAATGGAGCATGCAGCACGCGTAGTGGACGGCGAATCAGTCTTCCAGTTCGAGCGCAGAGCGGATGGGGCATACCTCTTGGATTCCGAGGGGGAGACGAGCACGGCGTTTGAGTCACTCCCGCCAACGACGAGCATCATGCTCTACGGGCGCCAGCTTTTCGGGACAGGGGAGCCCGGGCTGTTTCGGACCCGTCGGCTCCAATTCGAGCTGGCCCGGATGCGTTTTCCCCAGCAGGTCAGCAACGATGCCGAGCTCGAGGTCGACGGCGGCAATCTCGCGGGGGTCCTGCGACGCCTGAAGACGGAGAAGGGGCACGACTTCTCCTCCGTGTTGTTGGCCATGAAGAGGCTGATTCCCGATTTGGAGGACCTCTCGGTCACGGAAACGGGGAAGTACCTCTTCGTGGAGTTCGAGCAGCGGCAGCCTGGAGGAGTCGCGCGCTTTGGCATCAGTGAGATGTCAGAGGGTGCGCTGCGGGCGTTGGGACTCATCGTGGCAGCGAAGACGATGCCCGCGAACCGATTCCTCATCATCGAGGAGCCGGAAGTGTCCATCCATCCGGGAGCGGCCGCGGTGCTGTATGAGGTGCTCGAGGAGGCATCCCATCGAGGCTCCATTCTGGTGACGACCCACAGCCCGGAGTTCCTCGATGCGGCGCGTGAGGAGGAGATCCTCGTCTGCCAATATCGGGGCGGAGCGACTCGGGTGGGGCCGCTCGCTCGTGCACAGCGAGAGCTCGTGAATGAGGGCATCCTCGCGCTCTCCGAGCTCATGAGAAGCGAGCCCCTACGCATCGAGGGCGAGCCGCCCGATGTGATCGATCCAGCCGACATCAGCCCGTGAACCGACTCGTCTGCATCGTCGAGGGGGAGGGAGAGGTCACGGCCATTCCGAACCTGTGCGCCCGGGTGATGAACCACCTCGGAGTGGAAGGCTGGATCGTCGACAAGAACCCCATCCTCCGCCATCGCTCCACCCTCGTGGATGGGCGGCGTCCGGGACCCAAGCGCCCCTGCCGTGAGGAAGGCGTCCTTCGCGCACTGCAGATGGCCCTCGCCCGGCAGGCGAACGCGGTGCTGATGCTCTGCGACGAGGACGATGACTGCGCCGCGACCTGGGGACCCGATGCCACGGCGGTCATGAGCCGGAGGGTCTCCGGGATGGCGGTGATGGCCGTTCGCGAGTACGAGACCTGGCTGCTCCTCGCACGGGATGACAGCTCCCTCAGAGCCGCGGGCCTTCTTCATCCGGAGAAAATCCGCGATGCCAAGAAGGCGTTGGCGGCACTGGTCCCGGGCTACCTGCCCACGACGCACCAGTTGAGCGAGACACGCGGGATTGATGTGTCCTTGCTGCGCTCGCGCTCGAAGTCCTTCGACAAGCTGGTCCGGTCCATCGCGGCACTCTGCGGCGCTCCAGCGCAAGGCGCGTGACTACGGAGCTTTCTGCGAGGCGGGAGGAATCACCTCGATCTGCGTCACCGGATTGCCGCGAGCGTAGAGGTCCGCGGAGGCGCGCACCAGGGTGCCCTCGCGAAGGCTCTGGAGGGACAACTGCTGCCTGCCGCGGAAGACGCGGACATCGCGAGAGAGCGACAACGCATTGGAGCTACCGCCCTCGAGCTCGAGGACGAGCTGCTGCTGGGACACCGAGCGCACGCGGCCCGTGTAGATGACATTGGCGACGGCGACGCCCGGGTTGTCGCCCCCCGGCTGAGCCGCCTGCGCACCGCCCGCGCCTCCTCCGCCCCCCACGCCCGCCCCTGTCGAGTACCCGAGCCCCGTCGCGCCCTCGGGAGCCTCGGCGTTCGGATCCCCGATGGCGGAAGTCCCACTGCCTGCCGTCCCCTCGTTCCCACTGCCCCCGGTCCCCGCCCCGCCCGTGCCCTGCGCGGCGACCCCCGCCTGCGCGAGCTGGGCCCGTGTCCGGGCGAGCTCCTGCTGAAGCCGGGCCACCTCCACGCGAAGCCGGGCGATCTCCAGCCGCTGCTGTGAATCGCTGTCCGACGCCTGCTGTGAGTCCGCCACCTGCCCCGTGCCCGTCGTCTGCCCCGTGCCCGCGGCCTGATCCGTCCCCTGCCCCGTCCCGGTCGAGCCCTGGGCAGTAGCATCGCCCGCGCCACCCGTCCCGTATGTCCCCTGCGTCTGCGCCACCTCTTGGGCCGCGCCGCACACGAGGAACAGGCCGATCACGGCGATTCCCACATCCATCCAGGTCGGCTTCCGCATCTACGCCGCGCTCCCTTCTTCCGGTAGAACGTTGGGCGACGGACGTCCCCGAGCAACCAGCGCTGATGCTGGTCGGCCGAGGGACGAGAGGGGTGGCCTCGTCGGCTGCTCTCCGAGCCTCCGAGCGATGCCACAGCCCCTCATCCAGTCGCTGCACCTGCTCGAGGTGGGCTGAGCCTCACCGCGACGGCGTCTGCCCCTGGGGTCGCATCTGCCGCTGCCCCTGGGGCGTGCCCTGCCGCTGGCGCGACTGCCGCTGCTCGGGCTGGGTGACGATGTTGCGCGCGTGCTCCTCCCCGGAGATGAGTGCGAACGAGGTGCGCACCTGGGTGCCCTCGGAGAGCCGCTCCACGGGGATGCGGCTCAGCCCCGGGCCCACGAACGCCCGCGTCTCACCGTCGATGGTGAGCCGGTAGAAGGTGCCATCCGAGGTGTCCACGATGTCGATGTGCTTGGACTGGACATCGACCACCCGGCCGTCGAACACCGCCGTGGCCACGGTGACAGGGCCCTCCACGCGGACATTCGCCGTGTCCGTGTCGTCCGTGCCCCCACCCGTACCGCCCGTGGCTCCACCCGTGCCGCCACCCGCGGTGCCCGTGTCACCCGCGCCACCCGTACCGCCGCCCGCGCCCCCTGTGCCGCCGCCCCCCACCTGTCGCTCCAGACGCGTCACACGCTCGCGCAGGGTGGCCAACTCGCGCACCATCGCATCGCCGCTCATGAGCGCCTGACCGCCACCCGCGCCCGCGCCACCACCGCTGGCGCCAGTCCCACTCGTGCCCGCTCCACCGCCCTGCGTGGCGCCACCGGTGCCGACGTTTCCGCCGGTCGTGGAGCCTCCGCCACCCACATCGCCGGTCCCACCCGTTCCCGTTCCAGCCGCCCCGCCCTCATCGGAGGTGCCGCGATACGTCGGGCCCATCGTTCCGCCGGTCCCGCCCGTTCCCGTCGTGCCTCCCGTCAAATCCTGCCCGCCCTGCCCAGGTCGCTGCAGGGGAACCCCGTCCAACCTCTGGCCACCCGCGCCCCCGGTGCCTCCCGAGCCCTGCGTCGCCGCGCCCCCGGTGCCTGCCGTACCTCCGGCTCCGGTGCCCTGCGTCCCCGCGCCTTCGCTACCTCCCGTGTCCCCGGCGCCCCCTGTGCCCTGCATCCCCGCGCCTCCGGGGGTGGGCTCTCCCGTGACCGTCCCAATCGACCCGGCCGACTCCTGTCCAGGCGCTCCCGGGGTGTCCACCCCGGCCGTGTCCTGGCCCCGGTCGATGCTGCTCGTACCGGAGGGACTCGCGGCTGGCTGCTGTGTGCTCTGCCCTGCCCCGCCCTGCTGCGCCAGGACCACCAGAGGGGCAGTCCCCATGAAGGCCAGCGCCATCCAGATGGCTCTCCGCATGCCGTTCTCCTCGTCGACCCCTCCCCCGCGCAAAGGTGGGAATTGTTCTCGGAGGGACACACCCGGGCCCTGGCCTCCCCTGCCTCCTCGGCGGCTCTCGGGGCGGGGAGGCGGGTTTGACGCGCCGGGCTGGAATGAAAGAGAACGGCCGGTGAAACTCCCGGACGCTTCATGTCACTCAGACGCGTGGCCCACCTTTTCGCGGTGCGAATGACCGTGGCGGACGACGCGTCCTCGACCGAGGATGGCGAGCGTCGGCTGCTGGCGCGCGCGCGGCGGGGAGACCCGGTCGCCTTCCGGGGCCTCTTCGAGCAGCACGCGCCGGCCGTCTGGCGCTTCCTGCGCGACCTCTTCCGGGACGATGCCGCCGCGGACGAGGCCACCCAGGAGACCTTCGTGCGCGCGCACGGGCGGCTCGGGGCGCTGCGCGACGATGCGCGGCTGGCCTCGTGGCTGCTGGGCATTGCCCGCTACGTGTACCTCGAGGCGCGCCGGGGCCGAGGCCAGCACCTGGACATCGCCGCCGAGGAGAGCGAGCCGCTGCTGGAGTCGGCGCTGCCCTCGCCCTCGCCGGAGGACCTGCTGCTGGACCGCGAGCTGGAGGGGCTGCTGGCGGTGGCGCTCGGGGAGTTGCGCGAGGAGCGGCGGGCGGCGCTGCTGCTGCGCATCGACCATGGGCTGCCCTACGAGGAGATCGCCCAGGTGATGGGCTGGTCTCTGCCCAAGGTCAAAAATGAAATCCACCGGGCCCGGCTGCAGCTGCGCGAGCGGCTCGCCGCCCATGTGGGAAACGGAGGTCGTCCATGAGCCACCCGTGCCGCGAATCGGACCTGGACGCGCTGCTCGCCGGAGAGCTGCCGGCGGAGGCCGCCGAGCGCGTGCGAGCGCATGCCGCCATGTGTGCGTCCTGTACGCGGACGTTGTCCTGGCTGCGGATGGAGCGCGGGTGGATGGCGCAGCGGGCGCGGCGTCAGCCCACGCGTGCGGCGCTCGACTTCGGCGCGCTGGAGGCCCGGCTGCGTCCGGCGGTGCCGCGCCGGGGCCAGTGGTCGCACCGGGGGATGATGGCGTTCGGCGCCGTGGCGGCGGTGCTGTGCGTGGCGCTCAGCCTGGTGCCACCGTCGCGTCCCGCGTCCTTCTCCGAGGAGCCCTGGGGCGACGGGCTCGTCTCGGTGGCGACGGTGGAGGCGTGCATGGACCCGAGCGTCGAGGCGGTGGCCCGGATGGAGGCGAGCTTCGGCGCGTGCCTGCTGGCCTCTCCGGCGCACCCGCTGCGCTGAGGCGGCGCCTCCGAGGAGAACGGAGGCGCCGGGAGCAGCGGAACGACTACGGATTGCCCTTCGTGGCCTCGTCCACCGCCGCCTTGGCCTGCACCAGGCCCCAGCCGAAGGCGATGTCCTTGCCCGGACCGGACTCCGGAACGGCGACGTCGGTGAGGTCCTTCGCGGTGCGCTCGAGGATGCCGCGCACCTGGGCGTTGGTGAGGTTGGGGCGGGCGCTCCACACCAGGGCGGCCACGCCGGCCACGTGGGGCGTGGCCATGGAGGTGCCGGTGCTCAGCGCGTAGTCGCTGCCCTTGACGCTCAGGCTCACATGGGAGCCGAACTGGGCGCGGATGGAGGGCACCGTGGTGCTGGCCACCGCGGCCACCGCCGGCCATTTCAGGGGCGAGCCGAGCGTGAAGCCGAGATCCTCGTCATCCTCGGGGTCGTTGTTGCCGATGATGACGGCGCGCGCGCCCTGGGAGCGCACGTTCTTCACCTTGTCGGCGAAGGTGATGTCGCCGCGGTCCACGTAGGCGACGAAGCCCTCGCAGGTGGCGCCAGGGCACGAGCGCAGGCCGTTGGCCAGGCCGCAGTCGACGAGCTTGCCCTCGTAGGCCTGGGGCGAGACGTAGTCGAGCACGCTCGACTTGAAGAAGGTGCCGCCGACCTGCAACTCCGCGAAGGGCGACTGGCCCCGGGGGTAGGTGGAGTACACGTTCACGCCGGGGGCCACCAGGGACAGGTGGTCACCGCCCTGGGAGAACTTGGGGTGCTCCGCCTTGGCGTCCACCGCGCCCACCGCCAGGACGCTGTCATAGGCGGCCGGGTACGTCTTGCTCTCCGGGGTGGCGAGCTCCCCGGCGTTGCCGCTGGCGGCGATGGTGAGCATTCCGGCGTTCCAGGCGTTGTCGAAGGCCTCGCGCTCCTCGTCGAGCGGCTTGGAGGAGCCGAGCGAGAGGGAGGCGATCTTCGCACCGCGCTCCTGGCACCACTCGAGCGCGTCGATGACGGCCGAGGTGTCGCCATTGCCCTGCTTGTCGAGCACGCGGGCGATGAGCAGGGTGGCGCCGGGGGCCACACCCACCATGCCATCGCGGCTCAGGGTGCCGTCGTTGGGGTTCACCTGGGCGCCGGAGCCGAGCTGGGCGGCGATGGTGCCCGCCACGTGGGTGCCATGGCCACCGCCCCAGCCCTTGGCGTCCTTGTCCTCGGGGTTGTCATCGCCGTCGATGAAGTCCTTGCCCTCGCCATAGGCGGCCCGCAGCTCGGCGTGCTCCCGGTCGATGCCGCTGTCGATGACGCACACCTTGATGCCCGCGCCGGTGAAGGCGCCCGGGTCGATGACGCCATCGCCGTCGGCATCCCACACCTTGTCGGCCTGCACCTGCCGCACGGCCCAGGTGTACTCACCGGCGCTCCCGGTGGTGTTGAGCGCCCCGCGCTCACCGGCGAGCAGCCCGGCCACGGGCGCGAGCGCCGAGGTGCCGAGCGCGTGCACCTTCCGGTCCTCGGAGATGGAGAGGACCTCGGGGTCCCTGGCGAGCCGGGCGCGCTCCTCGGGGGAGAGGGAGAGGGCCATGGCGTTGAGGCGGGGCCAGTTGGACCGCACGCGGGCGCCGAGCTGGCGCACCTTGTCCTCGCGCTGACGAGGCAGGGCGGCGGCGGCGACGGCACTCAGGGCGCTCGGCTTGCGAAAGCGCACCAGCACGCGCTGGCGGCCGTCGGCGTCCGTGGTGGAGGGAGAGGTGGAGCGCAGGGCCGAGGCGGAGGTGGAGCGCAGGGCCTCGGGAGACGCGTGGCTGAACTCCTCGATGACCTGCTCCGGACACAGCGGCGCCTCCTGCTGCTCAACCGGCTCCTGCTCCTGGCACGCGCTCACACCCAGGCCCAGCAGGCCCAACAACACCAATCGCCTCATGTGACACATCTCCTTCACCCCGCGGTGGGGGTAGCACCGCCGGTGGCGGTACCGGGCGGAGGAACGGGGGTAGCCAACGATTGGCAGGGGGACCCATTCCCTGGGGCAGCACGGTAGGTCGTCTGCTTGCTGGGCGGTAGGGAGGACGTTCGCTGAAGCGCCCGGTGGAGGGGGCCGGATGCGGGCTGGTGGACGTCAGCGCTCGGCGGAGTCGATGGAGAAGAGCCGCTCCACGTCGCGCGAGTAGTCGGCCAGTTGGCGCTCGACGGTGTCGGGGCTCCAGCCCAGGAGGGGGGCCATGTCGGCGGCGGCGACGCGGGCGGCGGCGCGTCCCAGGTCGCGCGTCTCGAAGGCCACCTTGAGGCGGCGCACCAGCAGGTCGGACAGGGTGTGGACGAGCTCGTGGGTGACGCCGTGGACGGCCTCGGCGCGGATGTAGGGAAGGCCGGGGACGAGGGGCTCGGCGAGGGCGGGCTGCTCGCGGGTGAGGGCCCACACCAGGCGCCAGCGGCTGCCGTAGGCGCGCACGAGGTGCAGGGCGGTGGCCTCGGGGCCCACCTCGGCGCGAGCCGCGGCGAGCTCGGCGTCGAAGGAGGCCATGTCGCCGCCGGGCAGCGGCAGGGAGTCGGTGACGGGCTTGCGGTGAGGCACGCCGAGGACCTTCTCGACGGCGTTGACCATGTCGCGAGCCATGACGCGGAAGGTGGTGAGCTTGCCGCCGGAGATGGTGAGGACGCCGGTGGGGCTGGTGTGGATGGCGTGCTCGCGGCTGGCGCTGTTGGCGTCGCCGGCGCCGGAGTAGCCGCTGGCCACGAGGGGGCGGATGCCGGCCCAGGCACTGACGACGTCCTCGCGCGAGAGGCGGGCCTCGGGGAAGAAGGCGTTGGCGGAGGCCAGCAGGTAGTCCAGGTCGGAGACGCTGGCGCGCACCTCGGAGGGGTGGGCGGTGGTGGGCGTCTCGGTGGTGCCGATGATGGTGTGACTCTCGGCGGGGAGGATGAACATCACCCGGCCGTCCACGGGGGACAGGAGGGTGAGGGCGGAGTCGGTGTGCAGGCGCTCGCGGGGCACGGAGATGTGGACGCCCTTGGAGCCGCGCACGGCGGGAGTGGAGCCAGTGGTGGCGGCGTCGAGCCGGCGAATCTCATCGCTCCAGGGCCCGGTGGAGTTGACGAGCACGCGGGCACGGACGGTGAGCTGCTGGCCGGTGAGGTTGTCCACGACGGTGGCGCCGCGGGCCCGGCCCTCCTCGACGACGAGGCCGCGCACGGAGGCGTGGTTGAGGACGACGGCGCCGGCCTCGGAGGCGCCGATGGCGTTGGCGAGCGTGAGGCGGGCGTCATCCGTGGCGGCGTCGTAGTAGCGGGCGCCGCCGGTGAGGTTCTCGGAACGAAGGCCGGGGAGGGCCTCGACGACCTGGCGGGTGGAGAGGGTGCGAGCGCCCTTCACGTTCCGGAAGAGGGCCAGGGCGTCATAGAGCATGAGCCCGGCGGAGAGTTTCCAGCGGGGGATGCGGGCGCCCTTGTAGACGGGCCAGACGAAG
>NZ_DASVSO010000154.1:0-15064 GCF_036388035.1 Archangium sp.
CGGTACGCCGCGCCCGTGAGAGCAGCTCGGCGTCGCGGGCAGGGTCCGGGAACCCGATGGCCCGTGCGGCAGCGGCCGACCAGTAGTTCAGCCACCCGAGACAATGCGGAATCTCGAGCGCGCGGATGGAGTCTGGGAACCTGAGCGCTGGCAGCCCTCGTGGCGGCTTTGGTGGCCCATACACCTTCGGGCCCATCTGCTCCGCAATGACCAGCATCACGCTTCCCGGCGTCATATGCCCCCACAATCCGCGTGCACTCTCCGCCACGCCCTCCAATACATCCCTCGCGGCGGCGATAGCGGCCTCTTCCAGCGGCAACACCGCATGGACTTGAAGCTGCGGCTGACCGCCCGGATAGCGGCCCGCCGGGATTTCCCAGCCGCCGAGCGTCACGACATGGTTGTCATCGTCATTACAGAGGAACGGAAAGCCCCCGTCCGTTCTCTCCCTTCCGACCCATTCATCTCGTCGGGGTAAAGGGATGAGTCCTTCTGCCTCGGACATTGTCCACCCCAGGCGCAAACCAGGGAACGCGCGTTCCATTCCATGAACAACGGCGAGTCTGCGCTCGTCGTGGCCCATGAGTGCAGGCGCGTAGACATTGAGGGCGAGGGAGCTTTGCGTGTCTGACATATCAACACCAATCCATGACGACTACATCAAGGCTGGGGTCTGCTCGCAGCAGGGCTTCTTTGTGCGCTTCGCTGCGAACACCGACGACAAACCTATAACCACATTCCTCAGCAAGCCTTCGCTCTCGCCGTATTTCCGGCAGCTTCATTTCGATGAAGAACCGCTGCGAGCGAGACGAATGTTTGTCGAAGTCATCCGTCTTGACTTCCCACAGCGTGCGCGTGGCGAGTTGCAGCGCGTCGAAGTTCTTCCCATTGACGAGCACATCCGAGCCGGGGAAGGTGTTGTTCGGAATCTTGTCGGCGCACTTGTCGTGCAGGTCATTTCCTCCACGGGGCGGTCCTGGAATCGGCTCGCACTCCGGGCGGCGCTCTGGCTCCAGGGGCTCGGGCGGCACCGGGGGTGGCCAGCCCTCGCCCGAGGGGGATCCCTCCGGCTTGGGTCTCTGTTTCGCCGAGGGTCCCCGAGGGGCGGGCTTCGTTTCAGGCACGGGCCTCACTTCCTCGGGACGGACCTCTCTCAGCTCATACGCATCCAGTGCCTCTTTGATGGCGACTGCCGCCACCACCACGCCCGTGAGAATCACCGCTCCCACAACGAGCTCCGGCGCCACCAGGAGGCACACTCCTACTCCCATGGCAGCAGCACCCGCGGAGGCGACAGCACATTGTCCCGTCAGATCGTGAAACTGGATCCTTTCATGGTCGAGAGCATGAAAGCACCGCTCCACCAGGACGGACCATTCGTTGGATGCCTCTCGCACGACACAATGCCCTTCATCCGTCCAGGGCAGCGCCGCCGCCCTCTGGAGGTTGGCTCGCCTGGGGCTGTGGGCCGCCGGCTCTTTCGGGCTCGGCTCCGTCGTCGCGCAGCCCGAGAGAAAGAGCAGAAGTGAGATGCACGTGGGAAAACGCATGGCCACGTCCTTTCAATGCGCGGACGCTGGTCCACCCGCAGGCCCGGTAGGCCCGTCAAGCGGAAGCGGTTCTACCCGGAGACCCCCACGCGGGGCTCGTCCACCGTCAGCTCCTCGCTCTCGACGGACAGCCCGCGGCGCAGCACCACCCCGCCCAACGCGCCCAACAGGACGAAGCACAGCACCCAGCGCTGCGTGTCCACGGGGGACTGCTCCGCCCCGGGGCCGCCCATCCACAGCGGCCAGGGCCGAGGCACGTAGAAGACGGTGAACTGGCGGACCCACTCCTTCTCCCGTGGCAGCAGGCGGCGGGGCGGCCCGAAGGGCGCATACGTGAGGAACTCGGGGTAGGGCGCGGGAGTGAAGGTGCGCGCCTCCACGGGCGGCCCCTCCCGCAGGCTCCACGCCTCGCCCACCCGGGCCACGAGCGCACTCTCGCGGAAGGTGTACCAGGGGTCCGTGCCCCAGAAGAAGGGGCCCCACCCGCGCTCGAAGAAGAAGCGCTGGTGGTCCACGCTGATGCCCAGCACCTGCACGAGGACACCCGCGACGAGCACGCTGGCCACGGCGGCACGACGCCACGGCACGAAGGGGAAGGCGAGGGCCCAGGCGGGCACCAGCGGCAGGAGGTAGCGCGGTCCCCAGCACCACTCCCCTCCATAGAAGGCGAGCGGGGAGATGAGGAGCACGAGGGCCGTGGTGACGCCGAGCATGGCGAGCACGAGCGACGCATGGCGGCGCCAGAGGTGACGCAGGCCCGCGACGGCGAGCAGCACGGGCGGGCTGTACCAGAGGATGCCCTTGCCCGGGCTGACGAGCAGGCCCAGGAACCCGGCGAGCGGATTGCCCAGGAAGGGATGGTCCGACGGAAGGTTGGCCGACTTGCCCGAAGTGAAGGGCGAGCCGAAGCGCCAGGCATTGAAGGCGAGGAACAGGCCCAGCCCGAGGGCCACGCCCGCGGCGAAGGCCACGTACCGCCGCGCCGCCGAGCGGGGCTGGCGCAGCGCCGCCGGGTGGAATTGCGCCTTCAACCACCGCCCCAGGCCTCCGTCCACGGGTCCGCCCTGGAGCACGGCCAGCCCGAGCACCGGAATCAGCACGAGGAAGTACTCCTCGAAGAGCAGCAGCAGCCCGGCGGAGAGCCCCGCGGCGAGGGCCAGGCCGGTGCTCTCGCGCGTCGCGGCGCGGTGGGCCCACAGCAGCGCGAGCAGGAGGAAGGGAGCCGTCTGCGCGTTGGTGAAGGAGGTGACGGCTCCCGGCCACAGGAGCGTGGCGAAGGCACACGCCAGCGTCCACCCCAGGGCCGCCCGCGCCGCCACGCCGAGCTGCCGGTAGAAGACGTAGAGGAGGCCACAGCAGAGCGCCGCGAAGAGGGCGGAGGTGAAGGAGAAGGCGAAGCGGGCCAGCTCTCCCTTGGGGTCCTCCAGCCCCGAGACGAGCCACATCGCGGGCATCGCGGTGAGCGAGCCGCCAATGCCATAGCGGCTGTACACCTGGCCGTCGGCGCTGGGGACGCCGAAGGGGACGAGGGCCGGGTCCTCCAGCGCGGGCGAGCCGGTCTCCAGCAGGTTGCGCGCCACCTCGAAGCGGAACTGCCCGTCGATCATGTCCACCCGGCCGGAGCCGGACAGCGCGTACACCGCGCCGATGACGAGCACGAGCCCCAGCGCCGTCAGGCCCGTGCCCTCGCGAGCACGGGAGGGGGTGGCGTGCGAGGGGGAGCCGGGCATGTCAGGGCTTCTCGAAGACGAAGAGGTGGTTGAGGCCGAGCTGGAAGGAGCGGTGGGCGTGCGTGCGCAGGCCCTCGGCCTCGAAGAGCGGCCGCGTCTGGGCGATGTCGTAGCCGTGGTGCTCCTCGAGCGACATGCCGTCGATGAGCCGCAGCGCCTTGAGCACGTCGAGGATGTCATCCACCCGGGGCGCGGGCACGGTGAGGAGCACGCGGCCGCCGGGACGCAGCGACTCGGCGCAGGCACGCGCCAGGGGCTGGAGCGCCTCGGCGGGCACGTGCTCCAGCATGGCGAGCATCACGATGGCGTCATAGGGCGGACCGGGCGGCAGGTCCGCCGGGAAGAAGCCGCGCAGCGTGTGGGCGCGCGCCCCGAGCGTGCGCGGCGGGTACTCCGGGTCCAGGCCGACGTACTCCCCGAGAGCGGCGTGCTGGTGGTAGAGCACCCCGTCGGCGCAGCCCACGTCCAGCACGCGGGCGCCACGGGGGATGAACGGGAGCACCTTGGAGATGCGCCAGCGCTGCAGCACCCGATCCAGCGCCTTCATGGCGTCTCCCGGCGGCGCAGCCGCAGGCCGAGCATGCTGAGGAAGAAGCTGGCCAACACCAGCTCACCGCCCAGGCTGAGGGCGAGCACCGAGGGGATGGCCGCGCGCAGCGTCTGACTGGGGTTGAGCGCTCCGAAGGCGTGCCGGCCCCACTCGGCCACGGTGAGCACCGAGCCGGTGATGCCGCCCACCAGCATCAGCCCTCCCACGATGAGGCCCCGCTCCAGGTTGAAGAAACGGAAGAGGGCGCTCAACTGGGGGCTGCGCGGCGCCAGCCCCTCCACGTCCGCGAAGACGCGGGCGAAGGCGGAGAAGAGGACGCCCTGGAAGCCCAGCAGCACGGCCACCGCGGAGTAGAGCAGCGTGTGGATGTCGAAGCCCACCGAGCCGATGAAGCGCGGCCCGGGCAGCAGCGCCAGCCCCGCCACCGAGCCCACCAGCATCAGCAGCAGCCCGGGGTAGAGGAACAGCCACTGCGGGCTGTAGAGCATCATGAAGCGCAGGTGGCGCCACCCGTCTCGCCAGGGGCGCAGGTGCGGCGGGCGCGAGCGGCCGTCCGGACGCAGGGTGGTGGGCACCTCGACGACGGACATCCCCAGCAGCGTGGCCTTGATGACCATCTCCGAGGCGAACTCCATGCCCGTGGTGCGCAGCTCCATGCGCACGAAGGCCTCGCGGGTGAAGCCGCGCAGCCCGCAGTGGAAGTCGCCCGCCGGGCAGCGGAAGAGCAGTCGCCCCAGGCCCGAGAGCACCGGGTTGCCGAGGTAGCGGTTCTTCCACGGCATGGCGCCGGGGAAGATGCCGCCGCGGAAGCGGTTGCCCATCACCAGCTCGGCGCCCCCGCGCAGCTTCTCCAGGAAGGGCTCGAGCGCGGTGAAGTCGTAGCTGTCATCCGCGTCGCCCATGATGATGTAGCGGCCGCGCGCCGCCATGCTGCCGGCGAAGAGCGCCGCGCCGTAGCCGCGCACCGGCACCGCCACCACGCGCGCTCCGTGGCGCACGGCGATGTCCTGGGAGCCATCGGTGGAGCCGTTGTCGGCCACCAGCACCTCGCCCTTCACCCCGTGTCGCTCGAGGAAGCCGCGGGCCTTGTCCACGCAGGTGGCCAGCGTCTCCGCCTCGTTGAGGCAGGGCATGAGGATGGTGAGCTCGAGCTGCTCGGCCAGGGGCTCGCCGCTCACGGAGGAGGCGCCGGCAGCTTCCGGCCGATCATTCGGAGGTTGGAGGT
Organism: Archangium sp.; assembly: GCF_036388035.1. Classification (GTDB taxonomy): domain Bacteria; phylum Myxococcota; class Myxococcia; order Myxococcales; family Myxococcaceae; genus Archangium. The sequence goes on from NZ_DASVSO010000154.1 coordinate 5,056, forward strand.
TGGTGCGACGTGCATCCATAGGAGATCAATGGCCGTGGCCGCCGCGACGGCCAGGGGGTTGCGCAGCCGGAAGAGGGGCGTGAGGTGGCGCAGGCCCGCCCTCTCGCTCGCGGCATGGTGGAAGGATTGGACCCAGAAGGCCGGGCTGGGCAGGGACTCGGTCGCCACCGGCTCGAAGCCCGTGCGCTCGAGCAGCTTCGCCAGCGAGTGGCGGTGGAAGAGCACCAGGTGCCGGGGGAAGTGGTAGCCGCCCCAGTAGCGCCCGCGGAAGAGCCGGGCATCGAGCCCCTCGACGTCGGGCGTCTCGATGAGCACCGTGCCGCCGGGCTTGAGCACGCGCGCCACCACCCGCAGCACCTCGTCCGGCCGGGCGAAGTGCTCAATCACCTGGTTGAGGATGACGAGGTCCACGCTCGCGTCCTCGAGCCGCCCGGGCTCCACCGGCCCCTGGAGCACCGTGAAGCCCTCGGCGGCGAGCCGGTCCAGGTGCGGCCCCGGGAAGTCCCACCCCACCAGCGACCAGTCGGGCCGGCCGTGGCGGCGCAGCAGGCGCAGGAGCGCGCCCCCTCCGCAGCCCAGGTCCACGATGCGGGCCCCGGGCGCGGCGCAGCGCTCGACCACCTTCACCTTGCCGCGCTGCACGAGGTCTCGCCCCCAGCGCACCGGCGCGGGCAGCGTGTCGAAGTGGTACGGCTCGTACTCGGGCGGGTAGAGGCTGGCGATGGCCTCGTCCGCGGGGCGCGGGTCCAGGAAGAGCGTCCCGCAGGGCTCGCAGCGCACGACGGAGAACTCGTCGGGGCAGGTGCCGTACTCGAAGTCCCGGCCCGCCGCGACGGGGGTGCGCGGCGCGTCGGGAGGGCACACCGGGCAACGGCCGGGCGCGAGGGGAATCATGCCGCCTGCTCCCGGCGAGCCGGGCGGAAGTCGGCCTTGCCCCGACCCACGAAGCGCGCGTCGCGGCTCATGTAGCTGATGATGGGGGCGTAGCGGGTGCGCTCCGAGCGGTTGGGCCCGGTCGCATGCAGCAGCAGGCTGTGGAAGAAGACGGCGTCGCCGGCGCGCAGCGGCAGCGAGAGGGTTCGCGCGGACGCCACCTCCTCCAGCCGGACGCGGTAGTCCTGCAAGTCGCCCAGGACGGGGAGGTAGCGCGTGGCCTGCGCGAGCACCAGCCGCTTGAGCTTCCACACCGCCGTGCTGCCGCCCGCCTCGCCCGGGTTGTCCCCGGTGCCCGCGTAGGACACGGCCTTGCGGAGCGCCGACACGACGGGCTGGGGCAGCGGGTGGCGGCCTCGCAGGTACAGGCCATGCGGGCGGGAGCGGTCGTGCGTGCCCGGGATGACCTCCAGGCAGCTGCCGTCGGCGGCCACGTCCGTGAGCGCCACCCAGCACGACACGAGCGCCTTGGGCTCCACGTCCCAGTAGGCCGAGTCCTGGTGGTAGGAGACGGGCCCGCCAGTGCGGCCGGGCTTGACGATGAGCACGTCGCGGAAGATGCGCGCGCCGGGGCCGATGAGCGTCTCCACCACGTCGACGACGGAGGGCCGGCTGGCCAGCTCACCGAAGACGGGGTCGCTCGCGGTGAGCTGGCTGAGCTTCACCATCTTGACGCCGTTGCCCGCGCCGAACTGCGTCTGGATTTGATTCGGCCGCACGCGGGTGTCCCGCACCTCCCCCCGCATGAGCCCCTCGGTGCGCGCGACGAGCGCGCCGCACTCCTCGCGGGACAGCACCTGGGGGACGACGACATAGCCATCCCTCGCGTAGGACTCTCTCAGGCTCTCGGATGATGTAGGGCTCATGGGGGGCGCGCTCATCGGAAGACGGCGCGATGATACCCAGGCGGAGTGGGAGCGGCGAACGAATCCACCGCGGCGATGGCCTGCCCGGACGGCTCCCCGGCACGAGAGCCACCCGCCCTTCCCTGTCTTCTCGGTGCCCCCGTGGCCTCGCTCGGGAGGAGAGCACTCAATCGAGCACCCTCACGGCCTTCACCACGCTGTCCCCGAAGCCCTCACCCTGGTGGATGGTGAAGCCCAGCCCCCGGCAGACGTGCTGCATCGCTCCGTTGCCCCTCAGGATGTCCGCCACGATGCGCCGCAGCCCCCAGTCCTTCCCCACCTGCACCAGCCGCTCGAGTACCTCCTTGCCCAGGCCCTGGCGCTGGACCGGGTCGCTGATGAGCAGCGCGAACTCGGCGTCCTCCGTCCCCGGCAGCTTCGTCAGGCGCCCCACCCCGAGAATCTCTCCCACGCTCACCCGCTCCACCACCAGCGCCATCTCGCGCCCGTAGTCGTTGAAGCAGATGCGCGCCAGCCGCTCGTGCGCCACCCGCTGGTCCAGCTTCATCATCCCCGCGTACCGCAAGAACACCGACTGCTCCGAGAGCGTCTTGTGGAACTCCACCATCCTCGGCTCGTCCTCGGGGCGGATGGGGCGGATGACCACCGGCTCCCCATCCTTCAGCTTGCACCGCTCCACGTACTTCGTCGGGTACGGGAGGATGGCCAGCCGAGGCAGCTCCGCCTCCGTCACCTCCGGGCCGTGCAGCACCACCCGCGCGTCCAGCGCCACCAGCCGCTCCGCCGACGCCAGCAGCGGGTTGATGTCCACCTCCTTGAGGAAGCGCTGCTCCACCACCAACTGGCTGAAGCGCACCAGCAGCTTCTCCAGCGCTCCCATGTCCACCGGCTTGCGGCCTCGCACCCCGCGCAGGGCCTCGTGGATGCGCGTCTGCTCCATCATCCGCCGCGCCAGCGTCGTGTTCAGCGGCGGCAGGGCCAGCGCCCGGTCCTTGAAGACCTCCACCAACACGCCGCCCGCGCCGAACAGCAGCACCGGTCCGAACTGCGCGTCCAGGCTGCTCCCCACGATGAGCTCGTAGCCATCCAGCTTCACCATGGGCTGCACCGTCACCCCGTCGAAGGCGTCCGCCTGCCCGAGCGCCTCCAGCTTCCCGCGGATGTCCTCGAAGGCCTCGCGCACCTTCTCCGCCGTGCCCAGGTTCAGCTTCACCCCGCCCACGTCCGTCTTGTGCGTGATCCGCCGCGAGTGCAGCTTGAGCACCACCGGGTAGCCCAGTGACTCCGCCTCGCGCACCGCCTCGTCCACGCTCGTGGCCAGCCGCGTCTCCACCACCGGAATCCCATACGTCGCCAGCAGCCGCTTGGACTCGTGCTCCGTCAGCACCAGGCGGCCCGCCTCGCGCGCCTCGCGGATGAGCGCCTCGGCCTCCTCGCGCCGCGCCGGCTCCTCCGTCAGCGACGGCGTCTCGTACAGGCCCGCCAGGTTGTACGAGTAGCGCCACATGTAATTGAAGATGCGCGCCGCCGTGTCCGGGTAGCCGAACGTCGGAATCCCCGCGTCATTCAGGATGCGCTCGCCCGCCGCTACCTCCGAGCCTCCCATCCAGCTCGCGATGACGGGCTTGCCCAGCTTCGCGTAGGGCTTCAACCGGTCCGCGGTCTGCGTGGGCTCGGTCATGTCCTGCGGCGTGAGGATGACGAGCAGGCCGTCGCTGTTCTCGTCCGCGCCCGCCACCTCCAGGGCCTTGGCGTAGCGCTCGGGGTCCGCGTCGCCCAGGATGTCCACCGGGTTGCCGTGGCTCCACGCCGGGGGCAGCACACCGTTCAGCTCCGCGAGCGTCTTGTCTGACAGCTTCGCCAGCTCGCCCCCGCCCATCACCAGCGCGTCCGTGGCCAGCACGCCCGGGCCTCCCGCGTTGGTGAGGATGGTGAGGCGCCGGCCGTCGGGGCGCGGCTGCCTCGCCAGCACCTCGGCCATGTAGAAGAGGTCCGCGATGGAGTCCACGCGCAGCACGCCCGTGCGCCGGAAGGCCGCGCTCAGCACCTCGTCACTGCCCGTCAGCGTCCCCGTGTGCGAGGCCGCCGCGGCCGCCGCCTGCGCCGTGCGCCCCGCCTTGATGACGATGATGGGTTTGTGCAGCGCCACCTCGCGCGCCGCCGACAGGAAGGCCCGCGCGTCGCCAATCGACTCCATGTAGATGAGGATGCTGCGCGTGCGCGGGTCATCTCCCAGGTAGTCGATGAGGTCGCCCCACCCCACGTCCAGCATCGAGCCCATCGACACGAAGGCGCTGAAGCCCACCGCCTCGCGCAGGCTCCAGTCGAGGATGGCGGTGAGCAGCGCTCCGCTCTGGCTGATGAAGGCCACGTTGCCCGGCCTCGCCATGTCCCCGGCGAAGGTGGCGTTGAGTCCCGTGGGCGGCCGCATCACCCCCAGGCAGTTGGGGCCGATGATGCGGATGCCCGCCTGCCGGGCGATTCGCAGCACCTCCTGCTCCAGCTTCACGCCCTCGGGGCCCACCTCCTTGAAGCCCGCCGAGATGATGATGGCGCCCCTCACGCCCAGTTCCGCGCACTCGCGCATGATGTCGGGCACCGCGGTGGCCGGCGTCACGATGACGGCGAGGTCCACCGGCTCGGGCAGCGCGCGGAGGGAGGGCCAGGCCTTGATGCCCAGCACGTTCGGCCGCTTGGGATTGATGGGGTAGACGGTGCCCCCAAAGGGGTTGCTGATGAGGTTCCAGAGGATGGTGCGCCCCACGCTCCCCTGCCGCTCGCTCGCGCCCACCACCGCCACGCTGCGCGGGTTGAAGAGGGCGTCGAGCGGGTGACGGCCTCGCTGGTGCAGCAGGTCGTACGAAGGGTCATTGGGCGGCGGACGGGTCGTCTGGGCCATAAGGCCTGTCTTCTCAGCCCGAGCCCGCCTCCAGTTCAACCGTCACGGTGGGCCGAGTGCACGGTGCGTTGCCTGGGCGGCAGTGGAATTGGAGGGGTGGCGGGTGTGGAACAGGCCCGCTCGGAGGTAGGCTCCGCGCACCATGGCTCGCCGCAAACAGGCCGATGAGACCACCGCCCGTGTCCGCAATCTGATCGCCCTCGATGCCGCCCACATCATGCGGCGACTCGAGGCGCGCCGCGCCGAGATGTTCGTCCTCTTCTCCCGCCTGCGCAGCCGCGAGCCCATGCTCAGCACCCTCGCCACCCGCTACTCCTCGGCCACCTTCCACGACCTCGTCCACCTCCCCGCGCGCGAGCAGTCCGTCGTGGACCACTTCTACGAGTGCCTCGACTCCCTGCGCTGGTACTTCACCTACACCGAGGACATGCCCAGCACCGCCCAGCAGACCTTCAACACCCTCCACCGTCGGCTGGAGGAGGCCCACCGGCTGCTCGTCACCACCCTCGGCCACCCCGTCACCCCTGATGGCGTCACCATCGTCGAGGGCGAGGTCCTCCGCCGCGCCGAGCCCGCCCCCGAGGCCGCGCTCGTCCGCGCCTCGCCTCCCCGCAGGCGTCGCGTCGCTCCTCCCGCAGGCAGCACGAACACCACGGACGAGTAGCCCCGGCCCAGCAATCCCAGGCACTTGGACGTTGCTGGCACCTGAGTGTGCGGCACGCCTACTCCCGCTCCCTGGCTGCTCTTGCCGGAGACTCGATATGACTCCTCTCGCCGTCGTCCTCCTCGCCTGGAGCGCCTGCCCATGAAGTCTCGCGTGATGCTGCTCGCCGCCCTCGCCACCGCCGCCGCTGGCTGCAAGAAGGAGCAGCCCCCGGCCCCCGCCGCGCCCCCGGCCAGCACGACCGCCTCGACTCCCGCGCCCGCCGCCGTGGCTCCCGCCCCCTCCGTCCGGAAGGATCCACTCGCCGAGGTGCCTCCGTCCGACTCCACGCTCTCCGTCTTCGAGCCCCAGGAGGGCAAGTGCCAGTGGCTGCGCGTGGACCCCGCCTCCCAGAAGCGCGCCCCCGTCGCCATCCTCGAGGGGGACTGCAAGGGCGTCCGCATCGCGTGGAGCCCCGATCTGCGCAAGGCGCTCGTCTGGTTCGACCCGGCCACCGTGCAGTCCGCCGGCTATTTCTCCGCGGACGCCTCGCCCGCCGGCTACCCCGATGAGGAGCCCACCCCGGGCGCCAGGCACCGGCTGTACGAGGTGACGCCCGCCTCCGGCGAGGTGCGCTCCGTGCCCTTCCCCTCCGCCGACGGCGAGGTGCGCGACCTCGGCTACGACGCGCAGGGCCTGCTCGCGCGCGCCCTGGAGCCGCTCAGCGAGGAGCAGCAGGCCCAGGGCTCCATCGTCGTGGACGGCAAGGAGCTCACCTTCGACCTGGCGGAGCAGGAGGGCCTGCCCGCCCTCGCCTACGCGTACCGGTTCGGCGCCGAGGGCCAGTGGAAGCGCGTGGAGGTGAAGACCACCTCCGACGGCGCGGATGTCTCGCTCGGCATCAGCGCGCTGGAGATCGCTCCCGAGGGCCCCACGTCCACCGCCAGCCTGGAGTCGCACCTCCACAATGGGGGCGAGGAGCCCACCGCGGAGCAGCTCTCCCGCCTCCTGGCCTTCGTCCCGCCCCCGCTCGTGGAGAAGGTGAAGACCGAGGTGTCGGAGGGGGGCGATAGCTGGACCCGCGGCACCACGTCGGCTGGCGCCTTCTACGTCTGGCAGGTGACGGGCGATTTCACGCACACCACCGGGCACCTCGTCTTCGAGAGCGGCGAGCAGCTCGTCCCCGCGAAGGACCTGGGCTTCACCGACGGCGACCTGGTCTCCTTCAACACCCAGGGGCCGTTCCTCCTCGCCGCCAGCGAGCGCGTGGGCGCCCACCCGCGCCTCTATGACCTGCGCACCCGCAAGCTCGTCTTCCGCTCCGACACCGCGCGCGCCGTCACCTTCTGGCCTCGGGCGCGGAAGAAGAGCGCACAGGCGGGCGTGGGCTCGCCGTAGTGCCTGCTCGTCCGCTCAGGGAGAGGGAGCGAGCAACAGGACGGTAGCACGCTCCGTGGGGCTCCTTCTCGGCCGGTTCCTGTCTCGGGTGGAGCCTTTCGTCTAGAGTTCCGGGCCGCATGATCGATGCTTCTCGTGGTCGGCGGTGGGCGGTCCTCTTCCTCGTCCCGTTCCTCCTCGGAACCCTCGCGTGGGGAGGCTGGAAGTCCGGCTCGCAGCCCAAGGCTCCCCGGCACTCCCGCGCGCCGCGCTCGCCCAGGGCCGCTCCCGCCAAGCCCCTCCGGCTCGCCAAGGCTTCCTCGCCCGCTCCGTCCGCCCAGTCCCCGGCGGCCCTGGAGCCCTCCGTCCAGCGTGCGCTCCCCGCGCCCTCGCCCCGCGCCCGGAAGCTCCACGTGCTCGGCGACAAGCTCGGCGCGCATGAGGCCCGGCTGGAGAACCCCTGCCTGTCGCAGTCGGGCCCGGCCTGCACCCGCTCCGCCCTCACGCCCTTCTTCGAGTCCCTCGACTCGCTCTCCGCTGGCCGGGCCACCTCGCCCGCCGTCATCGAGGCATTCGGCAACTCGCTGATCGCCGGGGATCGCATCGTGGACGTGGTCCGCGAGGAGCTCAGTGGCACCTTCGGGGATGGCGGCCGCGGGGTGCTCTCCGTGGACCGGCTCGCCGCGTACGGGCCGCGTGCCCGCGCCGGGTTCGCTCGCGGCGGTTGGGAGGCGCGCACCCTGGGCGAGATGAAGCTCGCCGAGCTGCCCTTCGGCATCACCGGCACCTACCACGTGTCCACCGCCTCGAAGGCCAGCAGCCGCTTCGCCCTCACCGGCGAGCCGCGCGCGACCCTGTGGTGGTTGGACGTGCCTCGCGCCGGGCGTCTCTCCCTTCACGTGGACGGCAAGCCCGTTGCCCACGCCGAGCCCCAGGGCAGCGGTCAGGCCCGGGCGCTCACCTTCGACCTCCCCGCGGGTGCTCGCACGCTGGACGTCGTCGCCGAGGGCAAGGGCGCCGTGGTGCTCGGCGTGGTGCTGCAGCACCAGCGCCCGGGCATCGTGCTCGATACCCTGGGCGTGCCCTCCGCCGATGCCAACCTCTTCCTGCGCGCCCGCGAGGACATCTTCCGCGCGCAGCTCGTCGAGCGCTCGCCCCGCCTGCTCCTGTTCATCCTCGGCGGTAACGAGGCCAAGCGGCTCGAGTGGGGTCGCTCCAAGCTCCAGGAGGTGGAGGAGGGGCTGCGCACCTTCGTGCGTCGCGCGCGCACCGCCGCCCCCGACAGCGCCTGTCTCGTCGTGGGTCCCATCGACGCCGTGCGAGGCGGCACCGGGCCCCACAAGCTCGCCCAGCGGCCCTACCTCGACGAGGTCATCTCCCTCGAGCGGCAGATCGCCCTCGCCGAGGGCTGCGCCTTCTTCGACATCTTCTCGGCCATGGGCGGCTCCGGCTCGCTGGCCCGCTTCCACGCGTCCGGCATGGTGCACGAGGACCTCGTCCACCCGCGCGGCCAGGGGTTGGACCTGCTCGGCCAGCTCATCACCGACGCGCTGCTGCGCGCCTGGGTGGAGTCCGACGCGCCCAACAAGCAGGCCGCCCTCTCGCCGCAGCTCCAAGCCTCGGAGGAGACGCGGTGAGGGTGCTCCTCGTCGCCCTCGTCCTCTTCTGCTTCACCGCGCCGGCGGCCTCACGCCCGGCCCAGGCCCGCGCACCGGCTCCGGCCGCCTCCACCGCCCGGAAGAAGGATCCGGCCTTCCCTCCGGAGGTCCAGCGCACGCTGGACGCCCTCGTGCGCGCCGAGCTCGCCAAGGGGCCTCACGCGGGGCTCTCGGTCGGCGTGCTGCACGGCGGCATGCGCTGGGTGCGCGGCTACGGCTCGAGGGACCTCGCCCACAAGCTGGCCGCCACGCCCCGGACGACGTACCGGATGGCGTCCATCACCAAGTCCTTCACCGCCATGGCCGTGCTGCAACTGGTGGACGCGGGCAAGCTGGACCTCGACGCGGACATCCGCACCCTGGTGCCCGCCTTCCCCGAGAAGCCCTGGCCCGTCACCGTGCGCCAGCTCCTCGGCCACCTCGGCGGCGTGTCCCACTACGACGGCCCCGAGGCCGCGGAGAACACCCAGCACCTCGACACCACGCGCGCCCTCGCCCTCTTCGCTGACAAGCCGCTCGTCGTCGAGCCGGGTACCAAGTTCGTCTACACCACCTGGGGCTACAACCTGCTCGGCGCCGCCGTGGAGACGGCCTCGGGCCAGTCCTACGGCGACTACCTGAAGGCCCATGTCTTCGGCCCCGCCGGCATGCGCCACGCCGCGCTGGATGACCCCCGCACGCGCGACAAGCAGCACGCCGTGGGCTACCGCCCGCACAAGGGACAGCTCGTCCCCTCGCACTACCTCGACGTCTCCAGCCGCTTCGCTGGCGGTGGCACCCGCGCCTCGGTGGAGGATCTGCTCGCCTTCGGCCAGGCCGTGCTCCAGCACCGGCTCGTGCCGCCCACCACCGCGCGGATGATGCAGACCCCCATGAGCACCCGCGAGGGCCAGCTCACCGACTACGGCATGGGCTTCGCCACCTACCCGCTGCGCGGCCACTACATGGTGACCCACGCCGGAGGCCAGCCCGAGACGACGTCGCTGCTCGTGATGCTGCCCGCCGAGGACGTCGTCATCGCGCTCGCCTCCAACCTGGAGGGCGAGGCCAAACGGCAGCGGCGCATCTCCACCCGCATCCTGGAGGTGCTGCTGGAGGACGGGCTCGTGCGCCGTGACGCGCACGCGGTGGACCCGGTGGACGCCGTGGTGCACGAGGGCCTCGCGCGCCTCTTCACCTATGGGCTCGCCTACCACCAGTGGGCCACGCGGGGACCGGGCGCGCTGCCCGAGCTGGGGAACGCCGCCGAGGCCTTCACCCAGATGTCCGCGCTGCTCGACCGCACCACCATCGCCCAGGAGCCGCGGGTGGCCCTGGAGCGCGTGCGGGCGGCACACCAGCCCCGGGAAGGCTCGCTCCTCATCCGCGTGGGCGCGCACATGGCCACCACGTTGGAGAAGACGCTCGGGCCCGAGAAGCTCCGCGAGTACCCCGCGCGGGGCCCGCTCGCCTTCTTCACGGACTACCTCGCCGCCTGCGAGCAGGTGCCCTGCCCCGCCCCGCTGCGCTTCAGCGAGTCCCTGCGCAAGGACGTGCGGCACTTCGACGAGGTGTGGCAGCGCTCGCAGGTGGCCGAGCTGCGGCGCGCCCGGCTGGACGAGGTGGCCAACCCCGAGGCCCTCTGGCCCGCGCT
>NZ_DASVSO010000155.1:0-1771 GCF_036388035.1 Archangium sp.
GGAGAAGCTGGCGGCCTCCTCGGGGGAGGGCAAGGCGATGCCGGCGGAGGCCTCGGGCTCCAGCAGCATGCTGCCGAGCCTGTCGCGCGTCACCGACTTCGCCAAGAAGCTGGTGGGCAAGCAGAACAGCAGCGGGGTGCAGATCGGCGGCGTGGACGATGTGCTGGTCCGCTTCGGCCGCTGCTGCAACCCGGTGCCGGGAGACCCCATCGCCGGCTTCATCACCCGGGGCCGGGGCGTGACGGTCCACACCGTGGGCTGCGACAAGGCGCTGGCCACGGATCCCGAGCGTCGCGTGGACGTGTCGTGGGACGTGCGCGGCGACTTCAAGCGCCCCGTCACCCTGCGCGTGCTCACCGCGGACCGCACGGGCCTGCTGGCGGACATCTCCAACACCTTCTCCAAGAAGGGCGTGAACATCTCCCAGGCCAACTGCCGGGCCACCGGGGATGACCGCGCGGTGAACACCTTCGAGGTCACCATCTCCGACCTCAAGCAGCTCACCGACCTCATGCGCACCATCGAGCGCCTCCCGGGCGTCTTCTCCGTCGAGCGCATCTAGCCTCCCCTCCCATCCGGGTGGGGAGCGAAGGCCCGCCTGCTCGTCCTCGCGGGGAGGGGAGAAGCCCCTCCCGTCTGGCTGCCCTCTCGATGTGGCGAGGCGGGCTCTCCCGCCGTGCGCTGCGGCGGGGAAGCGCGCTGCACATGGTGCTCGGGAGAGCGCCCGCTGGGGCGCTCGCGGTCTGCACCCCCAAGCGAGGAGATGCCCCATGGACGAGCTGCATCGCGGGACGTTCCGGCCCTGGCCTGGCGTGCGCTGGAGCGCGGTGGCCACTGGCGCGCTGCTGGGCGCCGCCCTGTGGTTGGTGCTGCTGCGCTTCGCGGACGTGCCCCAGGCGCTCGTGCGCGACGACGGGCCTGACCTCGGGCACCGGCTGTGGTGGGTGCTGACGCCGCTGCTCGCCGCCGGGGTGGCGTCGTGGACGGGCGTGTCCGCCTCGGGCGAGCGCGGCATCCGCGGCGCGTACCTGCATGGGCTGCTCGCCTGGGCGGGCGCGCTCCTGCTGGCCGCGCTGGTGGGGCCGGGCAGCGGGGGCGTCCTGCCTCAGCCGGGGTGGAGCGGGCTCGCGGCCGTGGTGGGCGCGGTGGTCGGCGCCGCGCTCGGGCGCGCCATCCTCGCCGGGCGTGTGGCGGGGCCGTGGGCTCATCAGGGGCGTGCTCGCCGCTCCGGGGGGCGCGCAGCGGCCACGAGCGAGACGCGCCCCGCGCCGTGGCGGGAGGTGCTCACCGGGCGGCGGGACACGCCCGAGGGCCGGCCTCCCGCGAAGCAGGAGGGCACGGGGGACCTGGACCACGACCTGCACTGACAACCCGAGGAGGGGAAGGGCATGGCTACGGAGACGACGGGAGAGCTAAGGACGGGCCTCGCGGTACGCGGGGCCGACGGCAGGCACCTGGGGACGTTGGTGGGGCTCGAGAGCGGGGCCCTGGTGGTGGAGCGCGGCTTCTTCTGGCCTCGGCGCTTCACCGTCTCTCGCAGTGACGTCGGCACGGTGGCGGGCGGGGAGGTGCGGCTGCTCGCCGGGGCCGCGACGCGAGAGCAGGGCACGGGGGAGAAGGTCGATCCCCACTCCTGGAAGGACGACTCCGCCCCACGCGAGGCACCCGTCGCCCCCGTGCGCACGCACGCCGAGGCGGGGGATCTGCGGGTGCCCCTGGCGCGCGAGGAGGCCCAGGCGGTGGTCCGCACGCGCGACGTGGGCGCGGTGCG
>NZ_DASVSO010000156.1:0-9931 GCF_036388035.1 Archangium sp.
CCGAGCAGGCCGGTGAGGTTGTGGGGCAGCTTGGTGCCGCAGCCGTAGCGGTCGTTGTCGATGCAGGAGAAGTAGTACTCCAGGTTGATGCCCGCGCCCACGGGGCCCACCGCGAGCAGGATGCGCTCGAGGAGGGTGCCGTTGGCGTCGTCGCGGCTCGGATCGTACGAAACGAGGAAGGCGCGCCGGTCCAGGAACAGGCCCCGGGTGAGGGCGCGGCGGCCCACGATGCACGAGGCGTTGGTGACATGGCCCAGCTCGGGGCGGGCCTGGCTGAGGTCCGCCGCGCGGCCCTCCACGTGCCGCAGCGCGGCGGCCGGGGAGAGGCTGAGCGGGGCGGACTCGAAGCGCCGGCAGCGCTCGTGCGCCGAGAGGGTGCGAGCGGTGTCCAGGGCCCCGCGCAGGGCCACGAGCTCGCCCTGGAGGGCCGCGGGCACGTGCTCGGTCTCGTAGAGCACCACCTCGTCGTTGGTGGTGTTGTGCTGGCCACCGATGAACCAGGTGGAGTCGGGGATGTGGATGCCGCGCTCGCGCAGCTTCGCCCGCACCTCGGGCCGGTTGGCCATCTCCGCGAAGAGGCGCGCGTTGGGGCCCCCGTGGCGACCGCCACAGGCCCCGCAGTCATAGGCGGACTGGTGCGGGTTGTTGACGCTCACCGCGCCGTGCCCCAGCAGCACCACCAGCCCGGCGAAGCCGTCCACCAGCCCGACGTTCTCCAGCGTGCCGGCCACGCGCGCCGCCTTCTCGGCGATGGTGAAGCCCCGGGCCTTCTCGCCGACGAGGGCCGTGGTGGCCACCTCCTGCTCCCGCAGGCTCGCCAGCCGCGTGCGGGGCGCCGGCAGCATCTTCGCGGAGAGCGCCTGGCGAAGCCGGTCCACCCGGCGGGGGAAGAAGATGTGCAGGGGCAGCAGCAGGGCGGAGAGCAGGCCCAACAGCGGCGTCAGCAGCCAGCCGAGCTCCAACGCGTGCGAGCTGTTGTGCAGCCAGTGGTCGAAGCGGGCCCAGAGGGCCCGCAGGCGCGCGCGGGTCTCGGCCCGCTGTCCGTGCTCCGGGTGGGGGTGCTCCTCCACCACGTGCGCGGGGGTGACGACCACGGGGCACAGCGCGGCGGGTCTGGCGTCGTCCAGACCATGGTAGTCGATGGCCACGCCGAAGAAGCCCGCCACGCCGAACGTCTCGTGTCGCGGGTCCAGCTCCTCGAAGTGCCGGCGGATGGCCTCCTCGCGGTCATCGATGCAGAACATCACCTGGAAGCGCGCGGCCTTCACCGTGCGCGTCGACTCCGGGCGGAGCCGGTTCTGGGCGAGGCCCTGGACGATGTCCATCCGGTAGTGGTGCTCGTAGGCCTCCTGCCACACGCGGCGGCGGGCGTTCTCGTCGAAGCGCTCCAGCCACGCGAGCAGCGCCTGGCGCCGCTCCAGGGGGAAGTCGGCGAGCTCCAGCGCGGAGAGCCCCGCGAGCTGCAGGAGCTGGAAGAGGCGCCAGCTGCCCTCCTCCGCCGGGCGCTCCAGGGCCGGAGGCTGGTGGGAGGCCACGCGCCGCGCCTGCTCCCTCAGTCCGGACAGGGGGCCGCGGTAGTCCAGCCGACGCCGGGCCACCGCGCGCAGGGCGTAGCGCTCCAACGTGAGGCGCACGGCGAGGAAGTCCATGAGCCGCGCGGGAGGCGCCCCGACAGGCCGGTCCGCGGGGTTGTGCTCCAGCCGGTACATCATGCCGGCCCACCCGGGCAGGGCGAGCAGCACGCGCGTGACGTAGGGCTCCCACTGGGCCTCGGGGACGCCGAGCTCCTCGAGCGCGGCGAGCACCACGTCCCGAGCCGAGCGCCCGGCGTGCTCGGCCCGGCTCAGCTCTTCCTTCAGCCCCTCGAGCCAGTCGGGCAGCAGGCCGAGGCCGGTGCGCTTCATCATGGACCAGGCGGCGTACAGCCCGTGCTCCCGGTCCGGCATGTTCCAGTGCGACACGCCCTCGTCCAGGAAGGCCGAGCAGGCGCGGATGAGCTGCGGGTGGACCAGGTCGTTCACGTCCTCCCCGGTCGCCGCGCGCAGCTCCTCGCGGTGGGTGGACTCCTGGCCCGGCTCCAGCTTCTCCTCGGCCCCGCTCCTCGCCGGCAGCAGCGGGGTGCGGCAGGCGGCCCAGAGGGCACTGACGGCGAAGGCCTCGGGCTGCCGCTCCAGCCGCTCTCGCAGCGAGCCCAGGCCCCCGCTTCCCCCGAAGGCGGTGGCCAGGGCGTCCACGGCGAGCGTCGCCTCGGCCCCCAGCCAGCCCTCCACGGTGAACGCCGTCGTCCCGCCGAGCCGGCGCTTCACCCGCTGGACATAGGTGGCGGCCAGCGTGTCGGGAATGCCCAGCCGGCGCAGCGCGGCCTCGGGCGACATGGCCCGGCGGGGCTCGGCGGCGGCGGCGCGGATGGACACCTCCAGCGAGGGCTCCAGCAGGGCCACCGCCAGGTCCGTCATCGTCCAGTCCCGCCCCACCCGGTCCATCCACCCGCGCAGCCCCGCGGTGGAGCGCTTCAGCAGGCGCTGGCGCGCCGCCTCCGGCACGTCGGGCCGCAGGCGGTACGAGGCGGACAGCTCCGCCAGACGCCAGCGCAGGGAGGCGGTCGTCTCCTCCGGCAGCGGGTGGAGCAGGGCCAGCAGCTCCAGCTCCAGGCGCGAGAGCTGTGCCGGCGCCAGGTCCCCCTGCGTCTCCCCCGCGTCCCGCTCGGCCAGGGCCGCCTTCAGATCCTCGTCGGTGATGCGACCGCGCCGGTACAGCTCGCGGTAGCGCGACTCGGGAAGGTAGGCCTCGGTCTCGAACGTGGCGCTCGCGGTGGTCAGCGCCTCATGGAAGGGCAGGTGCTGGAAGGCGTGCAGCGTGTTGTGGTGCACGAACACGCCGATGGGGCCCTGCGCGGGCAGCAGGTGGCCGGCGTGGGCCACGACAGCGTTCAGCCGCTGGCCGCGGTCCGCGGCGGGCGGGGGGGAGGAGTGGCTCATGGAGTGTGTCCGGAGAACGTGTTCAGCTCAGGAGGAAAGGCCCACGGGGCTGGTGGGCCCCTTCTTGCGGGCCGACAGCGGGTGCGGGGACAGGCTGCGGTGCTGCTCCAGCCCGCGGATGTGCAGGTGGCGACCCTGGCGGGAGAACTCGTCCTCCAGCTCGTGCAGCCGCTCCATCACCGTGTGGTCCACCAGCTTCGCGTCCGTCAAATCCAGCTCGATGGACTGGGCCTGGGCGTGGCTCTCCAGCCGCTTCTTGAGCTTGAGGAAGTTGGTGAAGACGGCCGCGTGCCGCACGTGCAGGACGACCTGGCCCTCCCCCTTCTTGCGCTCCTCGATCTCCGGCCGGAAGAGCCCCGTCAGCGACGCGCCGTTGAGCAGGTGCACCCCCATCTTCAGCACGATGCCCGCGGCCACGCCCACCAGCAGGTCCGTGGCCAACGTCACGACGAGCGTGAAGGCGAAGATGGCGAGCTGCTCGGCGCCGATGCGGAACGTCTTCACGAACTCGCTCGGCGAGGCCAGCCGCACGCCCGTGAAGACGAGCATGGCGGCCAGGGCGGCCAGCGGAATCCGGTGGATGAGCATGGGCGCGAACGCCACGAACAGCAGCAGGAACAGGCCGTGGAAGAAGTTGGACAGCCGGCTCCTGGCCCCATAGCCGATGTTGGCCGAGCTGCGGACGATCTCCGAAATCATCGGCAGGCCGCCGAACAGACCCGCGATGAGGTTGCCCGTGCCGGTGGCGAGCAGATCCTTGTCCAGGTCCGAGCGGCGCTTCTGGGGATCCAGCATGTCCACCGCCTTGGCGCTCAGCAGCGATTCGATGCTGCCCACCAGCGCGAACATGGCGATGTACTTGAGCGACACCGCCGAGAAGACGGCGGAGAAGTCCGGGAAGGTGATGGCCGACAGCAGGTTGCCCGGCAGGTTCACCAGGAACCTGGGGCCCACCGGGAAGACATCGTGAGCGAAGGTGAAGGTGTGCTCGTGCTCCAGGTCGAAGGCGATGCCCGTGGGCACGGCGAAGAGCAGCACCAGCAGGGGCGCTGGCACGCGCTTGAGGAACGTCACCTGCCTGGCGAGCGCCGCGTGGCCAAAGAGGAGGATGAGGCTGACGACGCCGATGAAGGCGATCTCCGGGTTGAGGCTGGCCACGCTGCGTGGCACCTCGGCCAGCAGGGCGAAGGGCGCCTTGGCCTTGGGCGTCACCCCCAGCAGCGTGTGCAGCTGCTTCGAGCAGATGATGACGCCGATGGCCGCGAGCATTCCGTGCACCACCGAGGAGGGGAAGAAATCCCCCAGCTTCCCGGCGCGCAGCAGCGCGAAGAGGATTTGCAGCACCGCCGCCACGACGATGGTCGCCAGCGCCCGACGGTAGCCCAGCTGCCCATCGCCCTCTCCCAGTTCCGTCACCGCGCCGATCGCGATGACGATGAGCCCCGCGGCGGGCCCCTTGATGGTCAGCCGGGCGCTGCCGAGCCAGGAGGAAACCAGGCCCCCGACCACCGCCGTGAGGATGCCGGACACGGGAGGAAAGCCGCTCGCCATGGCGATGCCCAGACACAGGGGCAGGGCGATGAGAAAGACGAGGAAGCCGGAGACGATGTCGCTCTTCCAACCGCGGCCGTCCATGGGCTCGCGGGCGCCCACGGCACCGGGCGGGGACTTCGGCTGCATGGGATGAACCTCCTGATTCGCGCAGGCAGGGTGGCTTCACGGAGGCCACACCTGTTTCACCGCACTGGAGCAATGGGCGTGCCGGCCCCGCTGAGAGGGTGCTCCTCCGAAACCGCGGGGCATTCCGCCCCATGGGGCTTCGCGTCCCCTCGAATGGCCTGTCAGGTCAGCAACGGTTGAGGGGGTCGTCGTCCCCGAAGGCCCACAGGAGGATGCGGAGGCGCGGAAGGGCCTTGGCCTGTTCCGAGCAGGGCTCAGGCCAGCGGGTTGCCCCCCTTCCACTTCCAGGAGGGCGCCTGCCATGAGCATGAGGGGGCATTTGGCCCCCACGGGGCATTCTGCCCCGCGCTATTGGACACCTCGCGCCCCTCCTTCCCGACTGGGCCGGGGTGGGCCGGGGTGTTGTGGAAGGCCGCATGAAGCTCGCAAGGAAGCTCATCTTCGCCCTGGTGCTACTCGCCTTCGCCGTCATCGCGGGACTGGAGACGGTGGAGGTGCGGCGGGAGCTGGCCCGCTCGGCGCAGGGCATGCAGCATGATCATCGCCTGCTCGGCCACACGCTGAGTGGCTCCCTCGTTCGGGCCTGGGAGCTGGAGGGTGAGGAGAAGGCGCTGACGCTGCTGGCGCAGGCCAACCGCTTCCAGGAGCAGGTGTGGCTGGGCTGGCTCTGGCTGGACTCGCCGGGGGCGGCGGAGCTGTCGCCCGAGCAACGGGCGGCGCTGCTCACCGGGCAGGACATCTCCTTCGTGGACGAGCGGCAGGTGCCGGGCGTGCTGCGCTCCTTCACCCCGGTGGACATCGGCCCGAGGCAGGGCGCCATTGAAATCACCGAGCCCCTCACGGAGCAGCGCCTGCACGTGCGCCAGACGGTGCTGGGCACCGCGGTGGCCACGGGCATCATCTTCCTGGCCTTCCTGGGGGTGGCCATGGCCATGGGGCACCGGTGGGTGGGCCGCCCGGTGGAGCAGCTCGTGGGCCTGGCGCGACGCATCGGCCAGGGAGACCTGGAGGCGCGGGTGCACCTGCGCCAGGACGACGAGCTGAGCACCCTGGCCGACGCGATGAACCAGATGGCCGAAGCCCTGGCGAGCGCACGCGCGCAGGTGGCCCAGGAGACGGCGGCGCGCCTGGCCACGCTCGAGCACCTGCGGCACGCGGACCGGCTGGGCACGGTGGGCAAGCTCGCCTCCGGCGTGGCGCACGAGCTGGGCACCCCGCTCAACGTGGTGCTCGGCCGGGCGAAGATGATCGCCTCCGGGGAGGCCGAGGGGGACGAGACGCAGGAGTGCGCCCGCATCATCACCCAGCAGGTGCAGCACATGACGGGCATCATCCGCCAGCTGCTGGACTTCGCCCGTCGGCGCGCGCCCCAGCGGGCCCCGGAGGACCTGACCGAGCTGGTGGTGCGGACGCTCCACCTGCTGCAACCGATGGCGGCGCGGCGCGGCATCACCCTGACGTGTGATGCTACCGGGCCGGTGAACCTGGAGGTGGACGCCGGGCAGCTTCAGCAGGCGCTCACCAACCTGGTGGTCAATGGCCTCCAGGCGATGAAGCGCCCGGGCACCCTGCGCGTCCGGCTGGGGCGCGCGCGGGCCCTGCCACCGACGGAGCTGGGCGGCCCCGAGGCCGATTGGGTCCGGGTGGACGTGGAGGACGAGGGCGAGGGCATCGCCCCGGAGGCGCTCTCCCGCGTCTTCGAGCCCTTCTTCACCACCAAGGATGTAGGCGAGGGGACGGGCCTTGGACTGTCCGTCTCCTACGGGCTCATCCGGGACCACGGGGGATGGATATCCGTGAGCAGTGAGCCCGGGCGCGGGAGTTGCTTCTCCATCTTCCTTCCACCCGAGAGCAAGGACGTAGAGGGAGCCGAGGCATGAGCGCGACGAAGGGGCGCATCCTGGTCGTCGAGGACGAGCGCGAGATGCGCGCGCTGCTGGAGAAGGGCCTGGCCCGCCGGGGCTTCGTCCCCACGGTGCTGGGGCGCGCGGAGGAGGCCTTCCCCCTGCTGGAGGCGGAGGACTTCGACACCGTGCTCACGGACCTGCGGATGCCGGGCATGGACGGGCTGGCCCTGTGCGAGCGCATCGTCCTCAACCGTCCGGACATCCCCGTGGTGGTGGTGACGGCCTTCGGCAGCCTGGAGACGGCGGTGGCGGCCATCCGCGCGGGGGCCTACGACTTCGTCACCAAGCCGGTGGACCTGGACGCGCTGGTGTTGGTGCTGGAGCGGGCGGTACAGCACCGGGCACTGCGCGAGGAGGTGCGGCGGCTGCGCGTGGCCCTGGGCGACGTGTCCGCCGACGGGGGCGTGGTGGGCGACAGCCAGGCGCTGCGCCGGGTGTACGAGCTGATTGACCGGGTGGCGGACTCGGACGCCTCGGTGCTGATCACGGGGGAGAGCGGCACGGGCAAGGAGGTGGCGGCCCGGGCCCTGCATGCCCGCGGCCGGCGCCAGGCGGGGCCCTTCGTGGCCATCAACTGCGCGGCCATGCCCGAGCAGCTCCTGGAGAGCGAGCTGTTTGGCCACGCCCGGGGCGCCTTCACCGACGCCAAGGCCGCGCGCACCGGCCTCTTCATCAAGGCCAACGGCGGCACCCTCTTCCTGGACGAGGTGGGAGAGCTGCCCCTGGCCTTGCAGCCCAAGCTGCTGCGGGCGCTCCAGGAGCGCACGGTGCGCCCGGTGGGGGGGGACTCCGAGGTGCCCTTCGATGCGCGGATTGTCGCCGCCACCAACCGGGACCTGGAGCTGGCCGTGGAGGAGGGGCGCTTCCGCGAGGACCTCTACTACCGGCTCAACGTCATCGGCCTGGAGCTGCCCCCGCTGCGGGCGCGCGGCAATGACGTGCTGCTGCTGGCGCAGCGCTTCCTGGAGCACTTCGCCACCCGCGGTGGCAAGCGCGTGGTGGGGCTCTCTCCCGCCGCCGCCCAGCGCCTGCTGGTCTACTCCTGGCCCGGCAACGTGCGCGAGCTGCAGAACTGCATCGAGCGCGCCGTGGCCCTCACCTCCTATGAGCAGCTCACCGTGGAGGACCTGCCGGAGCGCATCCGCGACTATCGCGCCCCGAGCAACCTCCCCTCGGAGGGTGACCTGTCCGAGCTGGTTTCCCTCGAGGAGATGGAGCGCCGCTACATCCAGCGGGTGCTGGACGCGGTGGGGGGCAGCCGGACGCTGGCCTCGCGCCTGCTCGGCGTGGACCGCAAGACGCTCTACCGCAAGCTGGGCCGGCGCAACGCCGGGGCTGAGGACAAGGACTGAGCCGGCCCCTCGGCTCGGCCTCGACTTCCGAGCGGCGGGAGGAGGGCGGGGCGCTGCCTCACGGGCGCTTCGCGTCTTCCGGCGGGGGGGCCTCCACCTCCTCGCGGTTGAGCGAGGCGGGCAGCAGCGCGTTGGCGAGGATGCCCACGAGCGCGGCCAGCGCCATGCCGTGCAGCTCCAGGTGCACCCCGCCCACGGCCACGGGAATCTTCGCGCCGCCCAGGCCGAGCACGAGGATGAGGCTCACCACGATGAGGTTGCGGCTGTGGGCGAAGTCGATGCGCGCCTCGGAGAGGGTGCGGATGCCCACGGAGGCAATCATCCCGAAGAGCAGGATGCTCACGCCGCCGAGCACGCCGGCCGGGAAGCTCTGGAACACGGCGGCCAGCTTGGGCGAGAGGCCGAAGAGCATGGCGAACCCGGCGGCGATGCGCAGCACGGCCGGGTCGTAGACGCGGGTGACGGCGAGCACGCCGGTGTTCTCCGCGTAGGTGGTGGCGGCGGGGCCCCCGAGCACCGCCGAGGCCATGTTGGCGATGCCATCGGCGAAGAGGGTGCGCGGCAGGCCGGGGTGCTCCAGGAAGTTCTTCCCCACCACGCGGCCATTCACGATGACGTCGCCGATGTGCTCGATGAAGGTGACGAGCGCCACCGGGGCGAGCACGAACACGGCGGTCCACGACAAGCGCGGCGCGTGGAACGGAGGCAGGCCCACCCAGGCCGCGTCGCGGATGGCCTCGAGCCTCGCGGGCTCCACCACCCCGAGCGCCAGCGAGGCCCCGTAGCCGGCGATGACGGCGATGAGGATGGGGATCATCTTGAAGAGGCCACGGGCGAAGACGCTGGTGAGGATGGCGGCCAGCAGCGTGATGACGGCGAGCCCCCAGTGGCTCTGCGCCTGGTTGACGGCGACGTTGGCGAGGCTCAGCCCGATGACGATGATGACGGGGCCGGTGACGATGGGCGGGAAGATGAGCTGGATGCGCCGCACGCCCACGGCCTTCACCGCGGCGGAGAAGACGAGGTACATGGCGCCGGCGGCGAGCAGCCCGGCGCTCACGGCGGCGGGGCCCTCGCTCTTCATCACGGCGATGACGGGGGCGATGAAGGCGAAGCTGCTGCCCAGGAAGATGGGCACGCCGAGCCCGGTGAGGACGTGGAAGAGGAGGGTGGCGAGCCCCGCGCCAAAGAGGGCGACGCTGGGATTGAGGCCGGTGAGCAGGGGCACCAGCACCGTGGCGCCGAACATGGCGATGGTGTGTTGGAGGCCCAGCACGACCTTCTTCTGGAGCGGGAGGGGCGTCGGCATGAGGCGCGCCTTAGCGCACCGGTGCCCCTGCCGGGTACTGCCTTCTTCTCCAGGCCCCCTCCCGCGCCTCACCCCAGCCGCAGGGGCAGACTCCGCAGGCGCTGCCCGGTGAGGGCGAAGACGGCATTGGCCACGGCGGCCGCCACGGGTCCCAGCGGCGGCTCGCCCATGCCATGCGGTGTGTCGCCTTCGCCCACCAGCAGCGTCTCGATGTCCGGCGCGTCCGCCATCGTCAGCAGCGGGTAGTGGTAGAAGTTCTCCGCCTCCACCTGCCCGTCCTTGAAGGTGATCCGCTCGGAGAGGGTGGAGCTCAGCCCCATCATCACCGCGCCTTCCGTCTGCGCGGTGGCACCGTCCGGGTTGACGACCAGGCCGCAGTCCACGGCGCAGGTGATGCGGTGCACCCGGATGCGGCCGTCCTCCACCGAGACCTCGGCCACCTGGGCCACCACGGTATTGGAGTCCACGGAGCACGCCAGTCCTCGGGCCCGGCCCTCGGGAGCGGCGGTGCCCCAGCCCGCGTGCCGGGCCGCGGCCTCCAGCACCCGGCGCCAGCGCCGCTGCATGACGTCGTCCTCCGACAGGTGCTTCAACCGGAAGGCCAGGGGCTCTTCCCCGGCCGCGTGGGCGAGCTCGTCCATGAAGCCCTCCAGCGCGAAGGTGTTGGCCAGCAGGCCGAGGCCCCGCCAGGTGCCGGTGGGCACG
>NZ_DASVSO010000157.1:0-15778 GCF_036388035.1 Archangium sp.
AGCGCCGCTACCCGGTGCTCTACATGCACGACGGGCAGAACCTGATGGACGCCGCCACCTCGTTCTCCGGCGAGTGGCACGTGGACGAGACGGCGCAACAGCTCGTGCGCGCCGGTGAGGTGGAGCCCCTCATCATCGTCGGCGTCTACAACACCGAGGATCGCTTCTTCGAGTACACCCAGGTGCGGGACACCGGCGAGTACGCCCACCTGGGCGGTGGCAACGCGGAGGCCTACGGGCGCTTCCTCGTCGAGGAGCTCAAGCCGCGCATCGACAAGACGTTCCGCACCCGGCCCGGCCCCACGGACACGGGACTCGCGGGCTCCTCGCTGGGAGGCCTCGTGACGATGTACCTGGGGCTGAACCACCCGGGCACCTTCCGGCGCCTGGGCGTGGTGTCCCCCTCCGTCTTCTGGGCCAACCGGGACATCCTCACCCGGGTGAAGGGCCTGCGAAGGAAGCCGGCCTCGCGCATCTGGGTGGACATCGGCACCGAGGAGTCGAAGGGCAGCCAGGAGACGGTGGAGGACACCCGGCTGCTGCGCGATGCGCTGGTGGCCCGGGGCTGGGTGCTCGGCAAGGACCTCCAGTACGTGGAGGTGCCCGGCGCCTTCCACACCGAGAGCGCCTGGGCCGAGCGCTTCGACGACATCCTCCGCTACCTCTACCGCGCCCCCACGGCCCCGCCCAAGCCCTGAGCCGCGACCTCTTCAGGCAGGGGGCGGTCGCGGGATATTCAGCGGCACATGTGCCCTGCTCCTGCTCGACTGCTCCTGGCCTGGTGTCTCCTCCTCTCCGGCTGCACGGCCCCCACGAGACCGGCACCGTCTCCAACGGCCTCCGCTCGGGGCACCCCGGACACCTGGATGCTCCGAGTCGTCGGCGGGGAGAGGAGCGAGCTCGCCAACGTGAGCGCGGGGGCGGAGGCGCTCTTCGCCCTGGGCACCTTCAGCGGCCAGGCGGAGCTCGCGGGCAGGCGGCTCACCTCCACGGGGGGGCAGGACGTCTTCCTGGCGCGACTCGATGAGGAGGGGCATGTGTCCTGGCTCCAGCATTTTGGCGGCCCGTCCGATGAGCTGAGCGATGGACTCGCACCCGACACGGACGGCACCGTGGTGGCCGTGGGCTCCTTCGCCGGCACTGGCGACTTCGTCGGCATGACGCTGCAAAGCACGGGCGAGCTCGACTGCTTCGTCATGAAACGGGCCCAGGAGGAGGGACGCCTCGTGTGGGCCCGCCGCTTTGGGGGCTCGGGCCGCATGATGTGCCGCGCGGTGGCCCTCGACAGCTCGGGAGACATCATCGTCACGGGTGTCTTCTACGGCACGGTGGACCTGGGCCCCGACGTCTGGCGCAGTGCCGGCGAGGGCGACACCTTCCTGATGAAGCTCTCGGGGCGGGATGGCTCGCTTCGGTGGGCCCGTCAGTTCGGCGGAACGGGAGACGACGTCGGCCGAGGGCTCGCCGTGGACGCTTCCGGCACCATCTACTTCTCGGGCCACTTCTCCTCGGGCGTGACGGGCGAAGCGGGCACCGTGGACTTCGGCGGGGGGGCGCTCACCAGCGCGGGAGACGCGGATGCCTTCCTGACGGCCTTCTCCTGGAATGGCCGCTGCCTCTGGGCCCGCGCCTTCGGGAGGGCGAACTTCGACATGGCCAAGTCGGTGGTGGTGGGCCTCGATGGGAACCTCTACCTCACGGGCCTCTTCCAGCGAGACGAGGTGGTGCGCCCGGAGCACGGCATCCTGTTCACCGCCGGAGGCTTCGAGGGCTACCTGGCGAGCTACTCGGCCACCGGGGAGGAGCGGTGGGTGCGCCGATTCCCGACGATGAACTCGGGGCACAAGCTCGCGGTGGGCCCCTCCGGGGAGCTCGTCCTGACCGGCCACTTCACCGACACACTCGACCTGGGAGCGGCCGGAACGCTGCGAAGCGAGGGCAAGAGGGACGTCTTCGTCGCGGGCTTTGGTCCCGAGGGGAAGGCACGGTGGGCTCATCGCTTCGGCGGCCCTGGCCAGGACTACGGCTACGCGGTGGCCGTCACCCGCCAGGGCGCCGTGATTCTGGGAGGCCTGCTCGAGGGGACTCCCCAGGTGCGGGGGCACTCCGCGCCCGCCGAAGCCTTCCTGACCCGACCGCGGTAGCAACCCCCTCACTCGTCGCGCAGTGCCACCGCCGGGTCGACCCGGAGCGCCCGGCGCGTCGGCAGGTAGCTGGCGAGCAGCGCGATGGCCGTCAGCGCCACCACCCCCCCGGCGAAGGTGACCGGGTCGGTCGTCGTCAGGCCGAAGAGCAGCCCGTCCATCACCCGGGTGAGTGCGAGCGCCCCCACGAGCCCCAACACCACCCCCACCAGCACCGCGCCCATCCCCTGCCCCATCACCAGCCGCAGCACGTCCCGGGGCTGGGCGCCGAGCGCCATGCGGATGCCGATCTCCCGCGTCCGCTGCGTCACCGACCAGGAGACGACCCCCGCGATGCCCACGGCGGCCAGCACCGCCGCCAGCGCGGCGAACAGGCCGAGCAGCAGGGCCCGGAAGCGCGGCTGCGCCAGGGCCCCCGACAGGAGCGCCTCGGCCGTGCGCACGTTGTACACGGGCATCTCCGGGTCGATGCGCCGCACCACCCCGCGCACGGCGGGCAGCACCGGGTCCGCGTCCCGCTCGGCCCGCACCACCAGCGTGTAGCCCCATGCCGGCGCCTGGAGCTGAGACGTGTAGAACTCCGGCGCGGGCGCCTGGTCGAGCCCGAGCTGATGCACGTCCCCCACCACGCCCACGACCTCCATCCAGGTGGGCTTCGCCGGATCGCCCACGCCGAGGCGCCGGCCGACCGGGTCCTCGCCAGGGAAGAAGCGGCGGGCCAGGGCGCTGTTGATGAGCACCACCCGAGGCCGCTCCGGGGTGTCGCGCGCGTCGAACAGCCGCCCGGCCAGCAGCGGGATGCCCATGGCCTGGAAGTAACCGGCGCTGCTCGTGCGCGTCTCCGCGCAGGGCACCGGCTCCGACACGGGGGCGCGCCCCTCGACGCTGACTGGAGGGCACGCACTGATACCGCCCAGTGGCACCAGGCTGATGGTCCCGGCCGCGAGCACGCCCGGGAGTGCCCCCACCTCTTCCAACAGGGAGCGTGACCGCTCCAGCACCTGCTCCGGCCGCGTGGTGGCGGGCCTCGGCGTGGTGAGCTCCAGGGTCAGCACCTGCTCCGGCCGGAAGCCGGGGTCCACCCGCTGGAGCCGCCAGAGGCTCTGCAGCAGCAGCCCCGCGCCCACGAGCAGGACGAGCGAGAGCGCCACCTCCCCCGCGACCAGGGACTGGAGGGTCCACCGCTGCACGCGCCCGGCGGAGGCCGCGCGCCCCGCCGCTCCGGAGGTCGCCTGCGAGGAGAGCCGCGAGCCCTGCAGCGCGGGGAGCAACCCGAAGAGGACGCCCGACGACAGCGACACCGCCAGGGCGAAGGCCAGCACGCGGACATCCACCCGGGCCTGTTGCAGTCGGGGGATGGCGCTCCCCGCCAGCGACACGAGCACATCGAGGGTCCACAGGGAGAGCAGCAGGCCCAGGGCGCCGCCCGCGAGCGCCACCAGGAGGCTCTCGACCAGGAGCTGCCGGAGGAGCCGCGGCCGGGTCGCCCCGAGCGCGGCGCGGATGGCCATCTCCCGCTGCCGGGTGGCGGAGCGGGCGACGAGGAGGTTGGCCACGTTGACGGTGGCGATGAGCAGGACGAAGCCCACCGCGCCGAACAACAGGAGCAGCGCCGGGCGGACCTCCTGCACGACGGAGTCCGCGAGCGGCATCACCCGGGCGCCCCGGCCGGTGTTGGTGGCGGGCCAGGCCTTCTCGAGCTGCTGGTTGATGGCATCGAGCTCCTCCTGGGCCTGGGCCACCGTCACGCCCGGACGCAGGCGGCCGAGCACCGAGTGCCAACGTCCACCACGCAGGGCGGGAGAGGCGCTCGGCAGGTCCATCCGCCACACGTCCGGCACCCCTCGCTTCTCCAGGATGGGGGACTCGAACCCCAGCGGCGCCACACCGATGACGGTGTACGACGAGCCATGCAGCGTGACGGTGCGGCCGAGCACGGAGCGCTCCCCTCCGAACTGCCGCCGCCACAGGGCCTCGCCGAGGACGACGACCCGCTCCTCGGGCGAGCCCTCGGGGCCGGTCTCGAAGAAGCGCCCGAGGACGGGCGTGACGCCGAGCAACGGGAAGAAGTCCGGCGTCACCCCGCCCAACCGCACCTGCACCGAGTCCCCTGTCCCGGTGATGAGCGTCGCACCGCCGCTGCTATAGAGAGACAGCGCCTCGAACGCGTGGCTCCGCGCCTTCCAGTCGAGGAAGTCGTTGCCCGAGACGCCGTAGTCATTCCGGCCCGCGTCCCCCGCCTGCTTCGCTTGCGGCCCGTCCACGCCCCAGACGCGCACCAGGCGCTCCGGCTCCGGGTAGGCGAAGGGGCGCAGCAGCACGGCGTTGATGACGCTGAAGAAGGCCGTGTTCGCGCCGATGCCGAGCGCCAGCGTGAGGAGCACCACCAGTGTCAGGCCGGGCTGGCGCGCCCATACCCGGAGACCGAAACGAATGTCTTGCCACATGCTCACACCCACCTGGGCCCACGGCTCAGCCCGCGCGGAGTCATTCTCCGCTGGGACGCGTTCGTTGGCGACGGCGGAGCGTGTGCAACGCATGTGCCCACCCGTCCGGTGGCCCCGTGGGGACACGGCGGAGGAAGCACCGCGGCGACGCCCCAGGTTGGAGCGTCCGGGCTGTCCGCTCCTGGGACGCGCACCTCCCAGGAGCGGACACCCTCCTCACGACACACCCACTCAGTTGAGTACGGGCGAGCAGAAGCCCGCCTGGCACACCAGCCCGCTGCAGCACTGCACGGCGGCGCCACACGCCTGGCTGGTGCCGGCGCAGGGCTGTCCCGCGTCCACGGGCCCCGGAGACCCGGCGTCCGGCACGGGATCCGAGCCCCCGCCACCGGAGGACCCTCCATCCGTGGTGGGCGGAGGCGTCCCCGCGTCGGGCTCGCTGGAGCCCTCGCACGCCCCCAGGCGGTCACCATGGCGCAGGTGGGCATTCACGGCAGGGGCACCCACGGTCAGCGTGTGCGCGTTGTCCGGATTGCCCGGAGGAATGTGGCAGAGGGTGACGCCCTCGTTGGCCTCGTCCTCCGCGCGTGGCGCGTCCGCGTCCGCCTCCTCGCCCTCGTCCTTGCCCACTCCCGACGCGCCTGCCAGCGCGTCCCCCTGGTCCTCCGAGCTGGGGCCGACATCCCCCGGCTGGCTGCTCACCCCGCACCCGCACAGGAGCAACGTACAGAGCGTCGCGAGCACGGCGGATGAAGTCATCGTCTGGATTCGCATGAGCATCCTCACTGTGTATGGCCTACGGTCATCCACGGGAAAGCATTGTCAGTCTTATCCCGTCGGAGGCTCATCACAATGCCCAATCCCATGCATACATGTAGCATGGTCGAATTCATGCAAAGGCATTGCACCCCTCCCACCTAAAGCCAGCCACGGTGGAATGGCCTCCTTCCCGAATTGCAATCAGCCCATCCAAGAGCATTCCCAGTGGAACGTCAGTGCCTTGACAGGCCCCGCTTGCGGCGCTCCAGCAGCACCGCGAGCCCGAGCAGCCCCAGGGTGCCGAGCGAGATGAGCGCTCCGAGCACCAGGCCAGGAGTGCGGTAGGAGAAGGAGACGCGGTGGGTGCCCGCGGGGACGCGCACCCCGCGCACCACGATGTTGGCCGGCAGGATGGGCGTGGGCTGCCCGTCCACGGTCGCGCTCCACCCGTCGTAATACGCATCGTTGAGCACCAGGGCCATCGGTGCACGCGCCTCCACCTCGAGCTCCACGGACTCGGGCGCGTAGTGGACGAGGCGCACCTCGCCGGGCGCTCCGTCGGTGGGAGGCGCCTCGGCCTCCAGCGCGCCGGGAGGACACTCCAGGGCGACGTCACGGCCGGGACGGAAGGAGCGCGAGAGGACGAGGGTGCGCGCGGCGGACGCGTCCGGCACGCAGCGAGGCATGGCCAGGTAGGCGCGAGGCAGCACCTGGGGATTGCGAAGCAACACCGCCTTGAGTTGGGGCTCCTCACCGAGGACGACGTCCGGGTTGCCGGAGATGCGCTGGTAGTCCAGCGCATCGAGGGTGAGGTAGCGCACCTGGTAGAGGCCGGAGAGGCGGCCCACCCAGGTGTGGAGCGAGTCGAAGGAATTGAACAGGTCCACCAACCGCCGGGAGGCGGCGGGCAGGTAGGAGCCAGCGCTCTCCAGCTTCCAGAGCGCGGGCGTGTCCGGCTCGAGCGCGGCGGCGAAGTTGACGGACATGATGTCCACGGGATGGAGCCCCTCGGGCACCTCGCGCGGCACCACATCCTTGAGTCCCCCGAAGACCCGAGCCCGGACAGCGCCAGCCGCCGCCTCCTTCTCGAGGATGAGCTCCACGAGGTGGGTGGGCTGCTCCAGCACGTCCGGGTACGTCACGTGGTACGTGCCCTCGTTGGCCAGGTAGACCACGGCGAACTGGAGCCCGAGGATGGCCACCACGCGCGGCAGGGGTTGGCTCACCTGGGCCAGCACCACCCCCATCAAGGCGAGCGTGACCGCGCCCACCGCGGCGGCCTGGAGGAAGTTGTCGTGGAGCAGGCCCAGGGTGAGGGGATCCGCCTTGCCCCAGAGGGGGGCGATCACCCCGTCCGAGAACCACCGCCACCACCCCTCCCCCAGCGCGAGCAGCCCACAAAGCAGCGCGAGCACGAGACCGGCCCGGGCCACGCGCAGCGCCAGGGAGGCGTCCCGCTGAATGGCCTCCAGCCCGGCGCCAGCCCCCAGGGCGCACGGGAACAGGAAGTAGGGCAGCAACTTCTCCGGGTAGCGGAAGGAGCTCCAGAAGGGAAAGCCCTTGTAGAGCCACCCATACAGCGGCAGCTGGTGCGGCATCGTCAGGGCCACGATGAGGAGCGCGAGCCCGGTCACCTTCCAGGCCAGCGGTTCCCTCCGATGGACCCAGAGGGCACATCCCAGCAGCAGCACGGCGGGGAGCCCCAGGTACACCGAGTGGACCCAGAAGCCTCCCATCCCCGACCGGAACAGCTCGTCCGCCATCCTGCCCGAGGCCGCCGTCCCCGACTCCGGGTCGAGGAAGAGCGCCCCGAAGAAGAGCTCGAGCAGTCGCAGGGGGTGGAACGAGAAGGAGGTGGCCACCTCGAGATTCGAAGCACCGGGGTAGGCGTTCTTCAGCGTGGTGAAGATGGGGAGGAGCTGCACCGTGGACAGGAGCGCGCCGAGCACGATGAGCAGCCCGGCCCGTGGCGCCACCCGGAGCATGCTGGCGCGATCCGGACGCAGCAGGACGAGCACCAGCAGCATGCCGTTGCACATCGCGAAGCTCTGGGGGTCTCCGCTGAGCAGCACGAGGGACAGCGGGAGGACCGCGGCGGCGGCACGAGCCGCGGAGGGCTGGCGCAGGAAGCGCTCCGCACCCCAGAGGGCCCAGGGGAAGGTGGCGGACGCCATGAGGTAGAGCAGGTTGTTGCTGATGCCCACCATGTAGCCGCACAGCGCGTAGGCGAGCCCCGCCAGCAGTGCGGGGCCGCGCCCCAGGCCCCACAGCCGGCCGAAGCGGTACACGCCTCCCAGCGCGGCCACATAGGACAGCAACATGACGACCTTGAGCGCCACCGCGAGCGGCAGCACCAGGTAGAGCAGGTTGGCGGGGTGGAAGGCGCCGGAGATGAGCATGCCCGCGTAGGGCTGCCCCATCCCGTCATAGGGGTACCAGTCCGGGAACTGGAGCTGGGACACGCGCTCGGCCCAGTACTGCTTCAGCGGGTAGTAGACCCGGAGGATGTCACGCGAGGCGAAGATCTTCTCGGAGAAGGTCGCCCGATGAAAGTACAGGAGGGGAAGGGCGAAGGCCGCGACGACCACCGCGATGCGGGTCCTGGCCTGCTGGGAGAGGGGCATGTGCTTCGAGGCGGTCGGGAGAGGCGAGCGACCTTGCCAGGAGCGGATGGCGGCTCGCAACCTGACTCTTTCCAGGGTCGTCGCGCGTCATCCTCCTCGCGAGAGCGCCACGGCCTCCGGGACACCGACCAGCTCGCGGAGGATGCGCAGGAGCTGGCCGGGCTCGATGGGCTTGACCAGGTGCACGTCGAAACCCGCCCCATGCGCGCGGAGGCGGTCGGAGTCCTGGCCGTAACCGGTGATGGCGACCAGCTTGATGTCGTGGAGGGTGGAGAGCTGGCGAATCCTCGAGGCCAGCTCGTAGCCATCCATCACGGGGAGGCCGACATCCAGCAGCGCGATGTGCGGTCGGAACTCGCGGGCCGCCTCGAGTCCGGCGGGACCATCCAGGGCCATCCGCGTGAGGTATCCCTTCGAGTCCAGGAGCTCGGTGAGCAGCTCGGCCGCATCCTGATTGTCATCCACGACGAGAAGTCGCACCGACCGCGAGGCGTCACGCACGGACGCTTCGGGCGCATGGCTCCGGTGCGCGTCAGCGGCGGCGACGCGCTGCACGGCGAGCGGCAGGCTCACCCTGAACTCGCTCCCACGGCCCAGGCCTTCGCTGTGTACCGAGACGGTGCCGCCATGAAGCTCGACCAGGCTGCGAACGATGGCCAGGCCCAGGCCGAGCCCCCCCTGAGAGCGGTCGATCGACCGACCCTCCTGGACGAACATGTCGAAGATCCTCGGGAGAATCTCGGGGGCGATGCCCGAGCCATTGTCCCGGACCCGCAGCACGGCCCGCTCCCCTTCCCCCGCCAGACTGACGACGATGCGTCCACCCGGATCGGTGTACTTCGCGGCGTTGTTGAGGAGGTTCGCCAGTACCTGGGCGAGCCGGGCCGGGTCACCGTCGACGAAGAGGGGCTCACTCACCTGGGGCAGCTCCAGGTGGTGCGAGCGCTGCTCCAGCAGGGGACTGGCCATCTCGACGGCCTTGGCCAGGACGGCCGTGAGGTCGATGCGCCCGCGTTTGAGCTGGACCTTCCCGCGCGTGATGCGTGAGACGTCGAGCAGGTCATCCACGAGGCGGACGAGGTGCTCGACCTGCCGCCCGATGATCGTCCGCTCGCGCTCGAAGGCGTTCCCCTCCTTCATCCCCATCAACTGGAGCGCCGTGACGATGGGCGACAGCGGGTTGCGGAGCTCATGGCCGAGCATCGCGAGGAACTCGTCCTTGCGGCGATCCGCTTCGCGCGCCTCCTGGTAGAGGCGGGCATTGTCGAGCGCCACGCCAGCGCGCAGGCCCAGCTCCTCGACGAGCTCCAGGGCCTCGAGGTCGAACCGGCCCACCTCCTCGCATCCCAGGACGATGGCACCGAGGGCCCGGCCCCGCGCCTCGATGGGAGCGATGACCGAGTTGTTGGTGATGCGAGCGCGCGGCTCCCCCCCCATGGAAAGCAGGGCGAGGCCCAGCTCCCGCGCGCTCTCGGCCATCGCCGGGTCGCGGTGGACGACCACCGTCTTCATCTCGTCGGTGCCGGACGGAGTGCGCTCCGCCACCTGCAGGACGATCCAATCGGCGAACCGAGGCACCACCAGGAGGGCCACCCGCTCGAGGGCCGCACCGAAGTCGAGCGAGGAACCGAAGCTCGCGCTCGCTTCCGACAGGAGCGCCGCCCGGAGCTGCCGGGCTTCCGCCATGCGCCGGGCCCGCCGCTCTGCCTCGAGCAGTCGGGCGCGATCACACGCCTGTGCCGCCTGCTGGGAGATGGCCTGGATGAAGGCGCGCTCGTCGTCCGCGAACCCGCGGGGCGAGGGAAAGCTGAACCCCAGCGCGCCGAGACACCGCCCATCGACCACCAGCGGAATGGCGGCGAAGGCCTGGGGGGACGACGTGGGCAGCCGGGGCTCGCCCGTGAGCGAGGAGGCATCCATCCAGGTGTTGAAGACGCCCGTCTGCCGGCGAAAGGCCTCCACGAGTGGCAGGTGGGCCTTCACCGGAATGCGCTGGCAGCCGCGCAGGAGCGTCTCGGGGTAGCCCACGGCCCGGACCAGGTTCAGCTCGGTCCCGGTCTCCCCGGCCAGGAACATGCTCCCCGCGTGGGCTCCCATGGCGGCCAGACCCCGGGAGAGAATCACCTCGGCGACCTGGGCGCAGGTCTGCGTCCGGGACAGGCCATCCGAGATGGCGTGGAGCATCGCGAGCACGGAGTTCACATGCTCGAGCCGGCCCTGCTCCTCGGCGAGCCTGCCGCGCGCGCGCGCCTCACGGCTCGACTGCATCGCGAGCGCGGCCTGATTGACGATCATCTGCAGCAGGTGTCGCTCGTGCGCGGTGGGGAAGTTCGCACGCCACGAGCCGACGAGGACCTTGCCAGGCTCACCCTGCAGGGGGAGCGAGACCACGCGGATGGTGGTGCGGCCGACGGTGTTCGGCCGGGGCAGCTCGAAGCTCACCGGCGAGTCCAGGCTCGCCTCCCGGCCCGCGGACAAGAGCGCCTCGCGGTCCAGCTCCGCGGGAAAGAAGTGCTCGATCTCCTCCTCCAGCCCGTGGATGCGCAGCAGGGCGATGTCGAGACGCAGTTGGGAGACGAGCAGATCGAGGACGCTCTCGGCGATCGCCTTCGGCTCCTCACCCTGCCAGACGGAAGACAGCTCCAGGAGCGCGAACAAGTCGTTGACCTGCCGGCGAAGCGCAAGCGCTCCCAGCTCGGCGAGTTCCGACAGGCGCACCACTGTCCGTTCCCTGGTCAAATGGACGACCGCCCTGGCTCAGAAGGATTTGCTCACCGTGGAAGTCCCGAGGAACTCCTCGGGCGAGACGTAGAAGGGATTCTCGCGGAGCACGCCTCCGACGATGGCGTAGGGGTGGGTCCGCAGCACGGCGATGACGGTCGAGCCACTGAAGCGGTTGAGGTCGTAGACGCAGATGGCGGGCTGCTGGAGCCGGTTGAGCAGGTGGTTGATGCGCGCTTCGTACTCGATGACCTGCTCCGCGCCAGGGCGCTCCTCGAGCACCCACTCCATGTGGCCCATCATGCGAACGCGCGAGAAGCCCTCGGCCCGGCTCGTCTGCACCACCTCCTCGAGGAGCGCCATCATCGTGTCCCCGTCGAACCGGCCGTCCTTGAGGTAGGCGTCGTTCCATCCCAGCACCTCGAGCTGCCCTGTCCGCATGCAATCGCTGGTGGGCACGCCCATCGTCTCGAGGTGCTTGAGGTGGTCATGTTTCAAGCTGGGGTCGCAGATGTGGAACGCCTTCTCGCCGGCGTGGATGCCCTCCTGGATGTAGGAGCGGAGCACCTCGTACTCTTCCTCGCGAGAGCGGAAGAACGCGGCGATGTGGAAGTGCTGGAGCTTCCTTCCGGCGACGGTCACTTCATTCACGGCGACCTCCTCGCCCAAGCCCCCTTAGAAGGAGGAGCGATGGGCACTGAAAAATACCCTTATCGCTGGAGGAATGGAGTCGCGTGCTTCAAAGGGCGTCCGGAAGAGGACAGCCTGCGTTGAAGATGGAAGCGCCGCTCCACACCCGTTAAGCAGGGCGCCACCTCCAGCGTCGCACCGACAGCATGCGAACCACCCACCGCCCCCTGATTACCGCTGCCCTGGCCTTGAGCCTCTTCATGGCGGCCCTGGAGATGACCGTCGTCTCCACCGCCATGCCCACGGTGGTCAGCGAGCTGGGGGGACTGCAGAGCTACGCCTGGGTCTTCACCGCGTACATGCTGTCCTCCACCATCACCGTGCCCATCTACGGGAAGCTGTCGGACCTCTATGGGCGCAAGCCCATCCTCCTCTTTGGCATCGGCCTGTTCATCGCCAGCTCCTTCGCCAGTGGCCTGTCCACCTCGATGAACATGCTGATCGCCTTCCGGACGGTGCAGGGGCTGGGAGCGGGGGCGATGCAGACGGTCTCGCTCACCATCATCGGGGACCTCTACACCCTGGAGGAGCGCGCGAAGGTGCAGGGCGCCTTCAGCGGCGTGTGGGGACTGGCGGGGCTGGTGGGCCCGCTCACCGGCGGCCTCATCGTGAAGTACCTCTCCTGGCACTGGGTCTTCTTCATCAACGTCCCGGTGGGACTGGCCACCCTGGGGCTGCTGCTGGGCTTCTTCCACGAGCAGGTGCAGCGCAAGCCGCAGAAGCTGGACTTCGCGGGCGCGGCGCTGCTGTCGTCGGGGGTGGTGGCGCTGCTCTTCGGCGTGCAGGGGCTCGGCCGCAACCTGCTCGGGTTGCCCGTGGCGCTCGTCCTGCTCGTCGCCTTCGTCTTCGTGGAGCGCAAGGCGGCCGAGCCGATCATCCCGATGTCCATCTTCAAGCTTCCCGCCATCACCATCTCCTCGGTGGCGGGCGCGCTCTTCTCCGCGGCGATGTTCGGGGCCACCACCTACGTGCCGCTCTACGTGCAGGGCGTGCTGGGCGGCTCGCCCACGCTGGCGGGCGGGATGATCACCCCGATGATCGTCGGCTGGCCGGTGGCGAGCATGGTCGCGGGACGGCTGTTGCTCAGGACGGGCTTCCGCCCGCTCATCATCGGCGGGCTGGGGCTGTCGGTGATTGGCACGGGGCTGATGGCCCTGCTGCTCAAGCCGAACGCGTCCCTCCTGGTGCCGCAGCTGGCGATGGGGCTGTTCGGCGTCGGCCTGGGCTTCACCGCCACCGCGCTGCTCATCGCGGTGCAGACGAGCGTGGGCTGGGAGCTGCGCGGGGTGGCCACCGCCAGCCACATGTTCTTCCGCACCATCGGCGGGGTGCTCGGGGTGGGGCTGATGGGCGGCGTGCTGGTGTCCCAGCTCATGAAGGATCCGCGAGTCCCCATCGCCGCCGCCAACGAGCTGCTCGGCCCCGAGCACGGTCGCGGCCTGCCTCCGGAGATGCTGCGGACGCTGAGCGGCGCGCTCGGCACGGGCCTGTCCATCAACTTCTGGCTCATCTGCGCGGCCGCCGTCGCCGCCTTCGCCGCCGGACTGTTCTTCCCCAAGGTCAAGCGCGACTCGGGGACGACCGTCTCCGTCACCGACGCGGCGGCGCCGCACTGACTCCCTCCCGGCTTCCGGGGTGGTGCGGACACGACAACGCCCCCGGTCAACAGCCCCGGAGGCGACGGTTGCGACGGTGTTCCGCCGTGTGGCGGGAGCTACATCGTCGGCATGAAGATCTTCAGCCCGGTGCGGCCACCGGCGCCCAGCGTGTTGCGCTCGATGAAGTCGCTCACGGACGAGCGGCCGTCACCCGTGGTGATGGCGGTGTGGCCGTACTTGCTGCCGGCGGCCGACGAGGTCCTCTCCCAGGTGAGGACCATGCCCGGAATCTTCAGCGCCTCGGCGAGCGACATGTTGACCTGCTTGAACTTGTCGCGCGGCAGGTTGTTGTCGATCTGGTTGCCGTTGCCCCAGACCTTGAAGCCGAAGGCGTTCTGGATGGCCTTGCTCACGCCGGTGGCGCACAGGCCCTGGCTGTTGTAGCCGCCCATGCTCATCGCGGCCGCACGGCCCGCGGTCGCGAGCTTGCGCATCGCGGCAGTCGCCTGGCCCGAGCTCGCGCCACGGCTCTCCTCGACCTGCCCGCCGCTCTTCGTGCCGTTGTTGCGACCCGTGCCACTGGTCCCCTTCGTGCCGCTGCCGCTGCGGCCCTTGGCGGGCTCGAAGCTGTCGCTCCGGTCGTGGCCAGGGATGCGCAGGGACTTGCCCGCGTAGATGAGGTTCGGGTTGGCGATCTTGTTGAGGCGCGCCAACTCCGAGACGCTGGTCTTGAAACGGGAGGCGAGAGCCGAAAGGGTGTCGCCCTGGCGAATGCGGTAGGTGGACATGAAAATCTCCTGGAACAATTATCGCGGCGTCCGTCGCGGAGTTGCGTCCGAGTTTCTCAAGCTCTTGGATTTCGCCCAACCCCCCGCCGCCCCCCGGAGAATCCTGAGCAACAGCGGGTACATGGGTGACCCAACGCAGCGACCAGGGGAAGCCCGACTCGAGCCGCGCGAGGTCGCCGTCGAGTTCCACCTCCATGGTGCTCGAGTGGGGACCTCCGAGGCCGCCGACCAGCACCCGCCCGACCAGGCGCCCTCAGATCCGTCACGTCGCCTGGAGTGGCTGCGGGAATGCAGCGGACTCCAGGATACGCCGCAACTGCGCGAGGTCCTCGTCCAGATGCTTCCTGGCGGCGCGGACGAAGAGCGGCGTGGTGAGGGTGAACAGGCCACTGAGCCGGGCCTGCGTGCGGAAAGTCACGCGCGTACCGTCCCGCACCCGCTCGAACAGGCGCCAGCCCAACACCTGGATGTGCGGGATGCTCGCCCGGAGCACCACGCGCTCGGGAGGCACGTACTCGAGCACCTCGATGGGCACGTGCGCGCGCCGCCCGAGCAGGTGCACCCGCTGGATGAGGTGGACCCCGACTCCCAGGGGCCCTGTCGCCTCCACCTGCTCGACCACCGCGCTCCAGTCCGGGTCCTTCTTCGGGTCACTCGCCAACGCGAAGACCTCGTCCAGAGGACGGCGGATGAGCACGCTCTGCTCCAGTTCGACCATCTCGCTTGCCTGCCTCCCTTACGGGGACCCGAGCCTTGCGAGTGCCCCTCCATGGCCACGAGCCGGGCACCTCGCACTCCGAAAGATGGGCTGTCGGCTGGATTCTGTCTGGCGAGCGACGAGGGGTGGCCTGCTCGCCTGCTTCACTCCCCTGCCCTCACCAGCGCCTACTCTCTCTCTATGGAGGACTGGCGTCACTTCTGGCCCTCGAGCCACGAGCCCCACCGCACGAGCCGCGTGCCGCCCTCGGGCTCTCGCTTGCCACCGGCGACCACGCGCTCGGTGGCGCTGGAGAGTGGCTGGAAGCGCGCCTCATAGGGCAGGCCCGCGAGCGCCGGGGCCCACGGCTCGGCCGCGTAGGTCTCCGAGGAGACGCGCTGGGTGCCCTCTACGCTCTCGGTGCGCTGCTCGGTGAGGGTGGGCACGTCGCGGTCCTCCACGGTGAAGGTGCCACGGGTGCCGGACGCGGCGGCGGGAGGCCAGTCCCCCGAGGACAGCGCATCCCAGGGCACGCTCATCATCATCTCCTCGAGGGGCTCCGGCTCGACCTGGGAGAAGTCGGAGCAAGGGCATGTGAGATTCGATACGCCGGGGGCGTATTCACAGGCGCTCCACCGGCCTGGACAAGTCCGGCGCCCGCGCGCCGTACCCGCCATCGGCTCGGTTTTTCCGAGCTGAAAGGGTGACACGGGCACTGGGGATGCACATCCTCGTACCCGCTTCATCGTCGGTGGTGTGGCCCCCTGAAACCGGGGTGTGGACCCGCTGTCCGATTCGTGAGCACATCGTCCGAGACTCGGACGGTCCGGGGGTCGTGCGCGCAACCCTTCGAGACAACGGACGATTCCCGAGGAAACGTCAGGACTCTTTACAAGCAGTCCCAGGACGGCTGGCGTACCCGTGTTCCAGGCCTAGTCGGGTATTGCTGGCTAAGTCCCTGTTTCTTGGTGTTCCCAGGTGTTGGCCCGAGGGTTGCTCATGGACAGGGGCACGCGGTCGCGGCTGGAACTCCCAGGCGGCAGCGTCAAACCCCCGTCGTGCCTCGAAAAGGAAGCCCCCATGCGTAAGCTCTCTATGGCGTTGCTGGCCGGTGTTGCCCTCGTCGGCTGCGGTGTCGACCCGGAGCTCGAGAACCAGGAGATCGTCTCCAACCTGATCGAGGCCGGCTATCGGGCCGACGACATCAAGATCGTCGATGGTGACGTGTACGTGGGCAACGACGCTCACGTGACCCACCAGGCGTCCCTCGAGATGCTCCAGTCCACCGGGAGCGCCGAGCAGTACCGGAC
>NZ_DASVSO010000158.1:0-4849 GCF_036388035.1 Archangium sp.
GTGCTCGACCATGGCGCGCTCCATGGCGTGGTGCATGCGGCCGGGCTGGCATCACCCGGTCGCATCGGAGGGCGGGAGGACGCGGCCTTCGCGCGGGTGCTCGGGCCCAAGGTCCGGGGCACATGGCTCCTCTGGAGGGAACTGGAGCGCAGGCGCATCCGGCCCGACTTCTTCGCGCTCTTCTCGTCCATGTCGGCGAGCTGGCCGGGGCTGGGTGGAGGGCTGGGAGACTACGTCGCCGCGAATGCATACCTGGATGCCTTCGCCCTGGCGCGCCGGGCGGAAGGCCTGCCATTCACGTCCGTGGCGTGGTCCGTGTGGAGCGAGACCGGAATGGGAGCCGAGCCCACGCTGGTCCGCGCCATGGAAGCGCGAGGGCTTCCCGCCATCTCCACACGACAGGGCGTGGATGCGTTCCTTCGCGTGCTCGCGCTCGGCCGAGCGCACGTCGTGGTCGCGCCCATGGGGCCTCGCGCGGCTGCGTCCGCGGCACCCACCCTCGTGTCGCGGCCACCTCCGGCCGTGACGTCGGCGCCCGCTCCCACGGGGGCTCCGTCCAGCGTGGTGGAGGAGCTTCGTGTGCTCGTGGCGAAGGCGCTCGACGTGGACCCGGGCGAGGTCGCGACGGACCGCTCGTTCCTGGCCATGGGGCTGGACTCACTGAACGCGTTGGATCTGGCGAAAACCCTCTCGGACCGCTACCGCGTCGAACTCCCCCCCACCCTGTTCTTCGAGCAGCCCACGATCGACTCGCTCGCGGAGTACCTCCGGAAGGCCAAGGGAGACACGGCCCCGGTCTCGACTCCGGCGCGGGGCGTCGCAACCGAAGCTCCGCTCTCACCCGTGCAGAAGGCGTTCTGGGTCCAGCAGCGGCTGCACCCGGACGTCCCCGTGTTCTCGTTCGTCCGGCAGACGGTTCGAGGGCGGCTGTCGGTGGACGCACTCCGGAAGGCGGCGGGGGTGGTGGCGCGGCGCCATCCCCTGCTCCGAGCCTCGGTGGCGGTCTCGGCCCAGGGCGAGCCGGTGCAACGGCTCTCCGAGACCGTGGAGGCCCGGCTCGTCGAGCACGGAGAGGTCGCGGACGTGGAGGCCCTCGCGGATGGCGTCGTCAACACGCCGTTCGACCTCTCCCATCCCCCCCTGTGGCGCGTGGACGTGGCCCGTGACGCGGCGGATACGACGCATGTGCTCCTGTGCGCGCACCACCTGATCGCGGATGCCTGGAGCCTGCAGGTGATCGCCGCCGACCTCTGGCGAGCGTATGCGGCCGCCACTTCGGGCCAGGCGCTTCCCGATTGGCCGGAGGCACACGGCTTCTTCGATGCGCTCGACGTCCGCCGGCCCAGGCTCGATGAGGATCTCGCGTGGTGGCGTGAGCGCCTCGCGGGTGCACCCGCCCTGCGCCTGCCCTTCGACGGGGACCCGCTCGCGCCCCCCGAGCCGCCGATCCTGTCCGTTCTGCGCCAGCTGGGTCCGGAACAGACGCGGGCCTTCGTGGCGGCGGCCGCCGCGGCGGACGTGTCCGTGTTCCACCTGTCGCTGGCAGTTCACGCCCGGTGCCTCGCGCGGTGGTCGGGAGCGGACGAGGTCGTCGTGAAC
Source organism: Archangium sp. (assembly GCF_036388035.1). Taxonomy (GTDB): domain Bacteria; phylum Myxococcota; class Myxococcia; order Myxococcales; family Myxococcaceae; genus Archangium. The sequence continues at coordinate 1,600 of NZ_DASVSO010000158.1, forward strand.
GTGGCCCGGGCCCGCCGGGAGATGCGCGTTCCGGGAATCGAGCAGGTGGTGGGCTGCTTCGCGGACACGCTGCCGCTGCGCCTCCGGCTGGAGCCCGGGGAGTCGCTGGCCCTGCTCGCGAAGCGCGCCCGCGACGCGCTCCTGGAGCTGGAGCGCCACGCCTCGCCGACCTCGATCGAGATCGCCCGGGTGCTGCCCGGGGACACCGCCTCACCCCGAGTCGCGAGCGCGGCGAGCTACAGCTACGCACGCTTCCCCCTCTCCCTCCCGCCCGAGCTCCCCGAGTTGCTCGCCCTCGCGGGCCGGACGGCGACCCCCGCCACCCGGCTCGGACTCGCGGTGTGGGAGTTCCAGGGCGCGCTGTGCTTCGCATGGAGCTTCCCGGAGCGCGTCCTCCGGAAGAACACCGTCGAGACGTTCGCGGACGAGCACCTGCGGGCCCACATGGAAGCCAGCTCCGCCCTCCAGGCCCCGTCGATCCCCGAGCGGATCGCCGCTCGCCTCCAGGAATCACCGGACCGTGTGGCGCTGCGGGAGGGCGATCGGAGCCTCACGCGCGGCGAGCTGGACCAACGGGCCGCCCGTGTGGCCGCTGCGCTCGCCAGGCGCGGCATCGGTCCCGGCTCGGTGGTGGCCCTCCTGTCGGACCAGAACGTGGAGGGCATCACCGGGCTGCTCGGCATCCTGCGGACGGGGGCGGCCTGGCTGCCGCTCGATCCGGAGCACCCACCGGCGCGGCTCCTCCTGCAGCTCGAGCGGGCCGGCGCCCAGGTGTGCCTCTACGCGAGTGGTGCCGCGAGCACCGCGGCCGGGTTGACCGGGACGGTCACGACGCTGGCGATCGAGCAACAGGTGGAGCCCGGTGCACTCGCTCCGCCGGTGCGGGTCGGAGACGAGGCGCTCGGCTACATCATCTTCACCTCTGGCTCCACGGGCCGACCGAAGGGTGTCCCCATCACGCACGGGGCCATGCGCGGCTACCTCGAGTGGGCGCTGGAAGCGTTCGGGTACGGAGTGGAGGACGTCCTGCTCGGGACGTCGTCGTTGTGCTTCGACGCCTCGGTCCGGCAGGTGCTCGCGCCGCTCGTGGCGGGGGCCACGCTCGTCTGTTGCCCCCGCTCGCTGGCGAGGGATCCGGAGCGACTCCTGGAGACCGTGGACCGCGAGCGCGTCACCGTCTTGAGCACCGTGCCCTCGCTGCTGGCGCGCCTGCTCCGCTACGAGCTCCGGCCGCTCGAACGCCTCCGCTGGTTGAAGGTCGGAGGCGAGGCCCTCCCGCCGGGGCTCATCCGCACGCTGCACGACCGGCTCGGCCGAGCACCGCCCGTGGTGAACCTGTACGGGCCGACCGAGACCACCATCAACGCCACCTGGCACGTGGTGGGGAGCCGCCCGTCGGATGACGTCGAGCGCATTCCCATCGGGCGCCCCATCGGCGGCGCGACGGTGTACGTCCTGGCGGAGGACGGCACCCCGTGTGCTCCGGGAGTGCCCGGGGAGCTGCACGTGGGAGGACGCGGGCTGTCCTCGGGGTACCTCGGTGAGCCGGAGTTGACGCGTCGCGCGTTCATCCAGGGAGCCGGGGGCGTGAGGCTGTACCGGACCGGAGATCGCGTGGTCCTGCGCGAGGACGGGACGCTCGACTTCCTCGGGCGGGTGGACGACCAACTCAAGGTCCACGGCCACCGCATCGAGCCCGGGGAGATCGAAGCCGTGCTCGCGCGCCACCCGGCTGTCGCCCTGGCGGTGGTCCGGGCCGTGGGGGATGCCTCCGAGCGTCGCCTCGAGGCGTGGATCCAGTTCCGGGATGTGCCTCCCACGGAGGATGCGCTCCGCGACGTCCTGCGCGAGCACCTCCCCGAGGCGATGTGGCCGAAGCACTTCCACATGCTCGATGCGCTTCCGACAACCGTCACCGGGAAGGTGGATCGCGCGGCGCTCGAGCCCCTCTCCGGAGTGGCGCCCGCGCGGACCGTCCGTGGAGGCCCACCGCGAACGGCCACCGAGCAGCGCATCGCGGAGGCCTTCGCGAGCGTCCTGTCCCGGGCCGAGGTGGGCCGAGACGACGACTTCTTCGAGCTCGGCGGCGACTCGATGGGCATCCTGGAGGTGTTCACCCGGCTCCAGGCTTTGGACCTCCGGCTGCCGCGCCCCGCCACGCTCTACACGGCGCGGACGGTTCGCGCGCTCGCGGAGGCCATCGACGCGCATGCCGCCCGGAGCGCGCCAGAGGCCGTCGTCGCACGAGCAATGGATGCGGAGGGAACAGGGTTCCCACTGTCACCCGCCCAGCGAGGGTTCCTCGTGGCGCACGCGAGCGATCCGGACGGTTCGGTCCGCTGGTCCGCGCGGCTGCTGTTGGAGGGGGAGTTGGATTCAACCCTCTTCCGAGAGGTGCTCGGCCGGCTCGTGAAGCGCCACCCGATGCTGCGGACGGTGGTGGATGCGAGCCGGCGTCCACCCGAGCAGCGTGTCCTGGAGCCGGGGGAGCCTCCGCTGCACCTCGTGGACCCCTGTGCACCCGACGAGCTCGACCGCCTCTTCGCGGAGGCACGGCGCCGACACTTCGACCCCGAGAAGGCACCGCCCATCGAGCTGCACCTGTGCCGCACCGCGCCTGACAGGCACGTCCTCATCATCGCCGCGGACCACCTCATCGGAGACGGGCTGAGCGGGTGGATGCTCGTCCGGGAGCTCCTCCAGGCGTATGACGCGCTCGCACGAGGGGTGGAGCCGTCGCTCCCGCCGCTCCGCTCGACCTTCCGCGATTACGTCATGCACCTGGCGGACCGGGCCGCGGCCCGGGAGGACGCGGCATTCTGGAGCCGGACCTTCGCCGCGCCCTACGTGCCGCCACGCACCTGGTACAGGCCCGAGGGCCCCACCCCCACCCGCGACGAGGTGACGCTCTCGGCCGAGCGCGTGGAAGCCCTCCGGGCCTCGGCCGCACGCCGAGGCGGTACGCTGTTCGAGTGGGTGCTCGCCGCATGGACGTTCGCGTTACGTCGCCTGACGGGGCAGGACGACCTCGTCGTCGGCACGGCATTGTCGGGCCGGGACGCGCCCTTGCCCGACGTACACCGCGTCTTCGGTCCGTTCGCGACCGCGGTCCCGCTGCGGCTGCGGTGTGTGGCGTCAACGCCCCTCGAAGTACTGGAAGCAGTCCGAGGCGTGGTCGCGGACGCACGCGCGCACGCCCTCACCCCGGGAGAGATCGCCCGAGCGGTTCCCGGAGGCCTCCCGCTCGAGG
>NZ_DASVSO010000159.1:0-6058 GCF_036388035.1 Archangium sp.
ACGTGGCCCCCATCTACGCGGGCTGCGTGGAGGAGGGCATCCAGGTCATCGACACGCGCCACGAGCAGGCGGCCGCCCACGCGGCGGACGCCTATGCTCGCGTGACGCGCGGGGTAGGGGTGGCGGTGGTCACCGCCGGCCCCGGGGTGACGGACGCCCTCACCGGCGTGGCCAATGCCCACGCGGCCAGCTCGCCCATGATCCTGCTCGGCGGCGCGGCCCCCATCTTCAACCAGAGCCGCGGTTCGCTTCAGGAGATGGAGCAGGTGGACCTCTTCCACCGCATCTCCAAGTGGTCGGATCGCGTCCCCACGCCGGAGCTGGTGCCGGCCTACCTGGCCAAGGCCTTCCGGGTGGCGCTCTCCGGGCGGCCGGGGCCGGTGTTCCTGGAGCTGGCCTGGGACGTGCTCTGCAACGCCACGGACGAGTCCGGCCTGCAGATGCCCCGCAGCTACCGCACGGACGCGCGGCAGGCGCCGGATCCGCGCAAGGTGGACGAGGCCATGGCGCTGCTGAAGTCCGCCGAGCGCCCGGCCATCATCGCCGGCTCGTCGGTGTACTGGGACGGGGCGTGGGACTCGCTGCGGCGCTTCGCGGAGACGGCGCAGATCCCCGTGTTCCTCAACGGCGCGGGCCGCGGCTGTCTGCCGGCGAGCCACCCGCTCTTCTTCCAGCACACGCGCAAGGACGCGCTGAGCGGGGCGGATCTGGTGTTCGTCATCGGCACGCCCTTCGACTTCCGGCTCAACTACGGCGCCGAGCCCACCTTCAGCGCCGAGTCGAAGATCGTCCAGGTGGACATCGACCCGGTCGAGGTGGGGCGCAACCGCGTGGTGGACGTGGGCATCATCGCGGACAGCTACAGCGCGCTCACCGCCTTCGCGGACGCGGCGCCCCGGATGAAGCGGGACGCGTTCGTCTCGCAGCTCCGGGGCCGCGAGCAGAAGAAGCAGAAGGACCTCGAGGCGTGGACGCGGAACGACAGCGTGCCCATCCACCACTACCGGCTGGCGAAGGACATGTCGGACGTGGCCAACGGGCCGGGGCAGGATCCGGTGTTCATCGCCGACGGCGGCAACTGGGTGGCCATGGCGGCCAAGGTGATCGAGCTGCGCAATCCGGGCCGGTGGTTGGATCCAGGCCCGCTCGGGTGCCTGGGCGTGGGCGCGCCGTTCGCCATCGCCTCGAAGGTGCTGCACCCCGAGCGCACGCATTGGATCATCCAGGGCGATGGCTCGTTTGGCCTCAACGGCATGGACTTCGAGACGGCGCTGCGCTTCAACCTCCCCATGGTGTGCGTGGTGGGCAACGACGCCGCCTGGGGGCAGATCCGCATTCCGCAGGTGCAGATGTTCGGTGAGGACAAGTCGCCGGGCACACTCCTGAGGCCCACCCGCTACGACAAGGTGGTCGAGGCCTTGGGCGGCCACGGCGAGCTCGTGACGGAACCGTCACAGATCCGTCCCGCGCTCGAGCGCGCCCTGGCCAGCGGGACGGTGGCCTGCGTCAACGTGATGCTCGACCCGGAAGCCCCGGTGAAGGCGGGCGCCATGGGGTATGCGGTCTGATGTAACTCAATTGCAGTTGTATCCACACGTTACTACCACTTGCGCGCGAGGGCGCCCTGGCGTACAAAAGGGCGTCCCTGTATTCCCGTTGAAACCGTGTTTCCCGTGAGCCACCCGAACCGCTCAGAGTCCGTGATGCCCCGTCGGTCGCGCCTGCTGGCGCTGCCGCTGGTGCTGCTCTGCGCGCTGGCGTACCTGGGAAGCGCGGCGCACTTCGTCCTGGTGCAGCACGGCACGTGCGTCGAGCACGGCGACCTGGTGCACGAGGCCGAGGTCGAGTCGGGTGACGCGCCAGTACAGGTGCCTGTGTCCTTCGCGGACGAGCGCCTCACGCGCGCGGAGGCCCTGGCTTCCGTGCCGCACGGCGCGGATGCGCACTGCGCGCACGTCTTCCTCCGCCGGGTGGCGCCGCCGTCCGTCGGATTGATGCTGTCGCTGGAAGCACCGGTCCCCTCGGGGCCTGTGCTGGAGGCGGACAGCGTGGCCTGGGAGCCGCCGGTGGCGTGGCTCCACGTGGCACCCAAGTCCTCACCGCCGCGGGCCTGAGCGCCCTCGCTCGGCGTTCGCCGGGCATCGCCCAAGCGCACCCAGGCCCGGAGACTCCCTCCGTGCATCCGGACGCGTCCCCTCGCCTCACGTGAGGCCCTGGGTTCGCGGCCCGTGCATGCACCCGGATCTCCGATTTCGGGCTCCGGTGAGCGAGCGTGATCCCCTCCCGCCGTGCGCCCGCGCACACCTTCCCTCATGTCCCGGGTGTCCCTGTCCGTTCGCGGGACGGGGGCGTGAGGGCTTCGTAGCACCACCCCGTAGTCCACACCTGGAGTCACCACCATGACCAAGAAGCTGCTGTCCGCCTGCCTGCTGACGAGCGCGCTGCTCACCGCCTGCGGCAATACCAACGAGGCCGACGTCGAGGGCTGCGAGCACCTCAAGGAGGGCCCCAGCGCCGCCGTGACCGCGACGGTCCCCCCGACGGACAACGCGCCGCCTGTCCCCGCCGTGAGCAACGACCACAAGCGCTACGACATCACGCTTCCCGCGGGCACCGGGGGCACCACGGGCAACGTCGGCTCGGTGTCGTTCGCCGTGTCCGAGCCCTCCGACTTCGTCCTCTTCCTCGGCACCAACGTGCCCGTGAAGGTCACCCGGGCCGGTGCGGAGGTGGCATTCGAGGAGACCGCGACGAGCTCGGAGGAGTGCGGTGAGGTCAAGGGCCGCTACGTGGTCCCGCTGCAGGTGGGCACGTACACCCTGACCTTCGGCCCCACCTCGCAGGCCAACGTCTCGCTCGTCATCGAGGAGACGGCGCACGACGAAGAGCACGAGCACTGAGCGTCCCCGCTCACCGGACGCGGAGCGGAGGCGCGCTGACCGCCTCCTGCTCCGCGGTCCCCACCCGATTCACCGCACAGGAGACGACGATGCAAGGCGAGCCGAGGAGACACGCGATGGGCTCCTTCCTTCCCCAGGCCCTCCCGCTGGACATGCGACGCGAGGGCGAGCGGCTGTTCGATGTGTCCATGTGGTGTATCGGTCGCGATGTCTCCCACGAGGGCAACCTGCTGCTGCGCCGCGGTCTCACCCGCGAGCGGATTCCCGCGGGGCAACAGGGCACCAGCGCCTACTCGGGCGTGCTGCCCGGGGAAGGGGCCTTCACGCTGTGGGGCTTCGGGGCGCTGTGCCGCGTGTGCGGCGAGGCCGTCTACGTCCCGCGCGACGGCTTCTCCCCGGCCCTGGTGGACGAGGCCCGGGTGGCATGGCCCGTCTTCCAGGCGTCGGGGCTCGGTGGTGCCCTGCACGAGCCCACGGCCCCGTGCGAGCACCACGCCGCGCGCGTCGCGGTGGTGGCGCTGGCCAGCTGGTTGGCCGGGTACGAGGAGTGGGTCGTGGAGACGATGGGCTCCGGCTGGCGGCACGAGTGCCTCGCGGCACGCCGCAAGGCCTCGCCGGTTCCCGTGGAGACGTTGGCGGCGGCGTGGAGGCGGCTGGCCGAGCGCGTGGTCGCGCTGGAGCAGCCCGTCGTGGACGAAGCATCTGCCCCCGTCTTCGGGGCGTGAGAGAGGTCACCATGCTGGTGCGACACCTTCGAGCCGAGGATCCCTCCCTCTTTCCCTCCGGTCCCTGGGATGACGTCCCGGAGGCGGAGCTGCCCACGCCTCCGCTGCGCGAGGGGCTGGGACGCGCGCACCTGCGGGTGAGCACCCAGGTGCCCCTGGCCCAGGCGTACTTCGACCAGGGGTTGCGCCTGTTGCACCTTGGCTGGGGGCCCGAGGCGCGGCGCTCCTTCGCGGAGGCGGCACGGTTGGATCCAGGGCTCGCCATGGCGTACTGGGGCCTGGCCCTGACGCGGGGCGCCGGGGCGCGCTATGCGACCGCCCGGGCGGAGCTCATCCACCGGGCGCTCGCGCTCAGCGAGGGGGTGACGGACGCCGAGCAGCGCTACATCGTCGCGGCCACCTTCCTCGCCGACAAGGGCCCGGCCAACGGCCGTCACGGGTTCATGCGCGAGATGGAAGCCCTCATCGACCGCTTCCCCGAGGACGCCGAGGCGCGCCTGCTGCTCGCGGGTTTCCTCTCGGAGGGATACGAGCCGGATGGACGCCCCACCATGAGCCAGCCCTATGGGCAGGCGCTGCTGCGAGAGCTGCTGCGCACGCACCCGCACCACGAGGGCGTCCACCACGCCTGGGTGCAGGTGATGGTGGACAGCGGGCGCCCCGAGGCGGCCCTGGAGAGCGCGCGTCGTCTGCGGCTGCTGGCGCCTCGCGCCGGGACGGCCCTGCTCGGCTCCGGCCGGTTGCTGCTGCGCACCGGCCACGTCCGCGAGGCGCGCGAGGTGCTGGAGGCGGCGGTGGCCGTGGATGAGGCCTGGCTCTCCCAGGAGTCCCTGCCCGAGTCCGCCGCGCCCGTGGCGAGCCTCGCGCTGCGCCTGCTCACGGTCGCGTGCGCCGACGCGGGACGGTATGGCGAGGCCCAGGCCTGGGCGCGCCGCCTGCGGAGCCGCGTGGAGGCGGTGAAGCCGCACTCGGGACAGGCCCTCGTGTTCGCGGCCGGTGCGCTGTCGACCCTGCACCTGCGCTTCGGCTTCCCGCGTGCGGCGGTGGACCTCCGCGTGGAGCTGAGCCCGGAGGCGGGGCTGCCCGAGCGCGTCCTGCTCGCGGCCATGGAGGCATACGCCCGGGGGCTGCGGGCCCTGGAGGCCGGCAAGTTCGTGGAAGCGGAGCGGATGTGCGAGTCACTCGAGTCCTTGCACCCGCCGCTGGCCGACGAGCGCAAGGGCGAAGGCCGCGCGCTCTGCCCGCGAGATGTCGCCCGGGTGGTGGAGCTGGCGGCGTGCGAGCTGCGGGGCGCACTGGAGTCGCGTCAGGGGGAGCACGCCCGCGCCGAGGCCACGCTCATCAAGGCCATGCGGCTGGAGCGCCGGCTGCGCCCGGTGGGTCCTCCGGCCTTCTCCCGTTCGGCGCGCGAGACGCTGGCCCGCTCGCGGATCCGCTCCGGCCGGGAGGACAAGGCGCTGGAGCTGGCCGAAGCCCTCGTGCGGGAGCGGCCGAGCAGTGGCCATGCCTGGTTCCTCCTGGCCGAGGTCCACGTCGCCCGGGAGGCCTTCACCGAGGCGGCCCATGCCTTCGCCTCCTTCCTGGAGTGCTGGGGCGATGCGGATCCGCACCTGCCGGAGATGCTCCGCGCCCGCACCTTCCTCGTGAGCCATGGGCGGCTCGGCGTGGAGGCCGCGCTGCCCGCCAACGTCATTCCCCTGCGGGCCCTGGAGAATGCCTCGTGTTGAGCGACGCCGGACGTCGTGCCGCTCGCTCAGGCCCCGCGCCGAGGAACGAGAGGATGCGCTGTCCGCACGCCTCCGGCTGCTCCAGCGGGAAGAGGTGGGTGCCGGGGACTTCCTCGGTGCGCACGCCGGGCAGGGTCCGCTGGACGTGCTCCAGCGCGGCCGGAGTGAGCGTGTCCGAGTCCGCTCCGCGCAGCACGAGCGTCGGCACCGCCACCGAGCGCAGTCGCCGCCAGACACCGTGGGGAGACGTCTCGAAGATGCGGGCCTCCCAGGCCGTGGGGATGGTGAGGCGGAAGCCGCCGCCGGGTGCCTCGGTGAGGCCGTGGGCGATGTAGTCCTGGAAGCACTCCGCGTCGAAGTGCCGGAAGAGGGCCTTCTTGCGGTAGCTCGCGGCGGCCTCCTCGCGGGAGTTCCAGTGCTCGCGGCGGCGCCGGGCGAGGCTCGCGGGGGGAATCCGGCTCCGCAGGCCGAGCAGGCTCAGGGCCTGGATGGCCAGGGCGCGCGTGCCCGTGAACAGCACCGGGTCCAACGTCACCACGGCCCGGAAGAGCCCCGGGTTCTTCACCGAGGCGAGCAGGGTGGCCACGCCGCCCATGCTGTGGCCCACGCCCACCACGTCGGAGAGCCCGCGCGCTCGCAGCGCCTGGGCCAGGTCCTCGGCCATGTCATCCCAGGAGCGCATCGTCCGAGGGTCCGTCCCCGGCAC
>NZ_DASVSO010000160.1:0-2772 GCF_036388035.1 Archangium sp.
TCCCAGAGCAACCCCCGGCTCCCACCCGGCAGCCGCTGCTGCACGAGGAACCGCGAGTCATCTCCGGGCTTCGCAATGAGGGCGGCCACCACGCGGACCGTCCTCTTCGGCGCTCCCTGCGTCAACCACTCCTCCCGTCCAGCCGGAGCGCGTACAGGTACCCGTTGTTCGACAGCACGTACATCTTCGCGCCCACCACCCGCGGTGTGGCCGAAATGCCATCTCCCGGGTTCCACGCCAGCTGCGACTGCCCCGTCCGCGGGTCCACGAAGAGCAACGAGCGCTGGGCTGGCACCAGGAGCATCCCCTTGACCAACACCGGCTCGAACGCGGCCCGTTCCTGGAGGGTTTGCGACCAGAGGAGCTTCCCTGTCTCTCCCAGGTAGGCATCCAGGCGGTCATCCCCCGTGACGACGACCACGCCGCCATGCACCAGCACCGAGGTGATGCCCTGGGCCACCGTGTTCCACACCACGTCGCCCGTCTCGGCGTCGAGTGCGTACAGGCCGCCCGAGTACGACGCGGCATACACGTGGCCCGCCTCGTCCAGGGCGGGCGTGGTGTCCACGTCCATGAACTGCCCGCCGCCGCTCGGGGCCAGCGACTTCTCCCACCGCACGCCGCCGTCCGCCAGGTCCAGCGACACCAGCGTGCCGTCCGAGAAGCCCACCCACACCGCCTCGCCACGCACCGCCGGCGCGGACGCCCGGTGGATGGTGAAGCCCGTGGGCGGATCCCTCCGGTACAGCCACGCCAGCTCGCCCGTGCCGCGCTTCACCGCGAACAGGGTGTCGCTCTGCGAGGCCACCAGCACCAGGTCGCCCGCGAGCACCGGCGTCGTCGCCAGCTCCTCGCCGGCCGCGTACTTCCACTTCGGCTCGCCCGTCTTCGCGTCCAGCGCGTACAGCACGCCGTCCGTGCCCGGCACGTAGACGAGGCCGTCCTCCACCGTCGCGCCGGCGTAGAACCGGTTGCCGACCCGGAACCGCCACGCCACCTCGCCACCCGGGGCCACGCTGCGCACGAAGCCGTCCCGGGTGAGCGTGATGACGTGCTCGCCCTTCGCGTCGTACGCCGGCTGCGCGAACTCACGCGGCGCGTACTCGAGCAACGTGGGGTTGACGAGCTGCGTCCACCAATCCACCGAGAAGAAGTGGTGTGGCGGCTGCTGCGCGGCGGAGGTGGCCGGGTTGCCATACACCGGCACCACGCTGCATGCACCGAGCAGGCTCGCCGCCGCGAACCCACCCACCCAACGCTTCCACCCGCTCGCGATACGCATAAGCCCGCGTCTACCCCGCGTCCTGCTTGGCCGCCGGAGGCGTCTTCGGCTCGGGCACCTTCACGCCCTGCGCCGCCAGCACCGCCAGCCGCTCCGTGGCCAGCCGACCCGCCGCCGTGTTCGTCTGGGAGGACTTCAGATCCGCCAGCACCTGCGCCGCCTCGTCCTTCTTGCCCTGCTGCACGAGGATGCGCGCCTGGTGGTACAGCCCCATCCCCTGCAGGTAGTCCGCCGAGTCCACCTTCGTCATTCCCTTGAAGGCCTCGAGCGCCTGATCCAGCTGGCCCTTCGCCTCGTAGGCGTAGCCCTGGCCCTCGTAGGCCGCCGCCATCAGCGGATCGTTCTTCGGGCCGTCCTTGATGAAGTCCCCGAAGGCGGCCAGCGCGCCGTCATGGTTGCCCAGCCGGTACTCGGCCTTGCCCAGGGGCAGCGCCGCCGTCACCGCCGCGTCCGAGCCCTTGTGCTGCGCGCGGAAGTCGCTCAGCGACTTGACGATGGCCTGATCCTTCTCCTGCTGGGACTTGAAGGGGGGCTCCTCGCCCGCGGGGGCCTGCAGATCCAGGCCCTCCACCACCGGCCGCTCCAGCACCGCCAGTGACTGGCCGAGTGCCTTGGAGGCCTGCATCTCGCTCCGGGTGGAGAAGTAGTTCACGATCGCGGCGATCAGCCCGCCGATCAGCAGCACCGCCACCGCGGTCCCGATGATCTGCCGGCGCTTCATCAGCCAGTCGCTCGCCTCGGCGCCGTACAGCTGGAAGGCATCGGGCGCACGGAGCTCCTGCTTCGTCATCTTCTTCTCGGACTTCTCGGCCACGGGGGTTCGCACCTCTCTACACGGAGTCGAAGGGCGCGCAATCTACGGAGCGCGCACCGGCAGTGTCAACGCGGACCGCCCTCAATGCTTCCGGGCAACCTTGGACTTCGGCCTCTTGCGCGCCGCGCGCTTGGCCTGGCCCGGGCGCTCCCGGAACAGCATCCGGATGGGCACCCGCAGATCAAAGGTCTTCCGCAGCTGGTTGGTGATGTAGCGCTTGTACATGTCCGGCACCGCGTCCGGCCGGTTGCACGTGAGCGCGAAGGTGGGCGGCGCCGTGCCCACCTGGGCCATGTAGTACACCCGGAGCGGCCCGCGTCCCACGATGGGCGCCGGGTGGTTCTCGTCGATGTGCTTGAGCAGCCGGTTGAGCTGCGGGGTGGGCGCCCGGTAGCGGAACTGGTCCGCCAGCTCCACCGCCAGCTCCAACACCTTCTCCACCTTCGAGCCGGTGAGCGCCGAGGTGAACACGATGGGCGCGTACCCCACGAACTTCAGCGAGTGCTTGAGATCCTCGCGGAAGAGCTCCTGCTTGCGCTGATCCGTGCTGATGAGATCCCACTTGTTCACCACGATGACCAGCGCGCGGCCCTTCTCCTCGGCGATGCCGGCGAGCTTCGCGTCCTGGTCCACCGCCGGCTCCGTGGCGTCCATCAGCAGCACCGCCACGTCGCTG
>NZ_DASVSO010000161.1:0-18475 GCF_036388035.1 Archangium sp.
GGCCCCGGCAGGAGGCGTCGGCGCTGACGGTGACGTCGCGGCAGAGGGCCACCGGCGGCTGGTTGGGCTCCTCGCAGGTGAGGTCCACCGTCGAGGAGGAGACGTTGTTGTCCTCGTGGCACTCGGTGTCCCGGCCCGCGCCCGTACCGTCATCGTCCACCACGGCGAAGAGCTCGGTGCTCCCACCGGGAGCCGAAGCCAGGGAGAGCGCGACGCGGGTGCTCGCGCCCGCGGGCAGCGCGTCGGCGACGGAGGCCACGCCGAGCAACGTGCCGCCCGAGGCCGGGTTGCCCGCGTAGAAGGCCACCTTCAGGCCGGCGGCCACGGGGGCCTCGCCCTGGTTGGTGACGCGCGCGCCGAGCCAGAGCGTGCCCTCGCCGTCGCACGAGGCGGACACCTCGGCGGAAACGAGGTCCGAGGCGGCGTAGGGGCTGGGCCCCTCTCCCAGGTAGCCGGCGACATTGGCGTGGAAGGTGTTGAGCCCCGGCTGCAGCCAGTGGCTCTTCGGGTGGGTGGGCACGGTGCCGTCGTCGTGGATGTTCGTCACCGAGTAGGCGTGCTGGTTCCAGATGCGCCGCGTGGGAGCCCAGCCCTCCCGCCGATCATGGAACACCCGGACGCCGTGGGTGCCCGGGTAGGCATGGTCGTTGGAGACCACCACCAGCTCCGCGGCGTTGTCCCCGTCCACGTCCGCGATGACGGGGTTCTCGTGCGTGGTGCCCGTGCTGTTGACGATCTCCCAGCGCACCGCTCCGGAGGCGCCGTCGTAGATGCGCAGCATCAGCTCGTCGGAGTAGACGACCTCGAGCTTGCCATCGGCCTCGAAGTCGAAGGAGGTGGAGCCCGTACGGCCCGAGCTGTAGTCCTGGATGGGGCTGGACCAGCGGGGGGTGCCATCGGCCTCGAGGACGGTGTACGCCCACTCTCCGGGCAGGCCGATCTCCAGCTGACCATCGCCGTCGAAGTCCGCGATGTTGGGCGAGCCGCCATGTCCACCCGCGGGGACGTCCACGCTCCACAGGAGCGAGCAGTCCTGGTCGAGCAGGCTCACCTTGCCGTGGCCCGACACGACAATCTCCCCCGCCGCGTCCTCGTCGAAGTTGGCCACGCCCGCGAAGCCGTGGGGAATGTCCGTGTTGGCGCACAGGAGGGTGCCGTCATGCCGGTAGATGGAGCGGCCGTTGACCACCTCCTGCTTGCCGTCCTGGTCGATGTCCGCCGCGAAGGACACGGGACCGGTGTACTGGGCGCCGCCCATGCCGTCGGAGCCCACCCACCTCAGCGCGCCGGTGGAGTCATAGACGCGGTTGCCGTCGAGGATCTCCACGGCGCCGTCACCGTCCAGGTCCGCCAGCGAGGGGCCGCCCCACTCGTTGTAGTCGTAGGCGCCCTCGGCCGAGCGGAACTTGAAGGTGCCGTCGTTCTCGAAGCAGAGGATGCCGCGGCCCGTCTCCGGGACGCCGCACAGCTCCACCTTCCCATCGCCGTCGATGTCACCGGCGGCGAGGCTGGCCGCGGGCTTCACCCGGGCCGCCGGGTCCGTCACGGTCCACAGCTCGCGCCCGTCATCGCCGCTGATGGCCCGGAGCACGCCGTCCGAGCTGTAGTTGGCGCCCGCGAAGGTGCTGAAGACGATGTCCGGGATGCGGTCCCCATTCACGTCCACCACCACCGGCGTCATCATCACCTGCTTGTGCTCGGGCAGCACCGCGCTGCCCGTCCACGCGAACTGCAGCTCGGGCTCGAAGTTGCCCGTGAACGGCGGTTTCACCTCGCAGCGCCCCGAGAGCTGCCCTCCCTCTCGCGCCTTCGAGTCGTCAGGTGACTCGGTGGTGCCGCAAGCTCCCGCCGCGGACAGCACCCCCAGCGCCACGAACAACCGCCTACGACCTGTCGGTCTCATCTCGGGTCTCCTCTCCACTCCAGGGCCTCGGGCCCCCACTGCCGGGTGGGGCGCCTGGAGGGAATTGAGGAAAGCCTCGAAGAATGGATCTCCCCCGCGGAACACCGCTTCAGCGAACGGTATGCGCGGAGTTGTTCCGTGGGGGTGTAGTCGCGGAGCGCTTCCGGTGCTCGACGAGCACTGCCAGCCCGAGCAGGCCCAGGGTGCCGAGCGAAATGAGCGCCCCGAGCCCCTGGCCCGGTGTGCGGTAGGTGAAGGTGACACGGTGAGTGCCCGCGGGGACTCGCACTCCGCGCACCGCGACATTGGCCGGAACGATGGGAGCCGGCTGCCCGTCCACGCTCGCGCTCCACCCGTCGTAATACGCGTCGTTGAGCACCAACACCGTTGGTGCGCTCGCCACCACGTCGAGCGCCACCTGCTCCGGCGCGTATTGGACGAAGCGCACCTGCCCGAGCTCTCCGGCGGCGGCGGGTGCCTCGTCCCTTGGCGAGTCGGGGGGGCACTCCAGGGCGACGTCACGGCCGGGGCGAAAGGCGCGCGAGAGCAGGAGGGCACGCGCGGCGGCCGCGTCGGGCACGCAGCGCGGTGTGGCCAGGTAGGCGCGAGGGAGCAGGTGGGGGTTGCGGATCAACACCGCTTCGATGCGGGGATCCTCGGCGGCGATGACGTCCCGGTTGCCCGACAGCTGTGCGTAGACCGGCGCATCCAGGGCGAAGTAGCGCACGTGGAAGAGGCCCGAGAGGCGGCCGATGAAGACGTTGAGCGACCCGAGCGATTCGAGCAGGCCCTTGAATCGACGGGAGACGGCGGGCAGGTAGGGCTTGGCGCTCTCCAGGCGCCAGAGCGCGGGCGTGGACGGCTCGAGCGCCGCGGCGAAGTTGAAGGCCATGATGTCCATGGGATGCAGCCCCTCGGGCACCTGGCGGGGCGCGAGGTTCTTCACCTCGCCGTAGACGCGCGGTCGGCCAGCCCCGGTGTCCGCCTCCCGCTGGAGGACGTGCTCCACGAAGAGGGTGGGCTGCTCCAGCACGTCCGGGTACGACACGTGGTACGTGCCCTCGTTGGCCAGGTAGAGGACGCCCAGTTGAAGCGCGACGATGGCCACCGTGCGCAGCTCGGGCTTGTGCAGGCGCAGCAGCACCACGCCCAGCAGGACGAGCACGAGCACCGCCGTCACGCTCGCCCGCAGGAAGTTGTCGTGAAGGACGTCCAGGATGAAGGGCTGGGGCTTGTCCCAGAGCGCGCCGATCACTCCGTCCGAGAACCACCGCATCCGCCACTCGCCCAGCGCGAGCAGTCCGCAGAGCAGCGCGAGCGCGAGACCCGCCCGGGCCAGGTGCCGCGCCAGGGTGGAGTCGCGCTGGAGGGCCTCCAGCCCGGCGCCCGCCCCCAGCGCGCAGGGGAACAGGAAGTAGGGCAGCAGCTTCTCCGGGTAGCGGAAGGAGCTCCAGAGGGGGAGCCACTTGTAGAGCCACCCGTACAACGGCAATTGGTGCGCCAGCGTCAGGGCCAGGACGAAGAGCGCGAGCCCGGTCACCTTCCAGGTCAACGGCTCGCGCCGGTACGTCCAGAGCGCGCCCCCCAGGAGCAGGACGGCCGGCAGCCCCATGTACACCGAGGAGACCCAGAAGCCGCCAAAGCCCGACTCGAACAGCTCATCGGCCATCCTGGCCGAGGCCACCACTCCGGAGGCTGGCTCGATGAAGAGCGCCCCGAGACAGAGCTCCAGCAGTCGCAGTGAATGGAACGAGAAGCGCGTGGCCCACTCGAGGTTCGGAGCGCTGGGGTAGCCGTTCTTCAGGACGGAGAGGACGGGAATGCTCAGCACCGCGGACAGCAGCGCGCCCACCGCGATGAGCAGCCCGGCCCGTGGCGCCGCCCGCCCCAGGCTGGAGCGCTCCGGGCGCAGCAGCACCAGCACCAGCACCATGACGTTGCACATCGCGAAGCTCTGGGGATCTCCACTGAAGAGCACGAAGACGAGCGGGAGGGTGGCGGCCGCGGCCCACCGCGCGGAGGGCTGACGCAGGAAGCGCTCCGCGCCCCAGAGAGCCCAGGGGAACGTGCTGGACGCCAGGAGGTACGGCAGGTTGTTGCTGATGCCCACCATGTAGCCGCCCAGCGCGTAGGTGAGCCCCGCCAGCAACGCGGCCCCCCGCCCCATCACCCACAGCCGGGCGAAGAGGTACACGCCGCCCAGCGCCACCACATAGGCCAGCAGCGTGACGACCTTGAACGCCGTGCCGAGCGGCAACAGCAGGAAGAGCAGGTTGGTGGGGTGGAAGGCCCCGGAGACGAGCATGCCCGCGAAGGGCTGCCCCAGCCCGTCATAGGGGTACCAGTCGGGAAGCTGGAGCTGGGACACGCGCTCGGCCCAGTACTGTTTGAGCGGGTAGTAGACCAGGAGGGTGTCGCGCGAGATGAAGATCTCATCGGAGAAGGTCGCCCGGTGGAAGTAGAGCAGCGGGAGGGCGAGGGTGGCGGCCACCACCGCGAGACGGGCCCGGGCCTGTTGGGAAGGGGGCATGTGCGCGGAAATACTTCTTCATACAGCCGAAGCCCGCCAGACATATGAGGTTGGCATCTTCTAGCCTGCGACCCGGGGGCTCGCGTCTGGCTGCCTCCGTGACAGGCAACGAGACACCGAACCCCTCCCCTGCCCCCGGGTCGTATTTTCAGGGGTGTTACCCGAGTGGCGGAGGGCCCAGCGGGAGGAGGACAGGCATGGAGCAGACGACACACCCCGCCCCGGAGGAAGGCACCATCCAGGTGCTGCTGGTCGAGGACGACGAGCGGCTGGCCCGCCTCACCTCCCGCTACCTTCAAGAGCACGGCATCATCGTCACCACCGCCCGCACCGGCCCCGAGGGGCTGGCCGAGGCGGGCCGCCATGCCTACGACGTCATCCTGCTGGACCTGATGCTCCCCGGTCGCGATGGGATGGAGGTGTGCCGCGAGCTGCGCACGCGCAGCGACGTCCCCATCATCATGGTCACGGCCCGCGGCGAGGAGGCCGACCGGGTGCTCGGCCTGGAGACAGGCGCGGACGACTACCTCGCCAAGCCCTACTCCTCACGCGAGCTGCTCGCGCGCATCCGCGCCCATGTGCGCCGGTCCCGCGGTCGTTCCGGGCCCTCCTCCCAGCCCCTCCAGGTCGGCAAGCTGGCGTTGGATCCCCGCAGCCGCAGCGCCACGTTGGACGGCAAGGTGCTGCCGCTCACCACCTACGAGTTCGGCCTGCTGCGCGTCCTGGCCGAGCGCGCCGGGCGCGTGCTCAGCCGCGAGCAGCTCCTGGACCTGGTGAAGGGCAACGCGGACGAGGTGTTCGACCGCTCCGTCGACGTCCACATCTTCCGCATCCGCCAGAAGCTTGAAGAGGACCCCCGTAACCCCAAGCTGCTCAAGACGGTGCGCGGGGCGGGCTACCTGCTCGCCACCGGGGATGAAGCATGAGCGTGCGGCGTCCACGCATCCCTGGCCGCCTGCTGCTGCGCATCTACCTGGTGGGGCTCGCCCAGCTCCTGCTCATCGCCCTCGCCTTCA
This sequence comes from Archangium sp., assembly GCF_036388035.1. GTDB lineage: Bacteria > Myxococcota > Myxococcia > Myxococcales > Myxococcaceae > Archangium. The sequence goes on from NZ_DASVSO010000161.1 coordinate 5,450, forward strand.
ACGTGGCCCGCAGGTACGCCATGGAGGGGCCCCGGTCGCGCTTCTTCGAGCGGACCGCGGCCTACTTCGTCTCCGAGTGGGCCCGGTTCCGGCACCAACCGGAGGAGCTGCAAGGCACCTTGGATCGGGTGGGCCAGCAGCTCCGGGTGAAGGTGACGATGCACACCGCCGATGGCCGGCTCCTCGCCTCCAATTTCTCGCCGCCCAGCGCGCCCCTCTCCGCCGAGGAGCTCCAACAGCTCGAGCGGGAGCGCGTGGTGGACAAACCCGAGCCGTCTCATGTCATCCAGGTGGCCATCCCGGAGACGGGCCCGCTGGAGGCCTACGCCACGCTGGTGCTGCCCCCTCCCCCCGGACCGCCCCCCAACCTGGGACTCATGATCGCCGCGGTCCTCGGGTGCACGGCCATCACGTCGATCATCTTCGCCCGCTCCCTGGCCGTGCCGCTCCAGAAGCTGGCCGAGGCGGCACGGGCCTTCGGCGCGGGCACGCTGAGCGCGCGCACGGGCGTGCGCCGACGCGACGAGCTGGGACAGGTGGCCGAGGCCTTCGACGAGATGGCCGAGCGGCTCACCCATCTGCTGCGCTCGCAGAAGGAGCTGCTCGCCAACGTCTCGCACGAGCTGCGCACCCCGCTGTCCCGCATCCGCGTGGCCCTGGACCTCGCCAACGAGGGGGACGCCACGCTGGCGCGCGAGTCCCTGGCGGACATCGCCGAGGACCTCAACGAGCTGGAGCGGCTGGTGTCGGATGTGCTCACCGCGGCCCGGCTGGACCTCGCCACGGGCCAGACTCCCGGCGCCACGCCACCGCTGCGCATGGAGCTCGTGGAGGCCCAGCTCCTGGTGGACAAGGCCGCCGCGCGCTTCCGCTCCGCCCGTCAACAGCACCGGCTGGAGGTGAAGGTGGACGGGACGCTGCCCCTGCTGGACGCGGACCCCGTGCTGCTGCGGCGCGCCATCGACAACCTCCTCGACAACGCGGGCAAGTACTCCGAGCCGGGCAGCACCGTACGGCTGCTGGCCCGCGCCACCGCCGACGGACTCCAGGTGGAGGTGGCCGACGAGGGCATGGGCATCGACGCGAGCGACATGCCCCACCTCTTCACCCCCTTCTTCCGCAGTGATCGCAGCCGGGCCCGGAAGACGGGCGGCGTCGGGCTGGGGCTCGCCCTCGCGCGTCGCATCGTCATGGCCCACGGGGGCTCGCTCACCCTGGAGAGCCAGCCCGGCGTGGGAACGACGGCCCGCATCACCCTGCCCTCCGCCCGTGATGCCGAGCAGGCGGCCGAGCTGGCCCGTCATCTTCCATAACAGTCGCTTCCCGCTCCTCGCCCTCTGCGCGCCCTCGGGCGGCAGGTCCGCGCGACGAGCTGCACGGGCGGTCCCCGGGAGTCATCTGTCATGTTTTGAAGGGTTGTCCATTCTGTATGGGATGTCTTGGTGGTAGGATATGTGCTCGCACGCTCGTTCAGCGGGCGGGCGCCTACCCCCTACCCCCAGGAAGTCTCCATGAACACCTCCTTCAGACCGGCCGCCCTCGCGGTGGCCGTCATCACCGCCCTCCTCGCCGCCCCGGAGGCCTCGGCCACCAACTATTCGCTGTGGATCCACGGCAAGAACGGCGGCGGCACCCAGCGCGGCAACTACGCCGACTTTTCCAACTGGGGCCCGAGCACCGTCAGCGCGGGCGTGAACAAGAAGGCCGTCAACTGGGACGGCCGGCAGCGCATCTCCGTCGAGAACTTCCGCATCCGCGACGCGCTCGACTGCTTCTGCACGGGCGCCAACTGGTGCTACATCGCCTCGCACAGCGCCGGCAACCTGCAGATCGGCTACGCGCTGTCCCTGTACGGCGGCTCCACGCGCAGCGTGCGGAACGCCGTGCCCAACTCCACGGGCGTGTGCGGCACCACGGGTGCCACGCAGGTGGGCTGGAACATCAAGTGGGTGGACGTGGCCTCGGGCGCCGGCGGCGGCAGCGAGCTGGCCGACAACGGTGAGTGGGCGACGAGCGATCCGATCGTGGGCGACCTGGTCACCTCCACGGCGCGCGCCATGTACAACCACAACACCACGCGCTCCAAGTGGTTCTACATGTTCGCCGGCGCCAAGGGCACGGCCTACTCCGGCATCCTCTCGGGCCAGGACGACGAGGCCGTGGCCTACCACTCCACCGGCGGCGTCTCCGTCAAGGGCGGCTTCTGCAACCCCGGCGACTGGTTCTGCGACGGCACCCTGAACACCGGCACCGCGGCCACCAGCAACGGCAAGGCCCTGTGGTCCTACCACTCGGTGAAGTTCCGCGATGACGGCGAGACCTGCGACCACTACCAGAACAGCAACTGGGAGAACATCGTGGGCAAGGTGCGCGCCGACATGGCCGCCTACGCCTACTGAGCCACTCGGTTGAATGACGCGGGCGCCCCTGTCGCGGGCCCCGCGTCCGCTCCCCCACGGGAGCCCCTGTTGTCCTCACGCGGTGGATGCGGCTATGCAGGGACACCTGCACCCCACCACGCGAGGCACCACGACGTGACGGCACCTGACGCGGCCCCGCCGCCCGAGAAGTCCCAAGCCACCTGGAAGGTCGCCGCCGCGAGCTTCATCGGCACCGCGGTTGAGTTCTACGACTTCTTCCTCTACGGAACGGCCGCGGCGCTCATCTTCAACCGCCTCTTCTTCCCCTCGTTCGATCCGCTGGTGGGCACGCTCGCCGCGTTCGCCACCTTCGCCGTGGGCTTCATCGCCCGCCCGCTCGGGGGCGTCATCTTCGGCCACTTCGGCGACAAGCTCGGGCGCAAGTCCATGCTGAGCGCCACGCTGATGATCATGGGCGTGGCCACCTTCGCCATCGGCCTGCTGCCCACCTACGAGCAGATCGGCGTGTGGGCCCCCGTGCTGCTGGTGCTGCTGCGCGTCCTGCAGGGCTTCGGCCTGGGCGGCGAGTGGGGCGGAGCGGTGCTCATGGCCGTGGAGCATGCCCCCGCCCACCGGCGCGGCTTCTACGGGAGCTGGCCGCAGATGGGCGCCCCCGCGGGCCTGCTGGTGGCCAATGGCGTGTTCTCCATCTTCTCCCGCCTGCCCGAGGAGCAGTTCATCACCTGGGGCTGGCGCGTGCCCTTCCTCTTCAGCGCCGTGCTCATCGGCATCGGCGTCTTCATCCGCCTGAGCGTCGCCGAGTCCCCCGCCTTCAAGGCCGCCCACAAGGCCCCCGGCGCCGGCTCGAAGCTCCCCATCGTCGAGGTGCTGCGCACCTACCCCAAGCAGATCCTCCTCGCCATGGGGGCGCGCTTCGCCGAGAACGGCTTCTTCTACATCGTCACCACGTTCGTGCTCACCTACGGCACCGAGCGGCTGGGGCTGGAGCGCTCCACCATGCTCAACTGCGTGCTCGGAGCCACCGTCATCCACCTGGTGGCCATCCCCACCTTCGGAGCCGCCTCGGACCGCTTCGGCCGCCGCCCCGTCTACCTCGGCGGCGCGCTGGGGTGCGCGCTGCTGGCCTTCCCCTTCTTCTGGCTCATCGACACGAAGCAGACGGGCCTCATCCTGCTGTCCATCACGCTGGGCATCATCGCCCACGCGGCCATGTACGGGCCGCAGGCCAGCTTCTTCTCCGAGCTCTTCGGCACCCGCGTGCGCTACAGCGGTGCGTCGCTGGGCTACCAGCTCGCCTCCGTGTTCGCCGGCGGCCTGTCGCCCCTGGTCGCCACCGCGCTGCTGACGGAGTCCGGCGGCAAGGCGTGGCCCGTGTCGCTCTACATGGTGGGCCTCGCGCTCGTCACGCTCGTCTCCGTCTACCTCTCCGCCGAGACGTTCCGCGAGGACATCTCCGAGGCGCCCTCCCCGGCCCCCGCGGACGGTGCCGCGGGGAGCCACGAGAAGCGCGAAGTGGCCTGACGGCTAGCGGGCCGTCCAGCCGCAGTCCATCATCTGGGCGGCCCCGGTGATGCCGCCCGCCGCCTCCGAGCACAGGAAGGCGACGTAGGCGGCCACCTCGCTCGGCTCCAGCAGGCGCTTCACCGCCGCTGGGGCCAGCATGATGCGCTCGACGACCTCCTGCTCGCTCAGCCCGTGGACGCGGGCCTGGTCGGCGATCTGCTTCTCCACCAGCGGTGTGCGCACGTAGCTGGGGCAGATGGCATTGACCGTGACGCCCTTGTCCGCCGCCTCCAGCGCCACCGTCTTCGTCAGCCCCATCAGCCCGTGCTTGGCCGAGATGTAGGCCGACTTGTACGGCGAGGCCACCACCCCGTGCAGCGAGGAGACGTTGATGATGCGCCCCCACTTCCGGGCGTACATCAGCGGCAGGGCGTACTTGGTGAGCAGGAAGGGCCCCACCAGCATGATGCGGATCATCAGCTCCCAGCGCTCCTCGGGGAACTCCTCCACCGGGGCCACGTGCTGCAGCCCGGCGTTGTTCACCAGGATGTCCAGCCGCTCCCACTCCTTCTGGGCGCGTTCCACCAGCGCCCGGCAGTCCTCGCGCGAGGACACGTCCGCCCGCTGGGCGATGGCGCCCGGAATGCCCTCGGCCACCGCCCGCGCGCCCGCCTCGTCCAGGTCCGACACGAGCACCCGGGCGCCTCGCGCGCCCAGATCCTCGGCCACTGCCCGGCCGATGCCGCTCGCCGCGCCCGTGACGAGCGCGGTCTTTCCCGTCAGCTCTCCCATGGGCGTGTCTCTCAGAGGATCATCCGCAGCGTGAGGAAACCGGACAGGTCGCGCTCCTCGAGCTCGGGCTTGTCCTGGATCTCCCGGGTGAAGGTGGCCACGCGCGCGCCGAGCGCCACCTGGTCGAACATCCACCAGGTCGCCCCCACGTTGAAGTACGAGGTCTGCGTGCCGAGAACGGGCTCGCTGGCGGGCGTGCTGCCCGTGGGCGGAATGAAGGAAGGCGTGTGGTCCGCCACGCGCGTGAAGCTGAAGCCCACGCCCGACCTGCCGGAGAGGAAGACGTCCATGCCGCCGGAGAGGGTGAGCGCGTCGAAGCTCGTGTCCAGCAGCTGGTTGCCGTAGCCCGAGGCCGAGTTCACCACGTCGTTCTGCACGCGCGCCACGTTGAAGAAGGGCGTCACCTCGAAGGGGAGCGCCGGCACCATGCCCTTGAGCTTGAGCTTCACGTTGCCGCGGGCGTTGTAGCCCTGGATGGGCGGATCCTCGGTGGAGGTGGCCTGGTAGTTGATGTTGAGGACCTGCACCATCGCCTTGGCCTCGAACCAGGGGTGCTCGTAGCCGAGCGAGGGGCTGATGACGCGGAAGTGGATGTCGTCATCCGGCTGGCCATTGCGGAAGTTGCCCAGGGGCCGCTCCCAGAAGCGGCTGTTGCCGCCGAAGGAGCCACCCACCATGTAGGAGGCCGAGGAGCTCAGCGGGTTGGCCTCGGTGTAGCTCAGGCCGGCGGTGAAGCCCCAGCGGGAGTAGCGCGCCTGCACGCCCTGGCCGCGGTTGAAGCCGGAGTAGAGCAGGGGGTCGCGCGTGTACTTGTCCGCCAGGAGCACGTCGCCGATGTGCGCGGAGAAGTAGTCCACGCTGGCCGGGTCCAGGATGATGCCGGCCTCCACCGTGGCGCCCCAGCGCTGCAGGCGCAGCACCTGGTCGCGCACGGACATGGAGGCGGTGCCCTCCCAGATGCCCGAGCCGTGGCTGCGGATGTTGCGCTCGAACTCGCTGCGGAAGGTGACGTACTGCCCCAGGCGTCCCTCGAACCCGAAGCGCGCGAGGGCCAGCGTGGTGATGCGGCTCTCCTTCTGCGGGTTGGGGTTGACGAGCAGGTTCTCCGAATGGATGCCGCCGGCGATGGCGATGACGGGGTTGATGAAGTACCGCTCGCTGCCGAGGCCGAAGACGGGCTTGCTCTCGGGCGTCGGCGCGCCCACCACCAGGGCCTCCGGGTCCTGCTTGCGCTCGGCATCGGGCTTCACGGGCGCCGCGGCGGGAGCGGCCTGGGGCGCGGACTCGGGGGGAGGCGCGACGGGAGCATCGGAGGTCTGCGCCAGGGCCGGGGCCGTCACCAGGGCGGACGCCAGCGTGCACGCGAGCGTCAGGCGGGACGCGGCGGAGGACTTCGGATTCATGGGGGGAGACTCGCTTCGGCTGCACTGCAAGAGGGGGGAGACCGCCGCCCGCGCGGGGCAGCCACGAGCGCGGGCGGCGGGAGGAGACTGCCAGAGCCGACGGCTAGCGCGCCAGATAGTCCATGACGAGCTTCAGGCCCGCGTCGGAGCGCAGGGAGCCGAAGTGGTTGGCGATGAAGCCCTTGTTGAAGTAGCCGCTGGTGTCGTAGTCGTTGAGCGTCGTCAGCTTGTTCGTCACGCAGCCCGGCATGTCGATGCGCGAGGCCGCCTCGGACACGTACAGGTCCTGGTAGTTGGCGCCCTGCTCGATGTCCGTCATGGTGATGGTGAGGTACTTCACCACGTTGCCGCCGCACTGGCCCGTCTTGCCGAAGGCGTAGTCACCGTCCGCGCACGGGGTGGCGAACAGGTCCTTCGGGCCGTTGAGCGGCTTGTGGAAGTACGTCTGCTGGTAGTTGGCGCGGCTGCCCATCTCGCACACGATGGTGCCACGCATGGTCGGGTTGGAGCCGCACAGCGCGCCGAGGGCCGGGTCGTAGGTGGACACGCCGTGGTTGGCGCCCGAGCCGAGGATGACGTGGCTGAGCTGCGGGAAGGGGTTGATGGCGCCCGCCACCCCGTCGGTGTGCTCCACGTACAGCCGGCGGATGGCATCACGCACCACCGTCACGCCCAGCGAGTGGCCCACCAGCGCCACCTTGCGGCCGGGGTTGTTCCTCATCACCGCCTTGACGAGCGACTGGAGGATGGGCGTGGACCAGCCGTGGTCGATGTTGCCCGCCGCGTTCTCCGTGGTGCTGTTGGCGGTGGGGTCCACGGTGGCGACCAGGTCCGTGCGGAAGTCCACCGCGATGACGCGGTAGCGCTCGGCGATCAGGGTCTCGGCGAGCTGGGCGCGGGCCGTCGTGTCCGGGTTGAACTGGACCTTCTCGAAGGCGGCGTTGATGGGCGTGCCCACCGGGAGCATGAACTTCTCCCAGGTGTGCGGCCGGGTGGAGTTGCCGTGCACGAGGATGACGATGGGCTTGGTGGTGTCCTCGGCGGGCTGCGCGTACTCCTTGGCGGCGCAGGAGTAGTCGGGGATGTTGGCCTTGTCCCCATCGACGAAGCCCGTGGCGGCGTTGGGGCCACCGAAGTCGGTGCGGCCGGTCCACTTGCCATCGTTGTTGCCGTCGACGTAGGGCGTGCGGCCGGTCCCCGTCGCGGTGTTCTTCTTGTCGTAATAGAGGTTGTCCACGGAGCAGCCGGGGTGGTTGCTCAGCGGGCGGTACTTGCCGTCGTACTGCTTGTAGGTGGCGGGCGTCTGCCGCTCGGCGAGGGCGGGCTCCACCATCTCGGCCGCGTCCCGGAAGGACCAGCTGGCCACGTCCACGCCCTCGGCCTTCAGCTCATCCTTCAGGTCGGCGAGCTGCTGGCGGCAGTTCTCGATCGTCACGGGGACCGAATACGGGTCCTTCTTGGTGCCGCCGTTCCTGTCGCAACCGGCGAGCAGCGCGCAGGCGGTGAGCCCGGTCGCGTAGAACCGGAGAGCGTTCTTGGACATCCTCATGTGTGGCTCCTGTGGGGTAGGGAGAGGAGGTGCCGGGTCCGTACGTGCCGGAAGGCACCATCCCAAAGCCGGCCATCGGGGGCGGCGGCGCCATCCTAGCGCACCTGAAGCCGGATTCATGTTTATATGATGGTTGATTCATGTTTATATGAAGGTGAGTTCATGTTTGTGTGACTCCGCGTGCATGACCTCGCGCGTCATGGAGCACATGACGTTCCGCGTCATGAGCCCGCGCCCGTCGCTCTCCTCTCGGGAAGAGCAACGGAATAGAAAGACATAAGCACAACTCATGAAAACGTGGTAAAGCATTAGTCCCCTTTTCCCGGGAGGACACATGCTGAATCGACGTTTCGGAGGAGTCGTGGGTGCACTTCTCGCCCTGACCGTACTCGGGTGCGAGCAGCTACCGCCGGAGGAGTTCCCACCGCCCTTGGGGGAGCCCCCACCGCCCCTGGGGGAGCTGTACAGCTCGCTGACGCAGGTGACGAGCTTCGGGACCAATCCCGGCAACCTGAAGATGTGGAAGCACGTGCCCGCCAGCGTGCCCGCCAACGCCCCGCTGGTGGTGGCGCTGCACGGCTGTACCCAGCCGCCCGACGGCTACACCCTCACCGGCTGGAACGCGCTGGCCGATCAGCTCAAGTTCTACGTGGTGTACCCGGAGCAGCTCACCGCCAACAACCAGAACATCTGCTTCAACTGGTTCGAGCCGACGGACATCGCGCGGGGGCAGGGCGAGGCGCTCTCCATCAAGCAGATGGTGGACAAGATGATGGTGGACCACTCCATCGACCCGCGCCGCGTCTTCGTCACGGGCCTGTCCGCGGGTGGCGCGATGACGCACGTGATGGCCGCCGCCTACCCCGACGTCTTCGCCGGGGCCGCCGTGATGGCGGGCGTCCCGTACAAGTGCGCGGCGACGATGACCGACGCCTTCAGCTGCATGAGCCCGGGCGCGGACAAGACGCCCGCGCAGTGGAGGGACCTGGTCCGCGGCGCCTACTCCAACTACACCGGCCCCTACCCGAAGATCTCCATCTGGCACGGCACGTCCGACTACACCGTGAAGAACACCAACCAGGCCGAGGGCATGGAGCAGTGGACGGCGGTGCACGGCATCGACCAGACGGCGGACGTCACCGAGACGGTCGCCGGCTACCCCCACAAGGTCTACAAGGACACCGCGGGCAACGCCCTGGTGGAGACCTACGCCATCACCGGCATGGGGCACGGCACGCCCATTGATCCGGCGTACAAGTTCCCCGGCACCACCGCCGCGTGCGGCACGGCGGGCGCCTACGTGCTCGACACGGACATCTGCTCCACCTGGTACGTGGCGAAGTTCTTCGGGCTCGACAACTCCGACACGGTGGCCCCCTCCGTGAGCCTCACCGCGCCGGCCAACGGCGCCAGCGTGAGCGGGACGGTGAAGCTCACCGCCAGCGCCACGGACAACGTCGGCATCTCCAAGGTCGAGTTCTCCATCGACAACACCCTGGTCGGCACCGACACGGCGTCGCCCTTCGAGTACAGCTGGAACACCGCGGCGGCGACCAACGGCACCCACCTCCTGGTGGCCAAGGCCTATGACGCCACGGGCAACACCGCGACCTCCAGCACCGTCTCGGTCACCGTCTCCGGCGGTATCTCCGACACCACGGCGCCCACCGTGGCCATCACCTTCCCCACCGCCGGTGCCACCGTGGCCGGCGCCATCACCATCGCCGCCACCGCCTCGGATGACATCGGCGTGACGAAGGTGGAGTTCCTCGTCGACGGCGCCGTGGTGGGCCAGGGCGTGGCGTCGCTGCAGGCCGGCCCCTACCAGTACAGCTGGAACACCACGGCGTATGCCACGGGTGTCCACACCGTCCAGGCGAGGGCCTACGACGCCGCGGGCAACACGGCGGCCTCCGGCTCGGTGTCGGTGACGGTGGACCAGAACTCGGTGCGCTTCACCGAGCGCTTCTCCACCAACGGCCCCGACAACGCGGGCTGGAGCCTCACCGAGTGGCCGCTGGACGCCAGCGACCAGACGGGCATGACGGGGAGCAAGTCCATCCTCGGGGCCGCCACGCCGGCCTTCAACACCGTCACCCGCACCGCGAGCGTCAGCGTGACGCTCACGGCCAACCCGCGGCTCACCTACTGGCGCAAGCTGGACCTGTCCGGCGCCAACACCTCGGCGTCCGCGAGCTTCAAGGTCATCGTCAACAACGGCACCGACAACGTCGTGGACTCCGTCACGAAGAGCGGCGTCGGCGCCGTCTCCGAGGCCAACTGGACGCAGCGCGCGGACATCGACCTGTCGGCGTACGCCAACCGCACCGTCATCCTGAAGTTCGTCGTCACGGGGACGGACACCGGCTCGAACCTCACCCGCGCCAAGGCCTGGGTGGACAGCATCTCCGTCGGCCCCCCGAGCGCCTCCGCCGACACCACGCCTCCCAGCGTGAACGTGACCGCTCCGGCCAACGCCGGCACCGTCAGCGGCACCGTCGACGTGACGGCGAGCGCCTCGGATGCCAGCGGCGTGAAGAAGGTCGAGTTCTACCTCGACGGCGTGCTGGCCAGCACCGTCACGGCCGCTCCCTACGTCTTCACCTGGAACACCGCGGGCGTGTCCAACGGCAGCCACGCGCTCATGGCCAAGGCCTATGACGCCGCCAACAACGTGGGCACGGACAACGACACCACGGTGACGGTGAGCAACGGCACCACCGGGACGACGACGAGCGTCTCGTTCAGCAGCATCGCGGCGGATGACGGGTACGTGAAGGCCAACGCGGACGGCACCACCCCCGCCCTGGGCACCCTCACCACGCTGGCCCTCGGCAAGGGCACGGACGCCAAGCACAACCGGACCCTCCTCTCGTTCGACACCTCCGCGCTGCCGGACACCGCCACCATCGTCCGGGCCTCGCTCAAGGTGACGCTGTCCTCCTCGTCGGCCGACCCGTGGGCCGACCCCGCCGGCAACCTCCTCACCATCGACCTGAAGAACGGCACGTTTGGCACGGCCGCCACCGAGACCACCGACTGGGCCGCGGCCGCCACGGCGAACGGGGTGGCCAGCCTCATCTAGTTCACCACCGGCACCCAGAGCTCGACCGACTTCAACGCCGCGGGCCTTGCCGCTATCAACAAGGTGGGCAAGACGCAGGCCCGGCTCCGCTTCACCCAGAGCCAGGTCGGCACCGCCTACGTGTTCCTCACCGAGGGCACCGGCGCCGTCCTGACGGTGGAGTACAAGTAGCAGGCCGGACATGGGGGCCGAGGCCACGCGCGCCCTGGCTCCCGTGTCTCGCTCAACCCCGGCCTCCCGGTCGCGCGGCGTGCGAACTTGTCCACTTAGTGTACAGGTTGCACGAGCATGAGCCCGGGAGGCCTCTCTTTTGTGTTACCCCTCCTCCCGGTCGCGCGCCCCTCACCCCAGGCCTCACGGGGGTGCTGGCGAAATCACCAAAAGAAGGCGCTTGCCCCCTCGCCTGTCCTCCGGACAACGCACCGAGGCCCCCTGTCCCTGCCCGAGGGGATGCGCGCGCCCGGGTGCCTGCCCATTTGAAGCACCCTACCCACTGGCGCACGTCGTCGGCGCATGTAGCTGAGTCGCCCCCCTTGGCACCGCACCCCGCGGTCCCAAGCTTGTCGGTGACGCGCCGACCCCACCACCCGGTGGTGCGACCAGAGGGGGAGGGCATAGATGGCGGAGGGCTACGAACAGGCGGGACCCTCTCTGGAAGGGGCGCACCCGGGCAGGCGACTGGGCAACCGCTTCGAACTCACCCAGCGCATCAAGCAGGGCCGTGGCATCACCACGTGGCTCGGGGTGGATCTGCACACGGGGGGCCGGCTCGTCATCAAGACGACATCCGCCGTCTCGCTGGTGCCCCACACGCGACAGCGTCTGGAGCACGAGGCGAATGTCCTGCGCGCGATGCACAGCCCCTATCTGGTGCCCGTGCTCCACTTCGGCTCCGGGGGCGACCTGCTCTTCCTGGTGACGCCCTTCACGCCCGGGGTGTCGCTCCAGGAGCGGCTCACCAGTGGCACCCTCTCCGTGGAGGAGGCGCTCACCGTGGGCCAGTGTGTCCTGGCCGCCCTGGCCGAGGCCCACGCCCACGGCATCCTCCACCGCGACATCAAGCCCTCCAACATCATCGTCGAGGGCCGACCCACCATCGGCCGTGCCAGCCTGGTGGACTTCGGTCTGGCGCGCAGTGAACGGTTGGATCCGTCGCTGCGCGACCTGCCGGTGGGCACCGCGCGCTACCTCTCGCCCGAGCAGGCCGGGCTCCTCAACCGTTCGGTGGAGGCCACCTCGGACCTGTACGCGGTGGGGGCTGTCCTCTTCGAGGCACTCGCCGGCCACCCGGCCTTCGACGGCACCTCCGTGGGCGAGGTGCTCCGTCAGCACCTCACCGCCCGGCCCCGGCTGCGCAGCACCGGCGTGGAGGTGCCCCGCGCGCTGGAGGAGGTCGTCGCGCGCCTGTTGCAGACGGATCCGCAGGATCGCTACCAGTCCGCCCAGTCCGCGCGCGAGGACTTGCAGGCCATTGAGAAGGCCCTCGCCCGTGGCGAGCAGGACCCGGAGCTGGTGGCGGGCGCGCACGACATGCGCCACAGCCTCACCGAGCCGTCCTTCGTGGGACGCCACGAGGAGCTGGCGCTGCTAGAGCGCGAGCTGGAGCGCTCGCGCTCCGAGCCGGGACGGCTGCTGGTGGTGGAGGCCGAGAGCGGTGGGGGCAAGAGCCGGCTGCTGGAGGAGTTCGCCACGCGCGCCCGCCAGCACCGCGCCTGGGTGCTTCAGGGTCAGGCCCTCGCCCAGTCGGCGCAACGGCCCTTCCAGCTCGTCGTGGACGTGGCCTCGGGCATCGCCACGGCGGCCCGGGAGCGGCCCGCGCTCGCGGAGCTGCTGCGCGAGCGGCTGGAGGATCAGGCGGCGGCGGTGTGCACGGTGCTGCCACAACTGCAGCCGGTGCTGCGCCCCGCGCAGCAACAGGGCCTGGGCCCCGAGTCCCTCGGTGAGACGCGCGGCATCCTCGCCCTCACCACGCTGCTGGGGGCGCTCGGCACCGAGGCCGAGCCGGCGGTGGTGCTGCTCGAGGACTGCCAGTGGGCCGACGAGCTGACGCTCCGGGCACTGGAGAACTGGCAGCAGGCGCACCTCGACGCGGGGGGCCACGTGATGATCGTCGTGTCCTTCCGCACCGAGGAGGTGGGGCCTGGACACGTGCTGCGCCGGCTCAACCCGGACGCCCACCTGCGCCTGGCCACCTTCGGCACCACCGAGGTGGCGCGGATGCTGGAGTCCATGGCCGGCAACCTGCCGCGCGAGGCCACCGACCTGGTGGGGCGCCTGTCCGAGGGCAACCCCTTCATGGCCTCGGCGGTGCTG
>NZ_DASVSO010000162.1:0-6151 GCF_036388035.1 Archangium sp.
CAGGCGTGGGTGCCGTTGGCCACCACATCCCCGGGGAAGAGGTGCCCCTCCCACTCCACGACCACCTGGGCCGAGCTGCACCCGGGCCCCATCACGTGCGCCTTGAACTCCACGCCCCCTGCCTTCAGCACGGTGGTCTCCGCGCCGAACACCTCGGGCCGCGGCTCCGCCTCCGGCCAGTCCGGCGCGTACCGCTCCTTGAACCAGCGCGTGCGCAGCGCGAACACCGCCGGAATCTGCTCGCGCACCTGCTGGGCCGTCACGACCCGGATGCCTCGCTCCTGGAACACCGGGGTCCCGTTGAACTTGTCCGGGTTGGCGTGCAGCACCACCGCCAGCACCACCTTCTTCCCCGTCTCCCGCTCGGCCAGCTCGATGAGCTCGCGCGCCGCCGAGGGCAGGAATTGGGTGTCGATGACGACCAGCCCCTCCGGGCCCTCGAGCCAGTACGAGTGGGTGGAGAAGCCCCGGGGCTTGGAGGTGTACACGCCCACCCGTGAGTCTTCCTTCAACCGGTGGGCGGTGCCCGCGTATTGGCGCGCGGCAGGCGCGGCGGGAGTCGAGGTGGCACAGCCCGTCATCAACCCCAACAGCAGACTCGCGAGGAGCGTGAGGTATCTCATGGGGGGAGTCTGCCCTCCGGGGGCCTTCACCGCCAGCATCACCTCTTCATGCCCCGGGAGCAGGACATTGACACTCCCGCCCGCTTCTCCGAGCGTGCGTGCACGATGATGAGCGCTCGTCGATTGGCAGGCGGCTGCCTGGCCCTGGTGCTGGCGGCGATGGCGGGTTGTACCGACTCGGGCCAGGAGCCCCGCGAGGCCGTGCCGGTGCGGCCGGGCACGCAGCGGAGTGCGCTCTCCCTGGGCACGCCCGAGCTGGTGGCCGACATCCAGCCGACCCCGCCTCCCTCGAAACTGGCGGGGAGCGATCCCCAGGGCTTCGTGCGCGTGGGGGCGATGCTCTACTTCACCGCGTACGACCCGGTGCACGGGCGCGAGCTGTGCTGCTGGCATGGGGGGCGCTGCGTCGGCCCTCCGCCCGCCGGAGCTGAGTCGAGCTGCCGCCCGGTCCGCCAGGAGCGTGGGCCGGAGCAGTGAATCCGTTCACCGCTCCGGTGTGATGCACGCCACCGCCACCGCCAGGCCCCAGCGGTAGACCTTGTGCGTCCCGGGAGCCGAACGGCCCTGGAGACAAACGGGAGCCAACACCATGAATCGATGGGTGAAGCAGTTCCTGCTCTGCCTGCTGGCAGGGTTGTGCGTGATGGGGACGGGGTGCGGCCCGGAGGAGCCCACGCCCCTACCGTCGGCGTCGGAGGAGCCCGCGCCCCTGCCGCCCGAGGTGGTGGAGACGTACCTGTCCAACGTCTTCGTGCCCGACAGCGAGCCCGTCACACTCCGGGTGAAGACCCGCGACCCGCAGGACAGCGCGCTCAGCTTCTCCTGGGAGGCCAACACGGGCACCCTGGCGACGCCCACCCACGGCGCCAACTCCAGCGAGATCCTCTGGACGGCTCCGGCGTGCATTCCCACGAACACCCCGCCCACCATCACGATCACCGTCACCAATGCCCTCGGGCTGAGCGCCAGTGCCACCTTCTCCATCTCCGGAGGCAAGCCGTGTGGCTGGGTGGCCACCAACACGGTCGCCGTCGGCGATACGCATACCGTGGTGCTGAAGGAGGACGGCACCGTCTGGACGTCGGGCCACAACTCGCAGGGCCAGCTCGGCGACGGGACGACGACGAATTACTCGGTACCGGTGCAGGTGCAGGGCCTCTCCCACGTCACCGCCATCGCCGCTGGCTGGGTCCACTCCGTGGCGCTGAAGGACGACGGCACCGTCTGGGCGTGGGGCCGCAACAATTGGGGCGGGCTCGGCGACGGGACGACGACGGACCGCTACGTGCCCGTGCAGGTGCAGGGCCTCTCCCGCATCACCGCGCTCGCCGCCGGGCAGGGACACTCCGTGGCACTGAAGGAGGACGGCACCGTCTGGGCCTGGGGCTACAACCAGGCGGGAGCGCTCGGGGACGGCTCGCGGACGAACCGCATGACGCCCGTGCAGGTCAAGGGCCTCTCGCGGATCATCGCCATCGCCGCGGGCCCCGAGCACAACGTGGCCTTGCGGCGGGACGGCACCGTCTGGACCTGGGGCCGCAACGATTGGGGCCAGATCGGCAACGGCACGGTGAGGGTTCTTCACCTGACGCCGGTGCAGGTGCCGGACCTCACCCAGGTGACCGCTGTCGCCGCGGGCTTCACCCATACCCTGGCGGTGAAGGCGGGCGGCACTGTCTGGGCCTGGGGCCATAACAATGAAGGCCAGCTCGGTGACGGGACGACGGAGAGCCGTTCAGTGCCGGTGCAGGTGGCGGGCCTCACCCAGGTCACCTCCCTCATCGCGAACAGCAACCACACCGTGGTGCTGAGGAAGGACGGCACCGTCTGGGACTGGGGCTACAACATCGCGGGCCAGCCGAGCGTGAGGACCCGGCCGGTGCAGGTGCCAGGCCTCACCCGCGTGTCCGCCCTCGCTCCGGGGGGCTCCGCCAACCACACCGTGGTGCGGAAGACGGATGGCACGATCTGGGGTTGGGGCTCGAACGAGTACGGCCAGCTCGGCGACGGGACGCAGACGCGCCGTTCGGCACCGGTGCGGATGACCCACCTCGACCTGCCGTAATCGAAGCAGGTCTCGAGCTTCATCGGATGGATTGCGGCGTGGCGGGGAGCGGACCCTCGGAGTGAAGTCGCTCTTCCGCTCCCTCCACGCGCCAGAGAAGCTACCAGTGGTCCCCGCGCCTGCGCACGATCCCCTCTTCCGGCTTCGGCTCCGCCGCCGCTTGAGGGAAAGGCGCGCTAGAACAGCTCAGGGCCGGTACTTGCAACTCGTCCCGAAGGACGAGACGGAGGTCCAAGGATAGGCCAGCGAACCACCGCACAGGCTGCTCTCGTCCCATGAGGAGATGTGACCGAGCGCCTGGGCTTCATTGTATGAGTTCCCATTGGTGTTCGCGCCGTTTCGGAACGATGCGCGCCAGCAGGCATCCTTGGTCCCATAACCATCGTAGTTGTTAGACGCGGGACAACCGGTGCTGTTGTTGTATTGAGAGACCCACCATTCAAGCCCGTCAGAATCCGCGCAGCGCTTGAGATCGGCCAGGTACCAGCTGATCCACTTGGCTCGCACAGGCTCCGTGGAGGAGCACGTGGTGGAATATGCGGAGGCGGACACGGTGCTGATGATCTTGCCGTTGCAGGATGAGCCGCTCCTGAGCACCCACACGCCATTGCTACATGTATATTGAGCCGTGCCGGTGCGCTCCAG
This sequence comes from Archangium sp., assembly GCF_036388035.1. GTDB lineage: Bacteria > Myxococcota > Myxococcia > Myxococcales > Myxococcaceae > Archangium. Next base: position 3,334 of record NZ_DASVSO010000162.1, read on the forward strand.
GCTGGTCCGCGTGGCCGTGACGATGTAGCCACTGTTGGTCGCGGGAAGATCGCCATAGCAAACGTAGGTTCCCGCAGTGCCTGTATTGCCGTTCCAGCTCGGCTGCCACTGCGACCAACTCACCGACGTCGCTGGGCAGCCTAGGGCGGCTGCCGAAACCGTACGCTGAGGCGACGGTTGCCCGGAGTCATTTTCCGATTCATCCAGAGTGTCACTGGTTGGCGGCGCTTCGGATACGCTCTCCGAGTCCGAAGACTCCGAAGACTGCTCATCGATACCGGTCTCGCCCCCGCACCCCGCCAGCAACGGCCCGAACAGGGCTGTCATCCACACACCACAGCACACCAATGCACGAATTCGCATCCTTGCTCCTCCAATACGTGTTTACGGGGATCGGTCGCGTTGCGTTCAAGTGCGAGTCATCGGGGCACCACAGCGCAAACACAACCATATGTACAAGCGTCGGTTTTCACCCCCATACGTCCCAACCAGGCCACCGTCCAAACAACCCACTACAACCGACGGTGCAATGAGTGACACAACCGCTCAACTTGTGTCCAGACCACCGCCACAGGGCTGCCGATGATTGGCCACTATCCAGCCGGGCAGACAAGGCAGAAGACCCCTTCTCAAGGGTTGCAATGCGCTGACCGGTTTGAGCTTCCATCTCGGGTGGCTCGCCCGGAAAGGCCCGATAATGTATTCTGTTGACGCTGTCTCCGCTGGCCCGCTGCTTCTCCGGCTTCGGCTCTGCCACCACTTGGGGAGCAAAAATGGCCGCGATTGCGTGCCTGGAACGAAGACGCCGTGGAACCTCGTGAAGTTCACCATTCAGCCGAAGCACCGCTCCCTTGCTCTCCTGCTAAAATGAGGGGGATGGTTCAGGCTGTTCCCATCAATTCTGACAGTCGCCCTGAGTGTGCAAGAGGCGGAAGAGGCAGTCCTGCGTGAGTGCCTGCTCGACCCCGACGTGGAGGGCGTCCTCGCGGTAGGACGGCCCTGCGATACAAAGTGAAGCGCTGAGCCACACTCCTGGCGCCTGAGACACCTCGGCACCGGCGTGGGGACTCCATGCCGGTGCCCGGTGGACGCGCCTCAGGCGCCGAGCGTGGCGGCGACGAGCTCAGCGGTCTGCGCGCCCGAGAAGTTCTGCTGCCCGGTGATGAGGTTGCCATCACGGATGGCGAAACTCCGCCACAGGCCCACCTGGATATAGTTGGCGCCGATCCGTCTCATCTCGTCCTCGATGCGCCACGGCATGACGTGCTTGCCCCGGGGCAGCAGGTTCATGTCCCAGACGGCGTTGTCCGCGAAATCTTCCTCGACGTTGGCGAAACCGGTGACGGTCTTCCCCTTGGCGAGCAGCTCTCCGTTGCTCAACCGGGCATAGCGCAGGATGGCGACGCCGTGGCACAGCGCGCACGTCACCTTGCCCGCCTCGTAGAACTCGACGAACTTCTTGTGCAGGTTCGTGGCACCCTCGAAGAAGAACATCGGCGACTGCCCGCCCGCGACGAGGATGGCGTCGAACTTCGCCACGTCGATCTCCGTGACCTTTTTCGTGCTCTCCACCAGCGCGGCGAGCCTCGGCGTGGCGATGAAGCCCATGCTGATGAGGTCGCTCGCCGAGTAGCCGCTCGGGTCGCGCGGATCGCTCATCGCGTCCGCCTCGCACTTGCCCCCCTTGGGGCTGAAAATCTCCACCTCGAAGCCCTTCTCCGTCAGCACGTAGTAGGGGTGCGTCAGCTCGCTCCACCAGAAGCCCACCGGCCAGCCCGTCGTCGGGGAGACGGTGGGGTTCGAGAGGATGATGGCCACGCGCTTCTTCTGCTTCGGGTTCGAGAGGTTCGGGTCCTGCAGGCTCATACTCTGGCTCCTATGCGGCGCGGATGGGATCCGCGGCGTGTGGGCCACCCATAACGCTCGCGGGTGATGTGAACCCAGGTGCGAGGGCGCAGCCTCGAGGACCCAGGTAGGGGCCGAGGCTCCCGTCACAAATCCTTCGAGACGACTCCACCTGTTGGGCCTCTGTTCTGAGAGCCCGGAGGAGAAGACCATGAACCCAACAACCGTCATCCGTGCGTGGAAGGATCCGGAATTCCGCGCGCACCTCACCTCGGAGCAGCGGCAGGCGCTCCCCGACAACCCCTCCGGCAAGCCCATGAGCGAGCTGGGCGATGACGAGATGGCGGACGTCGTGGGAGGCGTGCCCCTCAACCCGCCCACGCCTCCCCTCCTCAACACCCGCGCGAGATGGTGCGTCGTGCAGGGGACGAGCGCGGTGGATGCATGTCCCAGCCGGGGCTGCACGGTGCTCTTCCCTTGCCAGCTGTGAGCAGAGGCCCACTCGGGCCAATACATTCACCCCCAGAAAGACCCCCATGCACAAACGCCTGTTCGGCATCGTCACGGCCATTCTCGCCGTGGCCGTATTCCTCTCCACTCAGCCCGCTGGCGCCGCCGCGAGCTACTCCCGGGAGCAACTCAAGGCGCGCGCGGATGTCATCGCGTTCAACGTCTCGCTGCCGAAGTTCATGTCGATCTACTCCCACTCCAAGTCGGGCATCGACACCAGGTTCAACTGGAGCGGGTACGACGGCTGCTCATTGCCCCGTGAGATCAAACCGATCGCCTCGCGGTGGGACAAGCTCTTCACCAACGCCTGCTACCGACACGACTTCGGCTATCGCAACTACGGCAACGGTCTCGCACTCGCGTCCGACCAGACCTACAAGGACAAGATCGACTCGGAGTTCCTGCGGAACATGCGCTACACCTGCGCGAAGCGCGTCGCCACGAGCGACCGCGGCAACTGCTA
>NZ_DASVSO010000163.1:0-2053 GCF_036388035.1 Archangium sp.
ATCAGATGTCCTCTTTGCGCGGGCCCGAGTGTACAACCATCTAATACCAGTAAGTTATAAAACACCGCAGACATCTGGTGGGACGAACACTTTGTTATGCACCAACGCATGGAAGTAGAGGGCAATGACCAAACCGAGCCGAAGCGCTGTGAAGAAGGTGATGGCACCATCTGAACGCGCCGGAGGCCCAAATTCTTGGCGCATCAATGCGAATCCGTGAGCCAGCATCCCCTGGGGACCGGTGGCGTTCTACACTTGTTACATGTTCGACGAACTGGTGAGGACCCTGGGGCTCGCGCCCCACCCGGAGGGCGGCTTCTATCGGGAGACGTGGCGCGCCTCGGTGCCGGTGGAGACGCCGCGAGGCAGGCGCTCGGTGGCGACAGGCATCTACTACCTGCTGCCTCGGGGCTCGTTCGCGGCATGGCACCGGGTGACCTCGGACGAGCTGTGGCACTTCTACGATGGGCAGGCGCTGACGATGTACCTGCTCGACGAGCGCCAAGGCCGTCTGGAGACGGTGGTGCTGGGCCGTGACGTCACGCGCGGCGAGCGTCCGCAGGTGCTCGTCCCCGCCGGAGTGCTCCAGGCGGCACAGCCACGAGGCGACTACACCCTGTGCGGCTGCACGGTGGCTCCGGGCTTCGACTTCGCGGACTGGGAGATGCCTCGGGGCGAGGCGCTGGCGGCCCGCTACCCCGAGCACGCGGAGCTGTTCCGCCAGCTCTCCCACCCGGGTTGACGCTACCGGGTGGCTCGGGACTGTCGAGCCCGTCTGGCCCCCGCGCCCGGCGACTGGCAGCGCTCACAGAAGAACAGTGCCCGGCTGGCCAGCTCCAGGCGCGAGATGGGAGTGGCACACCGGGGGCAGGGCTGTCCGGCGCGGTCGTAGACGTTGAATCGGTCCTCGCGGCGCCGGCCCGGCGTCTCCCAGGGGGCGGGGGGCGCCCGCGGAGCGACGATGCGCCCATCCCGGGCCGCGTCCTCCAGCAGCTCGCGGAGGGCCTCCCACAGCCGCTCGAAGTCCTCGAGGCGTAGCTCCGAGGCGGGCAGCAGGGGCGGCAGGCGCGCGAGGAAGAGGGCCTCGGCACGCAGGATGTTGCCCACGCCCGAGATGCGCTCCTGGTCCAGCAGCGCGATGGCCAGGGGCGAGCGACCCCGCCGGAGGGACTCGAAGGCCCGCGCGGGCGAGGCCTCCGGGCGCAGCGGATCCTCCCCCAGTCGGGCGCGGAGGGTGGCCTCGGCCTGGGGGCTGAGCAGCTCACAGGCCTGGGGCCCGGAGAGGTGGAGCGTCGCGTGGGGCGAGGCGAGCCGCAGCCGGCAGGCGGGGGAGGGTGGGGGCGCCCCGGTGCGGAAGTGGCGCAGGTTTCCGAAGAGCCCGAGGTGGATGTGCAGCCGCACCCCGCCCTCGAAGTGGTGGAAGAGGTGCTTGCCATGCGCGTCCACCGCCACGAGCGTCCGCCCCGAGAGGTGCCGGGCTCCCTCCGAGAAGCGCCCCTGGGGCGAGTCCGCGCTGAAGCCGCGCCCCACGAGCCAGCGCCGGTGGATCCGCGCGAGGCGGTGGATGATGTTCCCTTCAGGCATCCCTCCGAGGTAACGCGGAGCGCACGACCTGTCTCGTAGGGGGGCGGGCTCGCCTGCCTGGACGATATGTGAGGGGCCGGCCTCCGTTCTCCGTTGCGTCTGCCCGCCAGGGAGGAGAGCACGATGGCTCGCAAGGAATGGCTGCTCGTGGTGTCGACCGCTGTATCGACCTTGATGGCATGTGCCCATGCGCCCGAGGGCTACCGACCGCCGGGCTCGAAAGCGGGCGGCTTGCAGGTGATCGCCCCGGAGGCGGCCGTGGAGACGGGGCTGCCGGAGTGGTCGCTCGCGATGCCGCTCGGTGAGAAGCAGGACGCGTCGGTGCTGGAGTTCCTGGCGCGGGCCGAGGCCGCCGGGGCCCGGTACGTGAGCGACGTGGAGGTGGTGTTCGCGGCCGAGGAGGGTGGGCAGCTCCTGGAGTGCCGGACCCACATCACGCCCGTCGCGACGCTGGAGCAGGGCTGGACGG
>NZ_DASVSO010000164.1:0-5725 GCF_036388035.1 Archangium sp.
CCACCGGACAGCGCCACCCGGTCCCTCCGGAAGTACGCACGCGCGTTCGTCCGCACCCCGCCCGGCAACGTCCCCGCGAGCCGCAGGCTGGCCGAGCCGCGCCCTCCGGACTGCCGCGCGTCCTCACTCGGGTTCTGCGCGGTGCCGGCGAGGCCCCGCTCGTCGAAGGAGAGCTCGCCCAGCAGGTCCGCCGAGAAGCCGCCCCCCAGCTCGCGCCTCAGCCGCAGCAGGCCCCCCGCCCCGCGCGCATCATTATTGGTGCGCCGCCGCTCAAGGAGCGCGTCTCCGGGCAGCGTGGGGCTTGGATCAAAGGAGTACGGGAAGCGCCCGCTGGAGGTGCCCCCGTGGACGAGCAGCAGCGCCTCGCCGCCCGCGAGCGGCCCCGAGGCCGACAGCCAGCCCAGCGCCGTGTCCCAACTGCCGTAGGAGAGCTCCCCTGCCACGCGAGGGCTCACGCCAGGACGACGGGTGATGATGTTGATGGCGCCGCCCAGGCCCCCCGAGCCGTAGCGCGCCCCGGCGCCGCCGCGCAGCACCTCGAAGCGCTCGGCCAGCGCCGCGGGCACGCGGGAGAGGTCCGCGATGCCTCCCGTTCCATTGAGGGGAATGCCGTCGAGCAGCACGAGCGTCCCGTTGGAGGACGCGCCGCGCACCACGAGGCTCTTGCTCTGCCCGTAGCCGCCCGAGTCCTGAAGCGTGACGCCGGGGGCGGTGGACAGCATGGCCGCGGTGTCTCGGGCCGCGCCGCCGAACGCGTCCACGCGGATGACGGTGAGGGCGCCGCTCGGATCCCTCCGCTCGGCCGAGTCCGGGGGCTCGGGCGCGACGCGCGCCTCCTCCACCTCCACGGTGGGCACGCGCAGGGGCTCGCCCGAGGGCGCGTCCGAAACGGGACTCTCCTGGGAAGGCTCCGTCGCCTGCTGGGCGAGTGCGGCGCCGCTCATGCTGAGCGCCAGGCACAACCACCGCCCGGCGAGGTACGACCACCGCATGTGTCCGCCTTCCACTCTCTCCGACGAAGAGAGAAGGCATCGCGGGCACCACGGCCCACACCCCTGGGCAGGTCTCCTGGCTCCGGGCTCCGGCCGAGGCGCACACCGCGCCTCCCAGAAGGGCTCCTCCGCCTTCCCCCGCCGGTTGGCCGGAGTGGCGACTGCCGAGGACCCCTGCCCTGACGTCAGGGCTGCCCGATCACAGTGGCGGGACCGCGCCGGACTCGCACCGGCTTCCCTCTTGAAAGCCCGGCATGGGCACCCAAGGGCAGGCCCTTCCTAGGGGCTCAAACCCCGCGCGTCAAGCCACCCTCGGTGATGGAGGAGGCGGCGCGGGCGGCCCGGTTGTGCCGGGCCAGCCAGTCGAGGATGAACTGGTTGAAGGCGTTGAACTGCAGGAAGGTGGCCATCACGTCCCCGAAGCACAGCGAGGCGCGCTCGAAGAGCGGCGTGTCGCGGCCGGGGATGAGCAGGGTGCCGTTGTGCCAGGTGCCGTTGTGGCTGCCGTCGTCGTTGACGTACCAGACCCCCGTCTTCGGCTCCTCGCGGAAGGTGGCGTGCACGCGCGAGACGGTGGGGTCCTCCACGACGATGTCGTTGTCGGGGGTGCGCCCCAGCGTGACGCCCGCGTGCAGGCTGGTCGCGTGTGTGCGCTTGCGGACTTCGAGCACGAGCGGCTCGGCGACGGTGGGCCGGCTCATGGAGAGGCCCGGCAGGGTGCTCCGCGTGAAGAGGGGACGCACACCCATGGGCGGCGCCTCCCACACCAACACCGGCCAGCACACCGAGCGGCGCACGGCGTTGGGGTCTTCAAGGAATTGTGAGGCGAGGACGGAGAACTTCAGGTGCACGGAACATCCCTCCACCACCGGAGCGACGGCAACGGTGTGCATGGAGATCGCGCACGGCCAGTCCCCCCTCGACGGGTGGGGGCGAGGTGGACGGAGTCGGAGGAGGTGCCCGGCGAGCGCAGGCGTGCCGTGCGTGGGTCTCATTCGCCGGACGTTTCGCGCGCGGCTGTACACCTCGCGGGGGCGCGCTCCGAGGGAAGCGCCGCTGGCATGACAGCTGCTCTGGGGCCGGGGACCGCGCCAATGGAGGCGCGGCGGTGAAGCAGGTGAGGTGGTTGATGTTGACGGCGGGGAAGCGGTTGGCGGTGTTCTCCATCCGCGAGGGCAAGGGCGGGAGCATCTGGGTGAGGGCGGGCAGCGCGTTCGTGAACAAGGACGGCTCGCTGAACGTGTTGCTGGACGTGCTGCCGCTGGACGGGAAGCTGCACGTGCGCGAGGCGGCGGACAAGCGCGACACGGCGCAGGCGGGGGGCGGCGGGCGCTACGGGGTGGACGGCGGCTTGGACGCGCTGCCGGTGGGAGGCCACTCGTGAGCGGGCGCGTGAGGGGAGTGAGCGTGGCGGCGGTGCTGGCGCTGGTGCTGCTCGGGTCCGGGGCCGCCGAGGCGGCGAGCGCGAAGCTGCGGACCCAGTACGCGGGGCTGGTGAACCTGAACGAGGCGACGGTGGCCCAGCTCGACCTGTTGCCGGGCGTGGGGCCGAAGGCGGCTCAGCGGATCCTCGCCTGGCGGCAGAAGCGGGCCTTCAAGCGCGTGGAGGAGCTGGTGCGGGTGAAGGGCTTCGGCAAGAAGCAGTTCCTGAAGCTCAAGCCGTACCTCACGCTGGAGGGCCCCACGACGCTGCGGGTGGAGAAGGTGCCGGTGGAGGAGGACGAGGTGCGCGCCACGGGAGACGCGGTGGCGAAGCACTGAGGCCCCTGGGGGAGAGGGTGTCCCGGAGGACGGGCACCCTCTGCCTCGGAGCCACCTACCCGCGAGCCGCGCGAGTCCGCGGGACCGCGTCGGCCACCTCCGTGAGCGCCATGTCGGGCGTGAGCTGGAGGGGCACGACGGGCGTGGACGTCTGGGTGATGACCTGGCGCATGGCCTCGATGAGCTGCTGGCGGCCATACGGGTAGGGGGCCTCGTTTCCCGAGAGTGCCATCAACTGCTGTTGCAGCACCTCGCCCGAGGGCGTGCGCTGGTCGCGGTCATGCCGCAACAGGCCCATGATGATGGCGTCCAGCGCGGGGGAGATGCCGGGCACGAAGTGGGAGGGCGGCAGCAGCTCCTGCTGGGTGGAGGCGATCATCAAATCCGCCTCGCTGTCGCCTTGCAGGGTCCGGTGGCCGGTGAGGGCCTCGTGCAGGGTGAGGCCCAGGGCGAAGAGATCCGCCCGACCGTCCAGGGGCTTGCCGTAGGCCTGCTCCGGAGCCATGTAGCCAGCCTTGCCGCGCACGACCTTGGCCTGGGTGAGGGCGACTCCGTTGGCCGCGCGCGCGATGCCGAAGTCCGACAGCTTCACCTCGCCGATGCGCGACAGCAGGATGTTGGGCGGGTTGAGGTCGCGGTGCACCAGCCCCAGCGGCTCGCCCTTGCGGCCGGTGCGGCCGTGCATGTACGCGAGCGCCGCGGCGACCTCCGCGCCGAGGTAGGCCACCGCCGCCGGGGGCAGCTGCCTGCCGTAGACGCGCCTCAGCAGCGAGCTGAGCGGCATGCCGTCCACGAACTCCATGGCCAGGAAGACCGTGCCCTGGTGCCGCCCCAGGTCGAGCACCTGCACGATGTTGGGGTGGATGAGCAGCGAGCCCAGCTCCGCCTCGCGCCGGAACATGGCGAGGAACTCCTCGTTGTCCGCGTACGCCGGGAGGACGCGCTTGATGGCCACCTGCTTCTCGAAACCGCCCTCCGGGCTGTAGGTGGCGCGGAAGACCTCGGCCATGCCGCCCACGCCCAGCCGCTCGTGGAGGAAGTACTTCCCCATCACGTCCTTCTCGCGGATGGCGCGCAGCGCGGCCTCGGCCTTGCTCACGATGAGCCCGGCCAGCGTCGCCGTCAGCGGGCCATAGGCGAAGAGGAACACGCAGCGCATCAGCACCATGGGGAACGACAGGGTGCTCAGGGCGTCGGGAGGGAGCCGGGGCTGAAGTACCAGCAAGTACAGCCCCATGTACTCCACCGCGACGAGGGCCGCCGCCGCGTAGGCCAGCGCCTTGCCCGCCCGGAGCGCGCACACCACGATGAGCGCGCCCCACACGAACGCGGGCGGCGTGGTGAGCGCGTACACGGCATCCCGGAAGTACACATCCACGACGCACACCACCGCCGGGATGGACACCGTGATGGCGCTGTCCACCCACTGGATGGCGGGGTGGAACCCGCCCTGTCGCAGGGTGTGCAGCATGAGCGAGTAGTAGATGCACATCGCACCCGTCAGCCCCGCGAGGCTCAGCGCCAGCCGCCAGGTGATGACCTCTCCGAGCACCACCGCGGCCACGCAGCTCAGCAGCGTCATCCCGCGCATGAAGCGCGCGATGGACATCTCGCGAGCGACGACGTCCTGGTCCAGGTACTCCTGCAACAGCTGGGAGGAGTGCGACACTTTGGGAGCAGCGGCTTCCATGGTGGGCCAGTCTACCCAACCTCCGGGTTGGCCTGCTCGCCCGAGCTTCTCGAAAGCCCCGGAGGGAGACCGGGAGCTCAGCGATTGCGCCAGTAGCCCGGCCGGCGCCGCATGTGCGCGAATGCGAGGACGCGGAGCTCCTCGCCCAACTCCACGTAGACGACCGTGTAGGGAAATCGCTTCAGTGCCACACGGCGCGCCCCCACGGATTCCGCGACCCCCGGGACGGGACTCCCCACGCCAGGTTGCTCGCGAATGAGGCGGAAGCATTCACGGGCCGCGGCGAGAAGCTCCTGGCCGAGTCCCGGGCTCCTTTCCTCGTACCAGGAGACAGCCGCACGAAGCTCCTCGCGTGCGGGGACCGAGAGCGTGAGTTGCCTGTTCACGGCTTCCGCTGGAGCTCCGCTTCGAGCTCGTCACAGATCGTCTCCCAGTCCCCAGCCGCTGGAGCCCCAGCCCGCGCCTCAGCGACCCGACGCTCGATCTCCCGTGCCCACTCCGCCTCGGCCTCGGGATCAGGTTCGCCATCCAACCGGGCCAGCAGCTCACGCAGCACGAGTGCCTGCTCCTCAGGCGAGAGCCTGAGAGCCTCGTCGAGTACACGTTGGGCGCCGCGCGTCATGCTTGTAACGATAGTGCCGACCTCGAACTCCGTCGAGGTGGGTGGAGCGCGCCCGAGCGAGGGACTCCGCTCCCAGGGAAGGGAGTCCCTCTCGGGGAGTCAGCCGAATGTCACGTTCATCAGCTTCACGATGGGCTCGTCCCCGTAGAAGTCGAGGATGTTCACCGCCGCGTACCCCTGCTCCAGCCGGAACAGGTTGTCGTCCGGCATGCCCAGCGCCTCGGCCAGCAGCGTCCGGTTCACCCCGCCGTGCGACACCAGCACGAACGTCTCCCCGGCGTGCCGCGTGCGCAGCATCCGTCCCGCCGCCCTCACCCGCTCGCGCATCTCCGGGTAGCTCTCCCCGTCGGGGAACCGCACCCGCGTCGGGTGCGCCATCCACTCGGCGTAGACCTCCGGGTGGCGCTTCTCCGCCTCCTCGTAGGTGAGCCCCTCGAAGAGACCGAAGTCGATCTCCCGGAAGGACTCCTCCATGTCCACCGCCATCCCCTTCAGCTCCGCCAGCGGCGCCGCGCTCTCCAGCGCCCGCCGGCGCGGACTCGTGTAGATGCGCAGCAGCGGCGCCTCGGCCAGGAAGCGCGCGGCCCGCTCCGCCTGCAGCCGCCCCGTCGAGGACAGGCCCACGTCCAGCCGCCCGTAGCACCGCCCCCGCACCTCCTC
>NZ_DASVSO010000165.1:0-11075 GCF_036388035.1 Archangium sp.
GCACGATGTCGGGCCATCCATCGTTGTCGAGGTCCCCCGCCGCCGCGCCCCAGCCGAAGCGCCGCTCGTTGAGCGCGCCCCGGAAGGTGGCCTCGTCCTTGAACTCGGGGAGGAAGGGGTCCTTCCCCGGGGACGTCATCCACAGGAGGCTGCCCTCGGCCTGGAGCGAGTGGTGCACGTTGGACACGTAGACGTCCAACATCCCGTTGCGGTCGAAGTCCGCCACGGTGGAGTTCATCCCCTTGTAGGTGTCCTTGCCAATCTCCCCGAACAGCTTGCCCACGACGCGCTGGAAGTGTTTGCCCTGCGCGTTGAGGTAGACCTCGTCCGGGCCGAAGTCGTTGGCGATGTAGAGGTCCGTCCACCCGTCCTGGTTCAAGTCCACCGTGCTGACGGCGAGCGACCAGCGCGTCTCCTTCAGCCCCAGGGCGGCCGAGTCCAGCTTCTCGAAGGTGCCATCCCCCCGGGCGCGGTAGAGCACGTTGAGCCCACCGTTGTCGGCGTTGTGCCAGCCGTTGTGCATGAAGCGGAGCATGCGCCGGTCGCCGGGGTACTCGGGCGGCGGCAGCCGGAAGAAGTTGAACGGCGTGGGCGTGGCGTAGTCGGGCAGGTGCGTGGTGAGCGCGTTGGCCACGAAGAGGTCCAGGTGCCCGTCCCGGTCGAAGTCGAGCAGCGTCACCGCCATGCTCACCGAGTGGTCTCCCAGGCCCGTCCGGGTGGTGACGTCCTCGAAGGTGGCGCTCCCCGTCTCGCGCAGCAGGTTGCGCAGCAGCTTCGAGGGCCCGAAGGCCACGGCGATGGCCAGGTCCTGGTCCCCGTCGCCGTCGTAGTCCACGAAGGTGCCGCCAGCGGCCGCGCCCTCGGTGGTGAAGCTCGCGGCGATGTGTTCCAGCGCGGGCACCTTCACGCGCTCGAAGCGCAGGTCGCCCAGGTTGCGGTAGAGGGCCGCGCGGTACGCGTCCGCCTTGAGCGCGTTCGTGAGGAAGAGGTCCACCTTCCCGTCCCCGTCGAAGTCCCCGGCGGCCACCGCGTCCCCCACGCTCAGCACCCACTTGGAGACGTGCAGCACGCGCGGGTCCACCTTCATCAGCACGTCGTCCACCGTGGTGGTGGAGCCGAGCCCCGTGTGCGAGGCCTCCAGGCGCTCCATGTGGAAGGGCAGCGGGCGGTTGAGCGCCCCTGTCGGCGCGGCGAGCACATAGCCCGCGGCCATGGCGGCCCCGAGTCCCCCCACCGCCGCCAGCCGCTGGAGCGGCCCGGGCGAGAACAGCGCCGCGAGGTACGCGCGAGGCCCGCGCTGCCACACGGCGCGCCCGTGCAGGAAGAGGAAGCGCACCGTGGCGCAGGTGAGGGCCGCGTAGAAGAAGGTGAAGACGCTCTCCTTGAGGTGGAGCACCAGGTCCACCAGCGTGAGGGCGAGCGCGAGGAGCACCTGGGCACGCGGCGTCTTGGGAGACGTGCCCGGGTCGGTGATCATATAGAAGGTGAAGATGAAGAAGGCCGGCGCCCCGAGCGTGCCGAGGAAGAGCACCTCGGGCGGCAGGTGGTGGCGCAGGATGAAGGCGCGCAGGGCCGTCTGCAGGGCGTAGAAGCCGAGGAAGCTCAGCACCAGCCAGGTGCGCCCCACCCGGAAGAAGAAGAGCACCAGCGCGGCCATGACGATGAAGGCCGACAGCGCCACCTCGCCGTTGGCCCACTGGTAGGCCGGCGCGGCCGTTATCAGCTCGCGGGTGAGGAGCAGCGAGGTGGCCACGCCGAACATGGACGGGTTGAAGACGTGGCGGCCCTCGAAGGTGAGCACGTACTTGGAGCCGATGGCGAGCCACACCGGCAGTAGCAACAGCCAGCTCGAGTGCGAGTAGTTGAGCAGCAGCGCCAGCGAGCAGCACGAGATGTAGCCGCTCAGGGGCACCACCTTCTCGCGGCGCAGCAGCCAGCCCAGCCCCGCGTCGAGCACGCTGCCGCTCACGACGATGAGCGCCATCTGCGCCGGGCTGCGGTTGAAGCCGAAGAAGGAGAAGCCCAGCACCCCGTAGAGGGTGAGAATGGCGGCGAAGGGGATGCGTGGGTCGTTCCACCGGGGCCACACCCAGCCCCAGCGCTCGACACGGGGCGTCGTGTGCACCGCGGTCCCCACCGGCACCGGGTGTGTCCCTGCCTGCTCAGCTCTCATGGAATGCGCCTCCGAGCGCGCGTCGAGAGTGCCGCGCCCCCGCTCCCCTGTCCAGGGCGGGCGGGGCGCTTGCCTGCACCCCCAGGTGTCCCCGCGCCACCTGCCCCGCCTGCGCACCTGGTACCTGCTGCGCTATCCTGCTCTCTCCCCTCGCCCGCGCCGTCCCGAGATGCTCTCTCCGCTCACCCGTGTCCTCATCGTGGCCTTGATTGGCCTGTCCGCGCTGCTCGGCATCTACTTCTCGCGCAGGCAGAACGTGCAGAAGGCCCGCGGCGGCCGCATCTCGCCGCCCAAGGTGGCCTGGCTCTTCTACGCCGTCTTCCTCTGGTTCCTCCTCTGCCCCGTGGTGGCGATGGACCCGGCGCTGCACCCGGGCCTGCGCCTGGTGCTGGGCAGCTTCGGGGCCTGCATGTGGGTGCGCGGCATCGCCGAGCTCTACATGCTCTACGTCTCCTTCAACTGGAAGCCGCCCTACGGCATCGGCCACGACGTGCTGTGCATCCTCCTCATCCTCAGTGGGCTCTCGTGGCACCACGAGCTCTTCTCGGGCCCCCTCTCGCGCATGGACATGTGGGCCCTGTCGCTCATCGCCCTGGTGCTGGTGAGCCTCTTCATCGAGGTCATGTACGCCACGCTCTTCTTCCAGGCCGTGGAGGGACACACGACGGGTGAAGACGGCGTCTGGTTCGCCGATGAGGAGCAGGCCCGCTTCCAGCGCATCAACCGCATCACCTTCGCGTGCAACATCCCGCTCTACGCGGGCCTGGCGGGGCTGCTCGCGGTCGCGCTGGGATTCGCGGTATAGCCATCTCGCTCACCATGACGCTCCACAAGACGCTCGCTTCGGCCCTCACCCTCCTGCTCGCGCTGGCCCCCCTGAAGGACGCCTCCGCCGCCACCCCGACCTACGTCTTCGACGCGGTGGACAGCTACGACATCGCGGGCCACGACAACACGGTCTCCATCACCGGCCTCCTCCAGGGAGCGGCCACGCCCACCACCGTCACCCTCTCCTACGATGCCAGCCCCGTGGAATACTCGGGGACCAAGCGCACCTTCGAGCGCTGCGAGCGGATGATCCTCATGGCCATGGCCAAGCCCGGCCAGTACCGCCTCGAGCTGCGCTCCGAGGTGGACTACTTCGGCCTTGGGTACATCGGCTGCAAGCTCACCCGTCGCTAGTCCCTCCCCACACCCGAGACGAGGGGCGACAGGATGCGATGGATGTGGCTGGCGCTCGTGCTGGCGCTGGGCGGTGTGCAGTCCGGGTGTGGGGGCGAGGATCCGTACGCGGATTCGGACGGGGATGGCGTCCGCGACGGCGAGGACTGCGACAGCACCTCGTCGGCCCGGTGGAAGCGGGTGCAGGCGTACAGCGATGCCGATCGGGACGGCTTCGGCGACACCTCGCCGTCCTCGGTCTGCATCGGGAACGCGCTGCCCGAGAGCTTCTCCCATGAGACGGGCGACTGCGCGCCCCGGGATGCCACGCGCTGGCGCTTGGAGGACGGGCTCTACGAGGACACGGACCGGGACGGCGTGGCCTCGGGCCCGGCGAGGCTCGCGTGCGTGGGCAGCGACCTCACGGGCTACTCGCGGACCAAGGACGCGGACGACTGCGACGACTCAGACCCGGCTGTCTGGGCCCTGCGTGAGCTGTACCCGGACGAGGACCGGGACGGAGTCGCGGGCGGTACGCGGGGGCCGCGCTGCGTCGGCACCACGCTGCCCCCGGGCACTTCCGAGACGGCGCTGGACTGCGCGCCCCAGGAGGCCTCGCGCTACCAGCTGCTGAGCTACCGCTTCCGGGACGCGGATGGCGATGGCATCTCCGTCCCCGAGGCGAGCAGCGTGTGCGCGGGCAAGGCACTGCCCATGGGCTACCTCCTCGAGTCCCTCGCCCCCACGGACTGTGACGACACCCGGGCCGACCGGTGGCGCCTGCTCGACGTGTACCCGGACACCGACGCGGACGGCGTGGGCAGCGGGTCGGTGGAGCAGCGCTGCTCCAGCGACGGCCCCGAGCCCGGCTACGTCCAGACGCAGGGCGATTGCGCCCCGACGGACTCCTCGCGCTGGGTGCCGCGCGCCTACGCCTACCGCGACGCGGATGGGGATGGCGCGACGGTGGCCGAGTCGGGACAGGTGTGCAGCGGCGCCAGCCTCCCGAGGGGGTACCTCCCCTGGGGCGCCTCCCCCGATTGCGATGACACCAACGCCTCGGCGCGCGTCTCCTGGAGCGTCTTCGCGGACACGGACGGCGACGGGGTGGGCGCGGGCCCCACCGTGACGCTGTGCGCCGGCACCACCCGGCCGGCCGGCTACTCGGACAAGGGCACCGACTGCGACGACTCCCGGGCCGCCGTCCACCACGCCCTCCAGGCCTATGTGGATGAGGACTCGGACGGCGTGGGGGCCGGGAGCGCCTCCTCCTTCTGCACCGACGGCTCCGTGCCCGCGGGCTACTCCTCCCAGGGCACCGACTGCGCCCCCGGCGACGCCCTCACCTGGCAGCTCCTCGCCTACCAGCACGTGGACGCTGATCGCGACGGCTCCACCACGCCCGCCTCCGGCTCGGTGTGCACGGGCGCCCCCCTCCCCCCTCCCTACGCCGCCTCGGCCTCCGGCAACGACTGCGACGACGCGGACCCCGGGCTCCACCTCTGGCGCGTCCTCTACCCGGACCGGGACGGCGATGGGGTGGGCGCTCCTCCTCGCGCGGTGCTGTGCCTCGCCTCGGAGGCGCCTCCCCCCGGCTCCTCCGTCTACGGGTTCGATCCGAACGACAGCAACCCCGACGTGAAGGAGCTCGTGGAGGACCCGGAGCTCGACGCGATTCTCCTGGGCGGGTGAGACTTTCGCCGCCTCGGCCCGTTCACGTTGAAAAGAGGAAAAGCAGGGGCCTCGATTTCACACGCATGTTTCCCGCATCATAAATTTCTGCTAATACTGCCATCACGTAAATCGATGAACTCCGGTCCTACCCAGGCGTGACAGACGCCTGTGGCAGGGTGCCGGTGTGACGACGGTGGGGAGGCCTCGGCACCCCCGACCCGAGGCCCGCCGTCACAGACGTACCTCCCCCTTCACCCCCCACGAAGGATGGATGATGAAGGCATTGTCTACCGAGTTCCGCGCCACCCGCACGCTGATGCTGGGCCTGGCCCTGCTCGCCGCTCCGGTGGCGCATGCCAGCGGCGTCAAGGTGCTGGAGCCGCGACTGTCCACCGTGAAGCCCACCACTCCGGAGCTGGACTCGGAGACGCCAGTGCAGCGGCTGGTGGTGAAGTTCCACGAGGGCACGCGCGTGCGCCTGCGTGGCGGCATCATGCGCGCGCTCATCGGCGAGCGCGGCCAGTCCGAGCAGGCCCAGCTGGCGCGCCACGGCCTGTCCGACAAGAGGCTGCAGGCGGACCTCACCACCGCCCACAAGGTGCTGCAGCGCGTGCCTCGCCTGGGCCCGGTGGCGCGGCTCTTCCGCGAGGACGAGCTGACGCTGGCCGAGCGCAAGCGCACCGCCGAGGAGCGCAGCAGCAAGCAGATGGCGGACCTGGACCTCTACTTCGAGGTGCCGCTGCGGCCCGGCACCCTCGCCGGTGAGGTGAACGCGCTGGTGATGCAGCTCAACACGCTCGACAGCGTGGAGATCGCCTACGCCGAGCCCGTGTACGCGCCGACCCCGGTGGACCTGGGCGCGCGCGCTCAAGAGCTGGCGCCCCGCCATGACGGCCAGCAGGGCTACCTCGACAGCGCCCCCGGCGGCATCGACGCGCGCTACGCCTGGACGGTGCCGGGTGGCAGGGGCACGGGCGTGAAGCTCGTCGACGTGGAGGGGGCCTGGAACGACAGGCACGAGGACATGCCGTCCTTTTTCTATGCGGGTGGCGGCCAGTTCAACGACGCGGGCTGGCGCAACCACGGCACCGCGGCGCTGGGCGTGGTGGTGGGCAAGGCCAACGGCTACGGCATCACCGGCATCGCCCACGAGGCGCAGGCGGGCCATGAGGGTGTCGCCGACCAGAGCATGGCGAGCGCCATCACCCACGCGGCCCTCGCCGCGGGCCGTGGCGGCATCGTGCTGGTGGAGCTGCAGGCCCCGGGGCCGCGCAGCGCGAAGGACTGCACCTGCAACACCAGCCAGTGCAACTACGTCCCGCTGGAGTACTGGCGCGCCAACTTCGACGCCATCGCCCAGGCCACCGCCAACGGCGTCCACGTGGTCGAGGCCGCCGGCAACGGCAGCGTGGACCTGGATGACCCGGCGTACGGCGGCGCCTTCGACCGCTCGGGACGGGACTCGGGCGCCATCCTCGTGGGCGCCAGCGACGCCACCACCCGCGCGCCCCTGTGCTTCACCAATTACGGCAGCCGCGTGGACGTCCACGCCTGGGGCGAGAAGGTGGTGTCCACGGGCTACGGGGACCTCTCCAACTCTGGCGAGAACCAGTCGTACACCGCCACCTTCGGCGGCACCTCCAGCGCCGCCCCCATCGTGGCGGGCGCGGTGGCCAGCCTCCAGGGCGCGGCCAACGCCGCCGGCCAGGGCCCCGTCGAGCCGCGCCTCCTGCGCGACGTGCTGCGCGCCACCGGCACGCCCCAGGACACCAGCACCCGGCAGATCGGTCCTCAGCCCGACCTGCGCGGCGCCCTGCCACGGCTGCTCACGCGCTGAGCGGCCCCGGCTCCCTGGGGTGGAGTGAAGGCCCGGCGCCGCGACACGCGTGTGCCGGGCCTACGCGCAGAGCGCCTCTTCTTCACCGAAGAGGAGCCAGCGCCGCGCCGCCTGGTCGTCGTGGAAGCGGCGGAGGATCTTGTCCGTCCCGCTCTCCCGCGCCACCCGGTTGAGCTGGAGGGCCACGATCTGGCTCTCCACCAGCTCGGCCACCTGCTTCACTCCGGACTGGAGACCGAAGGCCTGCACCTCGCGGATCATCTCCGCCACCTCCGGCGAGGAGGGACGGAAGGTGCGCACGTCCGCCATCAGCTTGATCTCCTGTCCGGAGAGGCCGAGCGTGGCGGCCCGCAGCTCCTCCACGAACCGCGCCATCTCGTCCTTACGGATGAGCCCATCCAGAGCGAACTCGATGAGCGCGTGCTGCTTGTTGATGTCGAGCCTGTACACGACGTTCTCCTTCCGTGCGGGGGGGGGGGGGGGAGTGCACGGGGGAAAGGGATGTGTTCAGCGAGGTGGGGAGACTACCACCTGCGCCTCGTGAAAGAGGATGCCCCCAACCTACCACATCGGGTGCTCAGCTCCCCTCCAGTAGGGTGAGCAACAGTTCCAGCGCCCGGGTCGCCGCCGCGCGACGGATGGCCCCGCGGTCTCCCGGGAAGACGTGACGCTCGCAGAGGAGGGGGCCTCCCCGCCGCGTCACGGCGAGGTGGACGAGTCCCACCGGCTTGAGCGCCGAGCCACCCGATGGGCCGGCGATGCCCGTCTCTCCCAGGGCGAGGTCCGCGTGGGAGCGCGCCAGGGCCCCCTCCGCGAGCGCGCGCGCCACCGCCTCGCTGACGGCGCCATGGGCCACCATCAGCTCCACCGGCACGCCGAGCTGCTCCGTCTTGGCCTCGTTCGAGTAGGGGACGAAGCCGCGCTCCAGCACGGCCGAGGCCCCGGGGATGTCGGTGAGGCAGGCCGAGATGAGTCCGCCGGTGCTGGCCTCGGCCAGGGCCAGCCTCACCCCCGCGCGCCGGCACGCCTCCAACACGCGCCGCGCTCGCTCCTCCAGTCCGGGCTCCATTCCGTCTCTCAGCCCTCCACGGTGGCACGGATGACCGCGACCACCGTCTCCTCCCGGTAGCACAGGCCCACGTGGCCCGGCTCCGGGTGGACGACCATCGCGGGGTGGGGCGAGGACCAGGAGCCCTCGAGCCGCCTGGCCGTGGAGAAGCCCGCGCGCCGCAGCCGCTCCAGCCACGTCTCCTTGCGCTCGTGGCGCTCGAAGCGCCGCGAATCGTCCACCGCGCCGAGGATGTCCTCCAGCTCGCGGCCGAAGAAGCGCTTGATGGCGTTGCGCTCCTGCACGGGCAGTTGCAGCTCATCCACCAGCCCGAAGATGAAGAAGAGGTGGCGCCAGGCGTTGTGGAAGCGCTGGGCCAGGGAGTTGGTGAAGTGGTCCGAGTTCGGCTCGATCAGCACCACGGCCGTGGGCTCCAGCTCGCGGAAGCGCTCGAAGAGCACCTGCCGCTGGTCCAGGTCGCCGGCCATGTGGTGGAGGGCGAAGGCCGAGTGCACCACGCGAGGTCCCGGGCCGTCCCGGAGCCAGCGCCAGTCGTCCGCGCCGAGCGCCTCGATGACGCGCGGAATGCCCCGGAAGCGCAAGTCCAGGTCCAGTTCCCGGGCGGCCGCCGTGAGGTCCGTCTCCGCCCGGTGCAGGCTGTCCGTGTCGGGCTCCACGCCCACCACGGTGAGGCGCCGGAGCGCCACGCCGCGCTCCTTCAGCCGGCGCAGCAGTGCCACCTCCTGCCGCCCCGTCCCCAGGCCCACGTCGATGAGCGTGGCCTCCTCATGGCCCGCGAACAGGTCACACAGGCAGTCGTTCGCGATGGAGCCCGCCAGGGACGCCAGGGGCAGTCGCTGGGCCAGCAGGTTGAAGAGGGAGATCTGCGGCAGCTCGAAGCGCTTCAAGTAGAGGTTGAGCTGCTGCGCATCGCCGTCCCCTAGCCGCCGGGCGAGCGCCGCGGCGAACAGGACGTACTGCATGTCCTCCGCGACGGACTCGACGTCCAATCGCTTCGTCAACTCCGCCAGCGAGCGCCGGGCCTCGGAGGGCTGCCCCTCCACGACCTGCTCCAGCGCACGCGTGAGCAGCGAGAATTTCTCCGTGCGCACGTCTTTCTCCCTCCCCCCTTCCTGAACCATATTCCAGGATTCTTCCTGATTTCAGGAGCTTTCGTCTATCCCGGGTCTGATGAGACCTCGTATCTGGAATTGACCCGGGGAGGGGCGGGTGGATCACGGAGCGCGTGGAAACCACTACCGGCGGCGTTTTCCGCCCCCGCCAAAAGCGATGAGCAGGATGCCACCCACCACGCCCGCGCCACCGATGGCGAGGTCGCGCTGGGTGCGCTCGGAGTAGCGCCCGGTGAAGGTCTCCGTGGCGCGCTCCGTGAAGGAGCCGGTGGCACGGTAGGCACTCACCAGGAACACGGTGCCAGCGACGACGAGCATGAATCCCAGGATGCGGGCGATCCCCACGGCGTTTCCTCTCGGTGGTGTTGAACGGAGCCGGGCGTCCCGGCTCCGCGCGCAGGTTAGTGCGGAACGGGCCTACGGGAAGGACCTTCCACGCACATTAGAGTCCTCCCGCTTGAGACCTTCTTCATCCGTGCCCGCCAGGTGTCCGAGCGACCCCTACCCGATTCCGGGCAACGGCGCGCTTCACTGCGAGGCAACTCGCCGTTCCCTCCTGGCTCCCAAGGATTGTTCGCCGAGCGACTCTTGCGTAGTTTGGCCACTGTGATGACGGACGTCCCACTTGCCACCCTCGTGGACCTCGACGTCCCGCCGTTCCGCGCCGAACCGGTCCACCCGTTGGGCAGTAGCAGGTCGCGGCGTTCCAGCAGGAAAGAACCGCCATGCATTTGAAGCCGCTCCTTCTGCCACTCGCCATGCTCGTCATCGTGGCCTCATGCGGCCCCGACGACATCTCTCCTGGCAATTCGAGAGGCGTGTATTCACGCGTGCAATGGCTGGAGGAGGAGGAGAAGTGGTACGGCCATATCACCTACGAATACCACCAGTGGCACCGCTATAGCGAAGCCCGGACGGGCTGCATCTCGGGCCACGTCTCGAGCACGGGGGATGAACGACGGAGCGCCACCATTGGTATCTCAGGGGAAGAGGTCACCTACCTGGCGAGCATGAACGAGTCGTACAAGCGAGTCTCATACAGAAACGACTGCTTGCCTCCGGAGTGCAGTGAGACGGAAGTGACGACGAGAAACCTGTTGGGTAGCGGCACTACCGACGTGCTTTTTGGGGTGCATGTCGAGGATGGCGTCGGTAGCTTCAATGTGGAGCCGCAAGGCGAGATCGGTGCGCTGATCACTGGAGAAACCGAGTACAGCAACTGCCTCGGTAGCAGAACGAGTCACATCGAGGGGTCCCTGGACCTCGGGGTCATCGTCTCGGGTAAGGGCAACGTGGAGCCGGGCAGTAAGCCCGGGACTGTCGTTTTCCAGGGTGAGCGTGCCCAAAACGGCGTGTTTCTCGGGGCGGAGCATCCAGAGTGGACTGAAACCACCAAGTGGTATCTCACGAACAACCCAGAGGAGCTCATCGTCGAGGTCGAGGTGGTGGACTACGACGACTGGCGCCCCGAGGGCTCCCTTATCGCGGAAATCGCCGGCAATCACATCGAGGTAAAGGCCACGCTGCGCCGCGCCGATGGGGGACCCCCCAAGGAGTTGGCGCAAAGCTTCACCTTCGAACTGGCGGAGGTGTCCAACATCCCGGGCGTGGCGATGAACTACCCTCCCCCGCCATCCCCACAGAATGAACCGGATCTAAAGTTCGACCCTGGCACCAACCCCGACATGACGCTCAATGCTCCAACGTACTCCACGGCCAAGACACCAGAGGGAGAGCGCGACAGCGCCTCCGTGGCAGTCGGAGCGTACGACTGGGGGGCCCACGGCATCATTCTCGTCACGGCCCAGTTGAAGAGCGGTCGGCGAATCGTGGGATGGCTCAAGGGAACGACAGAAAACCGCATCCGGCTGCCAAAACGGGGGCGATCGTCCTTCATCGCCGATGTTTGGAAGCAGGATGAGGCGGTGGAGAGCCAACCGGATGACTTCGACGAAGAGGGCATTGCTGATCTAGAAGGCCACACCGGAGATGGGCTCACGCTCTTCGAGGAGTACCGCGGCTTCATCATCGATGGCCGGTGGGTGTCAG
>NZ_DASVSO010000166.1:0-28568 GCF_036388035.1 Archangium sp.
GTGCGAGAGGCCCTGGGGGGGGAGCGTGTCGAAGGTGGGGTGCTGGCCGCGGTAGGGCTTCAGGTCGCCCTCCAGCTCGGCCAGCATCGCGTCCGTCTCCTTCGCCAGCCGCTCGCGCAGCATCGGGACGTTCTTGAGGTAGCGCTCGGCCACCGACAGCAGCCGGGATGGGACGCGGTTGAGGAGGCTCGTTCCGAGCTCGGGCAGATCCATGGTGTCGCTCCGCTTCAGGCGCTCCGGGCCCGGTTGAGCCGCGCGAAGATGGCCTTGTTGGACTTGTAGAGGTTCAAGAACTCGCCGAAGAGCTCGTCATAGAGCCCGCGGTTCTGGGGGTTGGGCTCGAAGGTGTTCGCGATGGGGACGAGCGAGGGAATCTCGTCCACCGTGAGGTGCCCGAGCGCCACCGCCGCCTGGAACGC
This sequence comes from Archangium sp., assembly GCF_036388035.1. Taxonomy (GTDB): domain Bacteria; phylum Myxococcota; class Myxococcia; order Myxococcales; family Myxococcaceae; genus Archangium. The sequence continues at coordinate 420 of NZ_DASVSO010000166.1, forward strand.
GGCGCCGCGCGCGTTGGCGAGCACGGGCTCGTCCACCTGGTGAATCCGCCGGTCCAGGATGTCCGCTGTAATCTGGCACCACAGCTTCGAGCGGGCACCGCCGCCGATGATGCGGATGGAGTCCAGCCTGCGGCCGACGAATTTCTCCACGTAGGTGAAGAGCCAGCGCGAGTTGTAGATGACGCCCTCGAGCACGGCGCGCACCATGTGCCCGCGGGTCGTCTTGAGCGACTGGTTGAAGAAGCCGCCACGCAGCCGCTGGTCATCCACCGGGCTGCGCTCGCCGTTGAGCCAGGGCATGAAGATGAGCCGGTCGCTGCCCGCGGGGATGCGCTCGGCCTCCCTCTCGAGGACCTTGTAGAGGTCCACCGATTCCTGGCTCTCGGGCCCGGTGCCGCTGGGGGCGAGCCCCTCGTGGCCGAAGAGGATGTTGTCCTTGAGGAAGGACAGGCAGATGCCGGCGGACTCCTGCTCGTTGGTGAGGAGGTAGCGGCCCGGCAGCGCGGAGGGCAGGGTGCCCATCTGGTGGAAGATGTCCGTCTTCTTGTAGGGCAGGTGGCAGCTCATCCACGAGGACGTGCCGATGCAGAGGTGGGTCTCATGGTCGCGCACGGCGCCCGAGCCCACGGCGGCCGCGAGGATGTCCGGGGCGCCACTGACGACCTGGACCTTGTCGCTCAGGCCCAGCGAGCGGGCGGCCTCGGGCTGGAGCGGGCCGAGCACGCTGGCGGCGGGCACCAGGTCGGGGAGCTTCTCGCGCGGCAGGCCCGTCATCTTGAGCAACCCCGCGTCGTAGGTGATGCGAGAGAGGTCCCGGTTGTCCGTCACCCAGTGCAGGGTGATGGTGTCGTAGGAGGACGCGAGCCGGCCGCTGAGCCGCAGGTTGAGCCAGTCCTTGGGCTCCAGGAACTTGTAGGTGCGGCGGTAGAGCTCGGGGTGCTCGCTCTGGAGGTAGAGGATGTGGCCGAGCGGGTCCTTCCCCGAGAGGGTGGGCGCGCCACCGGTCAGCCGCACCCAGGCCCTCAGCCGAGCGAGCCCGTAGCCCTCGACGGGCATGAACCCATGGGCGACGCGCCGCACATGGGGCTCCCCGCGCGAGTCCATCCAGGTCATGGCGGGCCGCAGGGGCTTGCCCGTCTCATCGACGGCGATGGTGCCGGACCACTGGGAGCTGACGTTGATGCCGATGATGTCGCTGGCGGAGACGACGCCCTTGTCCAGCATGCGTCGGGTGCCACGGACGATGGCACTCCACCAGGACTCAGGGTCCTGCTCGGCGCCGCCGTCGGGGAGCAGGTGGAGCTCCAGGGGCTCGACCTCACCGCCCAGGATCTTCCCCCGGGTGGTGACGGCCGCCAGCTTCACGGCCGAGGTCCCGAGGTCGATGGCCAGGATGGATGCGTTACCGGAAGTGGGCACCCAGGTAATGTAACGAGCCAGAGTTGGAAGTGGGCCAGAGTTGTAGGTCTGTGAACGTTTCTTAGCGGAAAGCAGCGCAGTTCCAGGAGGGGTGTGCCGGTGTCCTTTCTCGACAACTTGGGCGAGTACCTCAAGATGGTGGTTCACTCCCCTGGTCGCTTGATGGCTCCTGAGCCCCTGAGTGGTGGCATCGACCCGGCCTGGGCGCGCGACGTGTTCATCCGCGCGTTGGAGCGGTTGGAACAGTCGATCCAGGATGTCAGGGTTGCCCCTACCGGACGTCCCATCCTGGAGGAGCTTTTCGAAGTCTGGCAGCGAAACGATGCGGTCGTCCTTTTCGCGGAACGCATGGATCGTCTTCTCCGCGAGAGCATCGGCAGGGACGCTTCGGACGAGGACATCAAGGCATGGATCGCGCTGTCCATTGCCAGGCGGGTGGGGCTGGACGATGCTCTCCCCAGCAAGGTCCGCACGCTTGAGATCGACCGGCTTGCGAGAATCGCACGCGGCGAGGCGATGGACACGCGTGCGCGTATTGATGTCGCCGCCTACGCTGCTTCCATTCGGGCGACAAGAGGCGTTGAGGCGGCACTCTCCGTGACTCCTATCGGCCGCGTTTTTCTAGAGCTTACGGGCCGGGACGCCATTCGCTGGCTTCTCCATGTCGAGGCAGCCCAGTCCTTTGGTCCTTCGGATCCATGGCGCGTGAGTCGAGAAGCCGCACAAGTGTTGACGAGTCAGTCAAACTGGTCATTCGATTGGGGAAAGGAGAAGTCGTTCCGTCTCGTGTGGCAGTCGCTCAAGCGACTGGAGGCATTGGGGCTTGTCCTCATCGAGGAGGATGCCCAGCACAAACGGACCCACCTCACGACGCTTCCATTGGGCGAGGAGTTGCTCACGGAAATCGCGGAGCAGCAGGAGTCTCCCATGTCGGTGCTCGCTGGTTCCCTGCTGGCCGACTTGACACTGTCCGCAGCGGATGTAGCCACCCACTGGGGGACTGGGACCACGGTCGAAGTCCAAGCCAGCGCCGTTGCGGAAGCCACGGCTCGGCATTCTCGGATGGTGGCTCATGAAATCCGCAACATGCTCGTTCCCGTCAAGACGGCGTTGGGTGCGCTCTACCGGGAGGTCTTGCTGGTGGAGCAGCCCGGCGAGGTGATTGCTCGCAGACGCGAGGGGATTGACCGGGGGATCGATGCCGTATTCCGCTTTGTCGGCGAACTCGTCGAACTCGCGAAGGTTTCGGCACTACCCTTCGAGTCTTTCGATCTGGTGCCGGCGATTCGCGATGCGGTTTCCGCTGTCGAGTCCGAGGCGGGGCGACGCATCGAGCAGATGCTGCCAGCCTCGTTGCCGCCCGTCTCTGGCCACCGGGCGCGCGTGGTCATGGCACTTACCAACGTCCTGCGCAACGCGGCCCAGGCGGTTCCACCCGAATCCCCGGTCATCCGCATCCAGGCCGAAGCGCTCGAGGGGGCGAGCGCGGTACGGATTTTCGTCGAGGACAACGGCCCGGGGGTGCCCGAGCCGTTGCGGCGGGCCATCTTCGATGAGGGCATTTCCCTCCGGGGTGGAAGTGGGCTCGGGCTTGCGCTCGTCCGGGAGGTGTTCGAGAAGGAGATGAGGGGCTTGGTTGCCTGCGATGCCTCACCCCTGGGTGGTGCGCGCTTCGTGATGCGGATACCCACTACTGGTATGGAGCGGCCATGAACCCGACCGGAAGGATCCTCCTCGTCGATGACGAGCCGACGTTCCTCGAGACCTACCGCACCATCCTCGCTACCGAGGGCTACTCCGTGGACGCGGTCACGGACGGTCCCTCGGTGCTTTCGAAGTTGGAACAGCCGGGATGGGATTTGGTTTTGCTCGACCGCAAGCTCCAGGGTCGCTTTGGTCCGGATACGGGGCTGGATCTCATCCAGGGCATTCGGCAGCGGGCGCCCGAAGTGAAGGTCATCCTGGTAACGGGCGTGGCTGATTCGGATTCGGTGAACCGTGCTTTCGCGGCGGGCGCCTACGACTACCTTGAGAAGAATGCTTACTTCGAGGCCATCCTCAAGGTAAAGGTTCGTCACGCGCTGGAAGCGGCACGCGAGCGGCGGATGGCGGCGCTCGCCAACGGCAAGCGGGATGAGACCATCCGTGAGCTGTGGCACGCGGTTCGTACCGAGCGCGATCCCTCCATCAAGGGGGCGTTGCTCGAAGATCTGGTCGCGCTCCTCTTCAAGTCGATCCCAGGCTTCGAGCGCACCCAGACGAACCGCAAGAGCCTGGACGAGGAGATCGACATCGTCATTCCCAACGAGTCGACCGATCCGTTCTGGCTCCAGGCGCACTCGCAGTACATCCTGGGCGAGTGCAAGAACTGGTCGAAGCCAGTCGAGCGCAAGGAACTCGACGTCTTCCTCAAGAAGATCGAACGGCGTTTTGGTCGTTGCCAGCTCGGTTTCTTCATCTCGATTGGTGGGTTCGCCAAGGGATTCGAGAGTGGCTTGGCGGCGGAACGTTCGGGTGATCTGCTCGTCGTCACGCTCGATGCCGCGCGCGTGGATGACCTGGTCCAAGCCCGTGACCGCAACGCGAAGCTGAAGGAACTCCATGCCCGCGCGCTCATGGCCAGCGCCAAGGATGCTGAGTAGGTCTCGGACTTGAGCACCCCCAGGCGGCCAATCGAGCACTTTCAACCATCCATAGTGCCCCGGGCCGGGCGCGCGGGAGATGCGCGGCTCGCCTTCGCGCGGGTGGGGAACCGGACCGTGGTGCGCACCGCGCTCGCGCACAGTCCGATGCGGTTGCTGACACCTCGCAACCACGGGCACGCCGCCTGGGTCTAACCAGCTCGCTCGGTGGGGGACTGGTGGATGGCGACCACCTCTCCGTGGAGCTGGACGTGGCCGAGGGCGCCTTCGCGCTCCTGTCGAGCCAGGGCGCCAATCGCGTCTATCGCTCGCCGCGGGGCTGTCGGAGCGAGCTGTCGGCCCGGGTGGGCGAGGGCGCGCTGCTCGCGCTGGTGCCGGACCCCACCATGTGCTTCGCCGGGGCCCGGTACGCGCAGCGTCAGGACGTTCAGCTCGACCCAGGGGCCTCGCTCGTCCTGCTGGATGTCGTCACCGCGGGCCGCAGCGCCAATGGCGAGCACTGGGCCTTCACCCACTACGTCTCCGCGCTTCGCGTCCACCGCGAGGGGCGGGCGCTGCTCGACGAGCGCTGGCTGCTCGACCCCGCGCAAGGGCGGGCCGGGCATCACCCAGTCCGACCTGCTGGTCATCAACAAGACGGACCTGGCGCCGCACGTGGGCGCGGACCTGTCGGTGATGGAGCGCGACGCGCGCAAGATGCGCGGCGAGGGGCCCTTCGTCTTCACCCAGGTGACGAAGGGCGTGGGCCTGCGGGAGGTCGTCGACAACCTCCTGGGCGCATGGCGCAAGGCCACGGGCTCGGCCTGACGGCTACCCGGCGGCGAGCTTCACCATGTCCTCGGGCTCGGGCGCGGCCTGCCGCTCGAGGACGCTCTCACGGTAGGCAATGGCCCGCGCCCGCATCATCGCGCCGAGCGGACGCAGCTCCTCCACGGCGTGCCACGGGTCGAACGACATCCGCTCGATCTGCTCCTCCAGCTTCGCACCGCTCGCCGACGTGAGGTCCTGCTGGGGCAGCACGAGCCGCGCGAGCTCGTGGAAGGGCGCCCGGTCCTCGGGCCAGGGCGCCGAGGCGTCCTCGATGGGCGTGGTGCGCTCGTCCACGAAGAGCTGGGCGCGGAAGCTCCAGGTGAGCGGGCCGGTGCGCAGGCGCGAGACGAGCTCCTCGCGCAGCGCCCCAGGAGCGCCCGAGGCCACGCCCGCGGGCGTGGCATCCACGGGGAAGAGGGCGAGCTTGGCCGCGGTGGCACCGAAGCGCAGCGGCAGCGCCGTGTAGAAGGGGGTGGTGGCCAGCGACGTCACCTTGGGCATCGAGGCGAGCTTCTTGAGCAGGCCGAGCGTCCGGCCGAAGCCCAGCGAGCCGAAGAGACGCGGCACCAGCAGGCCCGGGCCCTTGGCGGCGGCGCGCACGAAGGCGACGAACTCGTCCGGGGTGCGGAAGGGCGTGGTGGGCTCCTGGATGAGGAGGAAGTCCTGGGTGCGCTTGTCCTCGAGGCCGGGGATGAGCTTGCGGCCCGGGACACCCACGAGCTTCAGCGCCACGCCCCGGACGTCCGCTGTCCGGTCGTGCTGGTGCCGGCCCGAGCCGTTGGAGAAGCGCACGAAGACGGGCCAGGAGCGCGGCTCGGCGAAGACGGCGACGCGCAGGGCCTCGGGCAGGTCCTTGGAGACGATGAGCTCGCCCGTGGCCCCCACGTGCCCCTTGGCGTGCAGGGCGCGCGAGGGAGGACCGCCACGGGCGTTCCTCCTCTGCAGCTCACGCAGCTCGGAGGCATAGCGCTCGAAGCGCTCGACCTCGTCGGGGGCGAGGGTTTCCTTCCAATCGGTTGCGCCGGAGATGTTCATCCGGCGCAGCCTACCCCCGATTCACCCCGAGTGCTTCAGGCCGCCTCGGACTTGTCCGAGGGCTTGTGGGCGGGCGTCGGCGCCTGCACGCCGTCCTGCAGCTTGCGCGGCAGCTTGTCCCACATCACCTGCATCACCGCGGCGAGCACCGTGAAGGACACGATGAGCGTGGTGATGAGGCCGATGCACGCCACGAGGCCCATGGACTTGAGGCCGTTGTGGCTGGCGGCCAGGAGGGCGGCGAAGCCCGCGGCCGTGGTCAGCGTGGACGAGGCCACCGCCGCGCCCACGCTGCGCAGCGCCACCACCGGCGAGGTGCCCTCCAGGTAGCGGTGCAGCAGGTACAGCCCGTGGCTCACCCCGAAGCCCAGGAGGATGGGCAGGATGATGATGTTCATGAAGTTCAGGTGCAGGTCCGCCAGCGTCATGATGCCGAGCATCATGGCGAGGCCCACCGTGAGGGGGATGACGGACGCCAGCGCCAGCTTCACGTTGCGGAAGTCCAGGAAGTGCATCACCAAAATCCACAGCGTGACGAGCAGCACCGCCCACTGACCATCGGAGAGCACGATGCGCGCCAGCCGCGCGAACAGCGGCGCGGAGCCCGCGGCCCGACGCTCCTGGGCCTCGGCGATGACCTTGCCCGAGGCGTCCTTGAGCTGCGGCGTGGGAATCTTGCTCGTCTGGTCCACGAAGGTGAGCATCTTCTTGCCGTCCCACAGGTCCACGTTCGGGTAGATGAACGTCAGGTAGCCGTGGTTCTCCGGCTTCGTCTCCGGCAGGTGGCGGAACTGCGAGGCATAGATGTCCGGCACCCCGTTCACGTCGAAGGGCCTGGCCTCCAGCATCTTCATGAAGAGGGCCGCCTTGTCCTGCGCCTCCGGGGGCAGCGCCGCCACGTCGATGTCCTTCAGCTCTTCCTTCCACTCCCCGAGGATCTTCGCGTTGGCCTCGGCCGTGCCCGGCGGCGGGACGAAGGTGTAGATGCTCACCACCTGGTCGATGGCGGAGTACTTCTCCTTGTTCTTCGGGTCCGTCAGCTCGTCGTAGACGGCCTTCGTCTCCTCGATCGTCTTCGTGTAGACGGCGATGGGATCGCTGGAGATGTTGAAGCGCTGGCTGATCTCATCCTGCAGCTTCACCGACGGCTGACCCTCGGGGATGAGGGCGCGGCTGTTGTAGTTGAAGCGCACGCCGGCCTTGATGCGCTCGGCCAGGGAGGCGGGGCGGTCCGTGGGCACGTCCACGTCGCTCCACGGGATGGCGAAGGCGCACATGAAGCCCACGATGACGGTGCTCACCAGGAGCATCAGGCCGGGGCGGGGGATGCGCAGCTCCTTGCCCGTGGCGGCGCTCTGGGTGGCCGGCGGCTTCATCTCGCCGATGAGCTTCTTGGGCAGCTCGGGGTTGAGGCGGCCCAGCAGCGCGAGCAGCGCCGGGCTCCAGGCGAAGAGCAGCACGCCGATGAGGAAGGTGCCGCACCCGGCCAGGAAGCCGAACTGGCTGAAGCCGCGGAACTCGCTGCGCATGAGCACGAAGAACGAGCCCGACGTCACCACCGCGGACACCAGCGCCGGCCGGCCGGCGTTGATGACCGCGTCGCGGATGGCCTCTTCGTAGGGCTTGCCCTGGCCCAGCTCCAGCCGCGTGCGGAAGATGAAGTGGATGCCGTAGTCGATGCCGAACCCCAGCAGCAGGCCGCCCAGGATGCTGGTGATCATGTTGAGCTCGCCCACGGTGACGTAGGTGAAGCCCATGGTCATGACGGTGCCGATGAGCGTGCCGCTGGCCACGATGATGGTGGGCACCCACTTGCGGAAGGCCAGGATGGTGATGAGGAAGATGGCCGCGAAGGCGATGAGCGTCACCGGCTGCAGCGACTCCTCGATGGCGTACGAGTCGTCCACCGCCGTCTTGTAGGAGCCGGTGAAGCCGTAGGCGACGAGCTTGTCGTCACCCATCTTGTCGTAGTCCTCCACCAGCTTCACGCCGCCGGCCGAGTAGGCGTCGAGGTCCTTGCGCAGCTGCTCGACGAACTGCTTGGTCTGGCCGAGCTGGTTGGAGTCCCACATCGGCTTGATGAGCAGGAGCACCATCTTGCGATCCTGGGAGATGTAGTAGTCGTCCCGGATGCTCTTCTTGCCGACGCTGCTGTACTTGTTGATGAGGTCCGTCAGGTCGAGCTTCACCGGCTCGGTCTTCTGGATCTCGATGAAGAAGGGGTTGTTGCGGCGCAGCTGGTCCTTCAGGTAGGCCATGACGCGGGCCTTGCCCTCGGCCAGGTCCTCCGTCTTGATGAAGAGGCCCATGTTCTGCTGCACGAACTCGACGGGCACCTTGTAGGTGATGAAGCGGACGTTCTCCTTGTCCGCCAGCAGCTTCGTGGCGACGTCGTCGGCCACCTTCTTGAGGGTGGGCTCGCTCTCGCCGCGCAGCGCCAGCATGAGGTAGCCGCTGCCACCGACCATGTCGATGACGCGCTTGACCTCGACGACCTCGGGCAGATCCTGCGCGATGAGGTCGAGCTGGTTGGAGTTGATGGTCAGCTTCGTGGTCGCCCACCCCGACACGGCGAACAGCACGAGGATCGCGAGGAGGACCATTCCAGGCCTGCGGACCAACAGGCTGGCATAGGCGAGAGCAAGGCGCGGCGGCTTGTGGGTCGAGTCACTCATGCGGTGCGGACCCTACAGGAGAACCGCGCGTGTCTGAAGCGCGGTTCAGACCCCCGGCTGCTCGGCTGCCCGTGTTCACTCCGAGAGGGAGTCAAGAGGGGGGCGTTCACCCCTTCTCACCGGTTTATTCCCAGGGAAGGAGGAGGAAAGCGCGCTGCTCCCTCGGGAAGCGGACTCCTACCCTGCGTACCAGTCGTGGGCGGAGACGGGGGCACGGACATGGGCCAGGAGCTGGGCCGGTATCCGCGCCTCTCAACGTCTTCGCCTCCGGGGGCCCGGCTGCTCGGCCCCGGAGCGCGGCGGGACTACTTCTTGTCCTTCTTCTCCGCGGCGGTCAGCTCGGCGTTCTTCTTGCGCATCAGGTCCAGCAGGTGGGCCCAGCCGCCCTGCGCCATGATGGGCCGCACCTGGTCATCGCGGATGCCGGTGAGCATCGAGTCGCCGAGCACCGTCACGTCCACGACCTTCCACTCGCTCTTGTCCTTGGCCAGCGAGTACTGGAGCTTGAGCTCCTGCTTCTTCAGCGGGTGCTCGATGACGATGGTGGACTTCATCTTCGCCGTGTTGCCCTCCACCATGGGGTCCTCGTAGGTGATGGAGGCGAGGTTCTTGAAGTTCTCGCGCACCTTGGGGAAGGCGATCTTGGAGAAGAGGCTGTTGAAGAGCTCGGTGAACTCCTTGCGCTGGGCGTCCGTCCCCTTGGCCCAGTCGTCGCCGAGCAGGAAGCGCCCCTGCTCCTCGTTGTTGAGGTGCTTGAGGGCCAGGGCGTCCTTGCTGTAGCGCACGGACTGCACGAGGGTCTTCACGGGCTTGGCCACCGACTCGTTGGGCGCGGCGAGCGCCGGCAGGGCGAGGGTCAGGGTAGCCAGCAGGGCAAGGGAGCGGAGGCGAGCGTTCATTCGAGTCCTTCCAGGAAGAGGGCTGTCTCTGTAGCCCAGAGGAACGGCCCGGGGCGCGCGAAATTCACGCGGCATCCGAAGGGGAGCCCGGGGGCCGGGTCGCCTGCCTGTAGGGAAAAGCATGCGAGAGCATCCCAGCGCATGCGATGAAGCGAATTCTCTTGTGGGTTTACGGGTTTGACTCCCCCAGAGCCCAACGTCTAGTGTGCCCGCGCTTCACGCCGCCGAGGCGCGCGTTACCCCTCACGATCGCTGAAGAAGACATGCCGACCGACTACCTGTTCACCTCTGAATCCGTCACTGAAGGGCACCCGGACAAGATCGCCGATCAGATCTCCGACGGCGTGCTGGACGCCATCCTCGCCAAGGATCCCCAGGGCCGCGTGGCCGTGGAGACGCTGGTGAAGACCGGCCTGGCCATCGTCGCTGGCGAGGTGACCACCAACTGTTACGTCGACATCCCGAAGATCGTCCGCAGCACGATCTGCCGCATCGGCTACACCGACAGCTCCATGGGCTATGACGGCCACACCTGCGGCGTCATGGTGGCCATCGAGGGCCAGAGCCAGGACATCGCTCGCGGCGTGGACAACAAGAAGGAGCAGGGCGCCGGCGACCAGGGCATGATGTTCGGCTTCGCCTGCGACGAGACGCCGGAGCTCATGCCGGCGCCCATCCACTACGCGCACGCGCTCACCCGGCGCCTGTCCGACGTGCGCCGCAAGACGCACGACTGGCTGCGCCCGGACGGCAAGAGCCAGGTCACCGTCGAGTACCGCAACGGCCGCCCGGCCCGCATCGACGCGGTGGTGGTGTCCACGCAGCACTCGGATGAAGTCTCGAACAAGAAGATCCACGAGGCCATCCGCGAGGACGTCATCGCCAAGGCGCTGCCCAAGAAGCTCATCGACGCCAAGACGAAGATCTACATCAACCCCACCGGGCGCTTCGTCATCGGTGGCCCCATGGGCGACTCGGGCGTGACGGGCCGGAAGATCATCGTGGACACCTACGGCGGCATGGGCCGTCACGGTGGCGGTGCCTTCTCGGGCAAGGATCCGTCCAAGGTGGACCGCTCGGCCGCGTACATGGGCCGGCACATCGCCAAGAACGTGGTGGCCGCGGGCCTCGCGCGCCGCTGCGAGGTGCAGGTCTCCTACGCCATCGGCGTGGCCGAGCCCGTGAGCGTGCTGGTGGAGACCTTCGGCACGGCCACCGTGCCCGAGGAGAAGATCCAGGCCGCCATCAAGCACACGTTCGGCCTCAAGCCGCGCGAGATCACCGAGTACCTGGACCTGCTGCGGCCCATCTACCAGAAGACCGCCGCGTACGGTCACTTCGGCCGCTCCGAGAAGGAGTTCACCTGGGAGCGCACCGACAAGAAGGACCTGCTGCGCGAGGCCGTGGGCGGCTCCCGCCTCAAGGCGGTGTAGTTCGCCGTCAACGCCTCACGCTTCGCTGACTTGAAGACGCGCGCGGGCCTCTGATTGGCTCGCGCGCGTTTCCTTTTTCAGCGAGAGTGGTCCATGGCCAAGATCGTGAGTCTGAAGAAGCCGACGAGGCGCGGCAGCGCGCCGGTGCATGCCGACATCAAGGATCCCCTGCTGGCGGAGAAGGGCCGCGGGCGCATCGACTGGGCGGGCCGCACCATGCCGGTGCTCAACCAGATCCGGGAGCGCTTCGAGAAGCAGAAGCCGCTCAAGGGCGTACGCATGGCGGCGTGCCTCCACGTGACGGCCGAGACGGCCAACCTCGTGCTCGCCCTCAAGGCGGGTGGCGCGGACGTGTCCCTGTGCGCCTCCAACCCGCTGTCCACCCAGGACGACGTGGCGGCCGCGCTGGTGGTGGACCACGGCATCTCCGTCTTCGCCATCAAGGGCGAGGACAACGACACCTACTACCGCCACATCCACGAAGCGCTGAACGCCCAGCCCCAGTTCACCATGGATGACGGGGCGGACGTGGTGGGCGTGCTGCACAGCGATCGGCAGGAGCTGCTGGAGCACGTCATCGGCGGCACCGAGGAGACGACCACGGGCGTGGTCCGCCTGCGCGCGATGGCGAAGGACGGCGTGCTCAAGTACCCCATCATCGCGGTCAACGACGCGAAGACGAAGCACCTCTTCGACAACCGCTACGGCACGGGCCAGTCCACCATCGACGGCATCATCCGCGCCACCAACCGCCTGCTGGCGGGCAGCGTGTTCGTGGTGGCCGGCTACGGCTGGTGCGGCCGCGGTCTGGCCATGCGCGCCCGGGGCATGGGCGCCGACGTGGTCGTCACCGAGGTCAACCCCACCGTCGCCCTCGAGGCGGTGATGGACGGCTACCGCGTCATGCCCATGAGCGACGCCGCGCGCATTGGCGACTTCTTCTGCACGGTGACGGGCAACCTCAACGTCATCCGCCAGGAGCACTTCGAGCGGATGAAGGACGGCGCCATCGTCTCCAACTCGGGCCACTTCAACGTGGAGATCGACCTGGCGACGCTGGAGAAGATGGCCCGGACGCGCTCGGTGATTCGGGAGTACGTGGAGGAGTACACCCTGCGCAACGGCAAGAAGATCGTCGTCCTGGGCGAGGGCCGCCTCATCAACCTCGCCTCCGCCGAGGGGCACCCCTCGAGCGTGATGGACATGTCCTTCGCCAACCAGGCACTCTCCAGCGAGTACATGCTGAAGAACCACGGCAAGCTGCAGAAGACCGTCTACGCCGTGCCCGAGCCGTTGGACCAGGAGATCGCCCGGCTCAAGCTCAAGGCCATGGGGGTGAAGGTCGACAAGCTCACCCCCGAGCAGGTGAAGTACCTGGGCTCCTGGCAGGAAGGCACCTGAGCCGGCCGCTGCTTCAGAGCGCACCTTCGCGCACCTTCGATCCCGGCTGGCGTTCTGCGACACTGTCAGTGTGGCGTCGGAACCTTCGGAAACGAGCTGGCAGGACCGGTTGGAGATCGCGGCCCAGGTGACCGCGGTGATCGCGGTGGGGGGCTACATCTCCCACCGCGCGCACCTCAACAGGCTGGGCGTTCCCTCCAGCACGCCCCTGCGAATCGAGCGCTACCTGGCCGAAGCCTGGTACGTGGTGAGCGAGAGCCTGGAGGTGCTGCTGCGCCTCGCGCTGTGGCCCCTCGTCCTGCTCCTGCTGGGCTCGGTCGCCTTCACGCTCCTCTCGCGCCGCAATCGGCTGCCTCGCGTGCCCGCGTGGTTCAGCCGCCTGAAGCCGGACGGCCAGAGTCTCCCGGTGGCGCTGGGCCTGCTGATGGGGTTGCTGCTCCTGCTGGGCGTGCTCTGCATGCCCCCGGACCTTCCCGCCTCCGTCGCGCTCGGTCCGTTGAACGCCGAGCAGCTCGAGGCCGCGGGCCCGGCGGAAGCCAGGCTCCTCTACGGCGTGGCGATGCTGGTGTGGCTGCTCTGCATGGGCGTCATCGCCCTCCTGGCCCCGGAGTTGAAGCGGCGAGATCTGCTCTGGCTGACCTGGCTCGGGTGCCGCGGGACGCTGCTGCTCGGCGCGGTCGCGCTCTTCATCCATTTTGGCGTGACGGTCCATGAGAGCACCTATCCCTCCGTCGAGGTGCGCCATGGAAAGGACTCGAGGAGCGAGACCGTCTCGGGAGCGCTCGTCCTGGAGTCCTCGGAGATGTTGGTGCTCTGGAGCGTGGACCAGGGCGTGGGTGTCCTCACGTCCATCCCGTTCGAGGCGGTGCAGTCCCTCCGCTTCGGTCCCGACATCGACATCCTGGTCGAGGCGCGCAAGGCGGCGATGGGTGGCCCCGTGGTCCCCGCTCCACCGGCTGCCCCGAGCGCCCAGCCCCCGCCTCAGACCGGGCAGCAGCCCTCCGCCCCCGTGTCTTCTCCCCGTGGTGGCATATGAATCGAAAGGTGCTCCGGCTCGGCGTCTGCGTGGGCGTCGTCCTGTTCGCCGTTGAGGGACTGGCGGCGAGTGGTCCAAGCATCCTGGAGCGGCTCGGCAAGCTGCTCGGGTTGGACAAGGGCTCGATGGCCCGGGTGACCCGGCCGCGCTCCGCCGCCGACTGTGGTTGGCCCGTGAAGGGGACGTCCCTGCTGAAGCTGGACTGCGACGCCAAGACCGAGTCCCTGCTCTGGCGCTGTGAGGAGTGCTGGTCCCCCGTCTCCGTTGGGGACGCGGGCATCGCCGTCATCCGAAAGGATGGGCTCTGGTTGGTGGAGGCCCCCGAGAAGGCGCGCAAGCTCGTGGACGGCCCGGGCTTCGTGTCCCTGCTCGGGCTCACGGTGGACGGTGGGAAGTCCCTGGTCGTCGTGCGCGAGCGCCCGGAGGGAGGACGCCCGGTTCTCGGGCTCGTCGACCTGAGCACGGGTGCTTTCGCCGCGGCCCCCACGCAGCCCGCCACCAACGAGGAGGCGAAGAAGCTCGGCCATGTGCGGCCCGCCTCCCTCCAGGGGACCCGATTGCTGAGTCCGGTCGAGCGCGGCGGCAAGCAGTGTGGCGCGCGTGAGGTGCGGGTGGAGCCGGAACGGGGCAAGGCGAAGGAGCGGCTCTGTGAGTTCCAGCCCGTGCCCGATGCTGGCTCCTGGGATCGCTTCGATCCCGCCTGGTCCGGCGACGACGTCGTCTACGTGGCGAAGCCGCTCGACTGAGACGGGCTCGGCACAGGGGGGAAAGACATGCGTTTGGGTCTCGTGGTCGCCGCGTGCGTGGCGCTGCTCTCATGGGAGGGACGGGCCGAGCAGGGCGCTCCTCCCTCCTGGGCTTCCCTCTGGCTGCCCCAGACGGCGTGGCGCCCGACGGGAGACGACGGTGGGCCCGATGCCGTCGCGGAGCTGATCCGGCGGGGCCGGTTCGCCGAGGCCAGACAGCGATTCTCCGCCTCCACGCCTCCCGAGGGCTCTCCGGAGCAACTCCAGCACCTCCTCTCCTTGCGGCACCTGGTGCTCCAACAGGTCGCCTTTCCCGGTGCTGGCCTCTGGCTCGCCGGAGACGTGGTGGCGCTGCCGGAGGTCTACCTCCTGCTGGAGTCCTTCGACGGGCGCCTCTCCCAGGTGCTCGCCCAGCTCCCCGAGCCAGCGCGTGGGCGCCTCTCCGCGGACCTCCAGTTCGAGCGCGCCTTCTCCGCGCTCCTCAGCTTCCGCTCGGTGATGCGTGCCGAGCGGATCATGTCGGACGCCCAGCAGCCTCGCGCGAGCCGTGTTCAGGTGGAGATCCTGGGAAGGGCGCCAACGGGGCCGGGCCGGGATGAGTGGGATGCCCTGCTCCGGGCGCGCCTCGAAGGGGAGGTGCTCTGGGCGCGGGGAAAGACCCAGGAGGCCCTGCGGGCCCTCTCCGAGGGCGAGCAGCTCGCGCGCTCCTCCGGTGCGCTCTGCGCGGCGGGGGAGCTGGCCATGCTCCAGGGAGATGTGCGGGCGGCCCCCTTCGGGCCGGTGCAGACGCAGGGCCTGGATCCGAACACCAGCGGTTTCGTGACCGGCCTCGTGCGGATGCAGTTCCTCCCGCCGCAGTCCCAGGGGCTCTCGGCGGAGATCCTCGATCCGGCGCGAGCGGACTACGGCCGGGCTCGCGGACACTTCCGCCAGGGCCGGTGTCCCCGCACGCAGGGGATGCTCGCGCTCCGGGAGGCCTACGTGGCATGGCATGGCCAGGAGCGCACCACCTCGCGGAAGTACCTGAAGGCCGCCGAGCTCGCTGAACAGGAGGGCCTGGAGCGGGAGGCCGCGCTGGCCCGGCTCGCCGCGGCGGTGGTCGACGGTGATGGGGTGCGTCTCGCGGAGACCATCGACCGCGCCGCCCGGAATGAGGATGTCGGACTCGTCCTCGCGGCAACCCACCTGGTGCGTGTCCGCGCGGCGGAGCGCTGGTTTCTTCGTCAGGATTCACAAGGTGCCCTCGAGCTGCTGGGGGCCATGGCCAAGGCCGCGGAGAAGAGCGAGCTGAGGCAGGCCGCCGCCGACATGTTCCAGTTCCAGAGTGAGATCCTCCTGCTGCTCGGGCGCTCGGAGGTGGCCATCCCCCTACAGCAGAAGGTGGTGGCGCTGCGCTCGGAGCACTTCCAGCGCGTTCAGGAGGCGGCCTCGCGTGTCTTCGGAGCCGATGGGATTCCCCGGGGATTCCAGACGGTGCTGGCCTCCGAGAGGTTCTCCGAGTTCGATGCCCGGACGCTGCTCATGCAGACGTACGGGAACCTCGCGCTCAACGAGGGGAACCCCCGGTGGATTCGGCTCTACAAGGAGGCGAGGCGGGAGCTGGAGCCCCTGTTGAAGCTCGCGGAGGCGCAGGGCTTCACGTCGAGGCAGGACTTCACCACCACGGAGGTGGCCCTGGCCATCCGTGAGGCCATGGATGCGCGCCAGGGCTCTCCCGAGCGGGCCGCGAGCTTCGAGGCCGCGCGGAGGATCGCCCGCGACGGTGGCAGCGCCATCTCCGTCATCATGGTGGATGCCATCGAAGGGGATGATGTGCCCGAGGCGCTGGCCCGTGCCCAGGCGGCTCTGGCGGCGCTCGAGCCCGTGGCGCTCGTGGCGAAGACGCTGCGGGACAGACACCAGCCGCCCACCGTCCACGAGGCGATGGCCACCGCGCGAGCCCTGAGTCATTGCGAGCGGCTGGTGGGCCTCGCGGAACGGGCCGACGCGGAGGCCGTGCTCGTCACCTGGGCGAAGGAGCTGCGCGCCCTGGTCCACGAGCCCGGGGGCGTGCCCGCACTGGAGTTGGTGACCACCTACCTCGAGGCGCTCGTGGCCCAGCGCCAGCAGCGGCTCCCCGAGGCCCGAGCGCTCCTGGAGCGCCTGCTGGCGTCCGCGGTGGGGCTCGACCCCGCCCTGAGACTCAAGGCCACCGAGCTGCTCATCGAGGTCCTCGCGGCGCAGGGCGAGGCCGAGCGGAGCCTCCTGCTCAACGAGGCGCTCCTGGTGGAGCAGTCCGGCTTCCAGGCGTTGCGGAACGGGAGCGGCAACTCCGCGGCGCTCGTCTTCGCGGAGCGGCTCGCCCTGGAGCGGATGGTGGCCCTGGGCGGCAGCCTGTCTCCGACGGAGCTCCAACGGCTGGAGCAGCTCCGCGCCCGCACGGGGCCGGTCCTCCCCGGCTTTCCGCCTCCCACCCTCGCCGCCCTGAGGCGCGGACTCCAGGCGCTCGGGAAGACGCACGTCTTCCTCGGGCTGCGTCCCCTGCGGCGCGCCATCGTCCTGTGGACTTCCTCGGAGCGTGACGGGTTGAAGGTCCAGCTCCTCGAGGCCCCCATGCGCCAGACGGTGCGGAGGGCCTACGAGCTGCTCGCGCTCCTCGGCCACCAACTTCCCGAGTGGGAGCCCGTCGCGGCGGAGCTGCACGCGCGGCTGTTGGCTCCCGTGGGAGCCCTGCCCGAGGGCTCCACGGTGGTGGTGATGGCGGCCGGTATCCTGGGACGCATTCCCTTCGAGGCGCTCGGCCGCGCGGACGGTCCCCTCATGGGGGAGTCCCACCCCATCATCTATACCGACCGCATCACGGAGCTTCCCGGGCGCAAGCCGGCGAAGGCACGGGGGGGCTCCGCGCTGGTGGTGGGGGTGAATGGCGAGCAGCTCCACTTCGCCGAGGATGAGGCCGAGGCCGTTGCCTCCACGCTCCAGACGCAAGCCCTCCTGGGTGACGCGGCGACGCTGGAGTCGCTCACCCCCGCCCTGGCCTCGGCCCGCTACATCCATATCGCCACGCATGGCGCGCTCGATGCGGACAACCCGTTCCGCTCCTTCGTGGAGCTGGGGCAGCAGCGCCGGCTGGAGGCCTGGAAGCTGCTCCAGCAGGCCACCCGTGCCGAGCTGGTGGTGTTGAGCGCCTGTGAGACGGGGCGGGGCATCGAGGCCCAGCGCCAGAACGAGTCCGCGAGCCTGGGGGCCACGGTCCACAGCGCCGGGGCCCGGTGGGTCATCTCCAGCCGGTGGCGGGTGGATGACCAGGCCACGGCGGACGTGTTCACGAAGTTCTACGAGGAGCTTCCTCGTCACGGGATCGCCAGGTCCCTCTGGCGGGCCCGGCAGCTCCAGGCCGGCTGGCACCCGTACTACCGGGAGGCCTTCGCCCTCTCCGTGCGCTCCGTGACGGCGCTGGAGGCGCCTTGAGCCCGCCGTCTCACGGCCCCTTCGGCGCGCGCACCTTGTCGAGCGCGTCGTAGGTGGCCGTCTTGTAGGCCTCGGAGAGCGTGGGGTAGTTGAAGCACGTCTCCACGAAGAGGCGCGCGGAGGCGCCCGTCATCAGCCCCACCAGCCCCACGTGCACCAGCTCCGAGGCCTGCTCGCCCAGCACGTGCACGCCCAGCAGCCGCAGGTCCTCGCGGCGGAAGAGCAGCTTCAGCAGCCCGTGGCACTCACCGATGATCTGCCCGCGGGGGTTGGTGGAGAACGCGGCGCGGCCCACCACGTAGGGGATGTCCTTGGCCCGGAGCGACTCCTCCGTCTCGCCCGCCATGGACACCTCGGGGATGGTGTAGATGCCGTAGGGCAGCACCGGCGCCATCTTGTTGGGGTCCTCCAGCCCGAAGGCGTGCATCACCGCGATGCGTGCCTGCTCCATGGACGTGGAGGCCAGCGCGGGAAAGCCGATGACGTCTCCCACCGCGTAGATGCCGGGAACCGCCGTCTGGTACTCGGGCCCCACCACCACCTGTCCGCGCGCGCCCAGCTTCACGCCCACCGCCTCCAGGCCCAGCCCCGCCGTGTTCGCCGAGCGCCCCGAGGCCACCAGCACCTGGTCCACTTCCAGCTTCTCGCCGTCCGACAGCGTCAGCCGGATGGGCTCCTTCGCGGCCGGAGGCACGTCCACCGTCTCCACCGTCCGCCCCAGTCGCATCCGCACCCCGAGCGCCTCCATGCGCTCCTGGAGCAGCGCGGAGAACTCGTCGTCCAGGAAGGGCAGCAGCTCCGGCTTGGGGTCCACCAGCGTCACCGGGATGCCCAGCGCGGCGAACATGCACGCGTACTCGCAGCCGATGACGCCGGCGCCCACCACCAGCAGCGCGCGCGGCAGCTCGGACAGGTCGAGCAGCTCGTCCGAGTCGTGCACCCGCGGGTCCCCGAAGGGGTAGAGCGGCGGGCGGTACGGCGAGGAGCCGGTGGCCACCAGGATGACGTTCGACGTCAACCTGCGCTCCGGCTCGCCCTCACGGCGCACCACCACCGTGTGCGCGTCCACCAGCTCGCCCCGGCCGTACACCAGTTGCACGCCGTGGCGCTCGAGGTCCTTCAGGATGCGCTCGCGCTCGATGCCCTTCACCCGGCGCTCGCGGTAGAGGAAGTCCGAGACCGTCGTCTCCTGGCGCACGTGCGTGTCCACCCCGTACAGGCCCCGCTGGCGGAAGCCCGAGAGGTACAGCGACGTCTCGCGCAGCGTCTTGGAGGGCAGGGTGCCCGTATTGGCCGCCGTGCCACCGAGCACCGGCTCGCGCTCGACCACCGCCACCCGCTTGCCGTGAAGCGCCGCGTGTACCGCGCCCTTCTCGCCCGCGGGGCCCGAGCCAATCACCACCAGGTCGAAATCCGCCATGCCCCGGACGCTATGCGAGCCGTCCGGTGCATTGAAAGGGACTCCTCGGAGCATGCCGTGCGCGGCGCCTCCACTCCCCGCACTCTGGGTGCGCTCGGAAGTGGGCGGGTGACGGCACCGAGGTGGGGACGATACAAGGAGGCATGCCCGTCTTCGGACTTTCAGCCCTGGGCGCCTTCTGGCTCGCCGCGGTGGATGCTCCCGTCACCTCGGTCACCGTCTACAGCGACCGGGCCCGTGTGGTGCGCACCGCCCGGGTGAGCCTCTCCGGCACCCAGCGCGTGGAGCTGCCCTTCCTGCTGGGCTCGGTGGACCCCTCCAGCATCCGCGTGGAGGCCCAGGGCGCCGAGGTGGCGCGGGTGGACATCCGCCCCGTGGACGCCAGGTCCCTGCCCGCCACCGAGGCCCGCCGGCTCGTCACCGAGCTGGAGCGGCTCGATGATCAGATCGCCCAGGCCCGCGCCGAGCGCGAGGTCTACTCCGGACAGCTCGAGGTGCTCGGCAAGGTCCAGCCCGTTGTCCCTCCAGAGGGCACCCCAGCCACCACCCCTCCGGCCGCCCCGCGCCCCTCCCGGCTGGATGCCTCCGGCTGGCGTGCCGCCACCGACTTCCTGGTGGAAGCCACCTCCCGCCTCCAGGCGAAGCTGCGGGAGGTGAGCCAGCGCGAGGAGGCGCTCGATCGCGAGCTCTCGCGGCGCGTGCAGCAGGCGCGGCAGCTCGGCGGCACGCCGCAGCGCCCGGGCCTGGAGGTCATCCCCACCCTCTCGGGCCAGGGCTCCGCGACGCTCACGCTCACCTACGTCACCACGGGCGCGCGCTGGTATCCCTCCTATGAGCTGCGGCTCGAGCCCGAGTCCAACCGCGTCCAGGTGGCCTTCGCCGGCCGCGTCAGCCAGGAGAGCGGCGAGGACTGGGAGGACGCGGCGCTCACGCTCAGCACGGCGCTCCCCGCCACCGCCGCCACCGCGCCGAGAATCGCCACCTGGAAGATTGGCCAGCGCGAGCGCTTCATTCCCACCCCAGCCCCGGTCGCCGATTCCTGGCGCTCCCCGCCGTCCGCTCCACCGCCTCCGCCCGAGGCACCGCGGGAGGACGAGCAGCTCCGCTCCCGCCTCCTCTCGCTCATCAACCCCGACGTGCAGGGCATGGAGGAGGGAGCGGCCTCGCCTCCGCTTCCTCCTCCGCCCCCGCCCTCGGCCCCGCCCCCCATCGACGTGGGTTCCTCGAGCAGGAGCTTCGAATCCGCCCAGGACTTCGCCGAAGGCGCTCCCAGCGGAGCCACCTCTCCCGAGAATGGCTATGTCCTCGAGGAGCTCCCCGCGGCGCAGCGCCCGAGCGTGGCCGTGCCCGTGGGCCTCGCGCCTCCTCAGAGCTGGCGGCGGCCCGCGATGGACCCGAACCTGCCCGCCTCGCTCGCCGGCGGCTACGCCCTGGCCTTCCCCGCGCAGCGCCGCGAGACGGTGCGCAGCGGCGGGGGGGAGCGGCGCGTGCCCCTCTTCACCGAGACGTGGCCCGTGCAGGTGGAGCGCAAGCTGTACCCGGCCCTCACCCCGAATGCCTTCCTCGTGGCGGAGCTGCGCAGCCCCTCCAAGCAGGTGCTGCCCGGTGGCGAGGCGCAGCTCTTCGTCGGCGCCGACCCGGCGGGCCAGGCCCGGCTCGCGGTGGTGTCTCCGGGCGAGGCCTTCACCCTGCCGCTCGGCATCGACTCGGCGGTGCGGCCGGTGCGCAACGTGAAGCTCATGACGGCGGAGAAGGGGCTCATCGGCAAGAACGACCTCTCCGAGTACCTCGTCACCATCGAGGTGGCCAACCCGTACCCCTTCGCCCTCCCGGTGCGCCTCCACGACCAGTGGCCGCTGTCGCGCCACGAGGACGTGGAGGTGCAGCTCGCGCGCACCGAGCCCTACGCCGAGCAGGACAAGGACAAGGGCACACTGGAGTGGCGCCTGGTGGTGCCGCCCTCGGAGAAGAAGTCGGTGTCCTTCGTGTACACGGTCCGCCACCCCAAGGGCTGGCGCCTGCAGCAGAGCCAGTGAGGAGCCGCCCATGCACACCCTGCCCCTGATGATGCTGGCGCTCGTCGCCCCCGCGAAGGTGTCCTCCGTCGTCGTCTACCCGGACCGTGCCCTGGTGACGCGGGTGGAGACGGTGCCGTGTACCGGCCGCGCGCTCGCCGTCTTCGAGTCCGTGCCCCCCGCCGCCGACCCCGCGAGCTTCCGCGCCCGCTCCGAGGACGCCACCGTGGAGAGCCTCGTGGCCGAGGAGCGCACCCTGGAGCGCCGCTTCGGCCCGGAGCTGGAGGCCCTGCGCGGGAAGCGCGAGGTGCTGGAGCGCGAGATGGCGGAGTTGGTGGACGCCCGCTCGCGCGCCGAGGCGTTGCGGAAGCTGGGAGATGGGCTCGCCGAGCTGTCCGTGCAGCGGGTGACGCGCGAGCTGTCCGAGCCCAAGCCGGACACCCGGGCGTGGGCCACCGCCTTCGACGCCGCGCTGGATACCCGGCTGCGTGCCACCGCCGACATGACGACGCGGGCCACCCGCATGCGCGAGGTGCAGCGTGAGCTGGACTGGCTGCGCGAGCAGGAGTCGTACCTCGGTGAGTCGGCCGAGCGCATGGAGCGGCGGGTGGAGGTGCGGCTGGCCTGCTCCTCCGAGGGCCGTGCCCGCGTGGAGTTGCAGTATGTGGTGGGCGGCGCGGGTTGGACTCCTTCCTATGAGGCGCGCGCCGAAGAGGCCGGTGGCCGGGTGGAGCTGTCCACCTTCGCCACCGTGCGCCAGTCCACCGGTGAGGACTGGTCCGGCGTGAGGTTGGTGCTCTCCACCGCCCGGCCGCGCGCCAACGCCTCTCCGCCCGAGCTGAAGCCCCTGGTGCTGAGCGCCCAGGAGCGGCCCGCCGAGCGCAAGGTGCTGGTGCGGCGCGACGAGCAGCACGAGCACGCCCGGAGCGGAGAGCAGGCCCCGGCGGAGACGCAGGGAGCGCTGCGCGCGGCCTCGCAGGGCGTCTCCGTGCAGCTCCTCGTGCCCGAGCTGGCGCAGGTGCCCGGCAATGGCACGGCCGTGCGGCTGCGCGTGGCGGGCACGAAGCTCAAGTCCTCCTTCGTCTGGCGCACCGTGCCCAAGCTGCACCCGGTGGTGTTCCGCGTGGCGAGCCTCGTCAACGGCGCTCCCTTCCCGCTGCTGCCGGGGCCGGTGGACGTGTTCCGTGCCTCGGGCTTCATCGGCCGCCAGTCGCTGGAGCAGGTGCCGCAGGGGGGCGCCTTCGAGCTCACCTTCGGCCTCGAGGAGTCGCTGCGCGTGGAGCGCGTGGTGGTGGAGGAGATCGCCCGCACCGAGGGCCTCTTCGGGGGCCGGCGCCGCTTCCGCTACGCCTACCGCTTCAACCTGGCCAACTACCGCGAGCGCCCCGAAGTGGTGGAGGTGGCCGAGCACATCCCCGTCTCCGAGCTCGATGACGTGAAGGTGGAGCTGGACTCGGCGAAGACCACCGGCGGCCATTCGCTCGAGGCGATGGATGGCATCATCTCCTGGAAGGTGACGCTCGCCCCCGCCGAGCAGCGCTCCGTGGACCTCGCCTTCCACGTGGACGTGCCCTCCAGCTACGACATGGGCGGGCTCTAGGCACCCCCGCCCGGCGAGGGAGGAGACGGGCGAGGGCCCTCTGGTCCGTCTTCCGAGGTCCGCCGTGTGGTTGTCAGTCGACACGGGGTCCGCATCTTCCTCCAGGGAGGATGTCCCTCGATGAAGCTCGCCCGCTCGGCGTTCTGGAAGCAGGTCGTCCTGTGCAATGCCCTCATGCTCGCGATCGTGACGGGGTGTGAGGCGCGCACCCGGGAGTCGGCTCCTCCCGGGCAGAAACCCTCACAGCCCACGGCGCCCGCACCGGCCGCCCAGGCCGAGCAGGGCACTCCGCCCGCTCCGTCCGCTCCCCAGGCGCAGGCGGTGGGCGGTTCGGGGCCGATGTCCATCGCGGACCTGGTCGACGCGGTGAAGGACACGGTCGTCAACGTGGATGTCCAGGCCCGTGCCCCCGCCACGGACGCCATGCCGGGGGACCTCTTCGAGCGCTTCTTCGGAGCGCCGCAGGGACCGGGCGGGCCGGGTGCTCCCGGTGGACCCGGGGCCCCCGGTGCTCCCTTTGGCGGTCCCCAGGAGCGCATCCAGCAGGGCGAGGGCTCGGGCTTCATCATCGACCCCAACGGCCTCATCCTCACCAACAACCACGTGGTGGAGAACGCCATCGACATCCGCGTCCGCCTCAACGATGGCCGTGAGTTCGACGCCAAGGTGCTCGGGCGCGACCCGCTCACCGACCTGGCCCTCATCAAGCTCGAGGGCGACGTGAGGAACCTGCCGGTGGCGAGGCTCGGCAACTCGGATCAGATTCGCGTGGGAGATCCGGTGGTGGCCATCGGCAACCCCTTCGGGCTCACCTCCAGCGTCAGCGCCGGCATCCTCTCGGCCCGAGCGCGCGACATCCAGGCCGGCCCCTACGACAACTTCCTTCAGACGGACGCCGCCATCAACCCGGGCAACTCGGGCGGACCCCTCTTCAACATGCGGGGCGAGGTCATCGGCATCAACACCGCCATCGTCGGCGGCGGCACGGGCATCGGTTTCGCCGTGCCCTCCAACATGGCCACGGCGCTCCTGCCGCAGTTGCAGAAGGGGAAGATCCAGCGCGGCTGGCTCGGCGTGTCCGTGCAGGACCTGACGGCGGACCTCGCCCAGGCGCTCAAGGTGCCGGAGCGCAAGGGCGCCATCGTCACCGACGTCCAGGGGGACACCCCGGCCGCGAAGGCGGGGCTGAAGACGGATGACGTCATCACCGCCATCGAGGGCACCGCCGTCGAGTCCTCGCGCGGCCTCACCCGTGACATCGGCTTCCGCGCGCCGGGCGAGACGGTGAAGCTGACCGTCTTCCGCAACGGCCAGCAGCAGCAGGTGCAGGTGAAGCTGGGCGAGCGCCCGGACCTCGAGGGCCTCGCCTCGGTCCCCCAGAACGAGAACGAGGAGGACACCGGCCGCAAGCTGGGACTGCGGCTCCAGGACGTGGATCCGCGCACGGTTCCGGGCGTCAAGCAGGGGGCGCTGATCGTGGGGGTGGATCCCGGCTCGCCCGCGGACCGCGCCGGCCTCCAGCCCGGCATGGCCATCGTCGAGGCCGCGGGCAAGCCGGTGCGCAACCCCCGCGAGTTCGCCCAGCTCGCCCGGGGCGCGAAGTCCGGCACCGTGCTGCTGCTGCGCATCCAGGTGGGGGAGCACCGGATGCTGCGCGCCCTCACCCTTCCTTGAGGGCGCGCCTCCTCACCCCGCGCCCTTCCCGGGAGGCGTGGGGAAGTTCGCGAGGGTGAGGGACTCGGGCGGGACGGGCAGCGCGCTCGGGGCCAGCCCCTCTCCGGCGAGGTAGCGCCAGCCCGTGCCGTCGTGCCGGAACTCGGAGCGCTCCACGAAGGAGCGATCCTTCCCCGTCTCGAAGACGCGGGCATGGAAGAGCACCAGCGCCGTGCCCGTGGTGTCCGGCGGCTGCCACCGGTCCAGCACGTGCAGCCGCGGGTACTTGTGGCCGCGGGCCACCGCGCGCAGCTCGCGCAGCAGCTCGTCCTTGGGCCTGGCGCGGTCGGGGTGCTCCGGGTGCAGCGTGCGCCACAGGTACTCCACCTCGCCCAGGGCGAAGGCGCTGTAGCGCGAGCGCATCAGGGCCTCGGCGTCTGGCGCTTCCGCCTCGCCCTTGTGGTAGCGGGCGCAGCACTGGCGGTAGCGCAGGCCGGAGGTGCAGGGACAGAGCGGGGCAGGGGGCATGGGCGTTCCTGGAAGACAGGGGCCCGTGAAGGCCCTTGCTGCCCCGGAGGGTAGCGCATACATCCAGCTCCCCACACCGTATGAGCCTCCTTCAAGCCATCGTCCTCGGGCTGGTCCAGGGATTGACCGAGTTCCTGCCCATCAGCTCCACCGCGCACCTGCGCATCGTCCCGGAGCTGCTCGGGTGGCAGGATCCGGGCGCGGCGTACTCCGCCGTCATCCAGCTCGGCACCGTGGCCGCGGTGCTCATCTACTTCCGGCGCGACATCGTCTCCTTGGGGAAGGCCTTCTTCCAGGGGCTGCTCCGGCGCCAGCCCTTCGCCACCACCGAGTCGCGCCTCGCCTGGTTCGTCCTCGTGGGCACCCTGCCCATCGGCCTCTGCGGGCTGGCCTTCAAGAAGGCCATCGAGACGTCGCTGCGCTCGCTCTACATCATCTCCGGCAGCCTCATCGTGCTGGCCCTCGTCCTCTTCATCGTCGAGCGCCGGGCCTCGCACAAGCGCACCCTGGCCGACATGCGCTGGCAGGACGGCATCATCGTGGGGCTGTGGCAGGCGCTGGCCCTCATCCCCGGCTCCTCGCGCTCGGGCACCACCCTCACCGGGGCCCTGTCGCTGGGGCTGCGGCGCGAGGACGCGGCGCGCTACTCCTTCCTGCTGTCCATCCCCGCCACCTCCCTGGCCGGCATCTTCGAGCTCAAGCACCTGCTGGAGGCCACCGAGCGGCCCTCCACCGTGGCCCTCGTCGTGGGGACGGTGGTGGCCTTTGGCTCGGGATGGGCCGCCATCGCCTGGCTGTTGAGCTACCTGCGTACCCGCTCCACCCTCATCTTCATCGTCTACCGGGTGGTGCTGGGCGTGGTCCTGCTGGGGTTGCTCCAGCTGAACGTGCTGCGCCCGATGTCCGGTGTGGAGAACGTGGACACCCCGGCCAGGCCGCTGAAGGTTCCCGTGGAGAAGCAACTGACGGAGTAGGCGTGGACACCCTTTTCGACGCACTGGAGGCCCGGCTGGCCTCCCGCCCCCCGCGGGCCGTCAACCTCCCCGGACTCGTGCTGCGCGAGGCCGCGGTGCTGGTGCCCCTCCTCGTGCGCGAGGGTTCGCCTCACATCCTCTTCACCAAGCGCCCCACCACGCTGCGCCACCACGCCGGCCAGTACTCCTTTCCCGGCGGCTCGCGAGACGCCGAGGACACCACCCCGCTGCATACCGCCCTGCGCGAGACGCGGGAGGAATTGGGCATCGACGTATCCGGGGTGCGCGTGCTCGGCGCCCTGGACGAGGTGCCCACCCTCACCGAGTTTCGCATCCAGCCCTTCGTGGGCGTCATCCCCGAGGGCGTGGAGTACCAGCCCAGCCCCGACGAGGTGGAGTTCATCCTCGAGGTGCCGCTGGCGGCCCTGTTGGACCCGACGCTCCGCCGCACGGAGCGGCGCAGTGTCCGGGGGATGGAGTACGAGGTGGACTTCTATACCTACGGCTCCCACGTCATCTGGGGCGCCACCGGCCGTATCCTCCGCGACCTGCTGCGTCTGGCCTCTGAACTCTCCGGGCGTCCGTAGCCCCGGCAGGCAGCCGAGAATCTGTTTGGGATCAAACGAGCCGGGTTTCGAGCCTTCCCGTCGTGAGCCCGCCCTCGGCCGTCCCCTGAGCGCCCGTCTTTGCGTCCCCGCCACTCCCTGGAGGTGGGACTTCCCAGCATCTGATGTAGCGTGAGAGGTACGTGCCGGCGTGGCTCGGAGCCCCCCCATGCCCAGGATTCTCATCGTCGACGATGAAGTACATGTGGTCGGAGCGCTCCGCCGGTTGTTGCGGCGTGAGGGCTTCACCATCGAGGTCGCGCTCAGTGGTGAGGAGGCTCTCCAGAAGCTCGAAACCTTCGAGGCGGACGTGGTCATCTCCGACTTCCGCATGCGGGGGATGAACGGCCTGGAACTGCTCGGGCAGGTGATGCAGCGGGCGCCCAAGACGGTGCGGGTGCTCATCTCGGGCCACGCGGACCTGTCCTCCGTCGGCGCGCGGGCCGGCGTCATCTCCCACTTCATCAGCAAGCCCTGGGACGACGAGCGGCTCGTCGCCGATGTCCGGGCCCTCCTCGGGGGACAGGGCCCCGTCACCCCGGGGCCCTGAGCGCCCCTCCTTCCTCGCGCATGGACGCTCCATCGAAGCAGGCCGTCCTGGAGGCGGACCCCACGCAGGTCCACCAGGGCATGCAGGCCGTCGCGAGCCTGGGCCCGGCTGTGTTCAACGGGGCGCTCATCCTCTGGTACTGGGGGCAGTGGCCCGTGGTGCTCGGCGTGCTGGGCGTCGGGGTGTGGCTCTCCCTGTTCAACCTGCTGCTCGTCGAGCGGCTCGCCACCCGCGTGGGCTGGGGCTGGGCGGAGACGGCGCGGATGCTGGCCAACCTGGTGGGCGTCTCGGTGACGGGCACGCTCACCCACTGGTCTCCCCTGGTGTGGATCTTCGTCCCCTACAACCTGCTCTGGTTCTACGGGATGGATCGCTGGGTTCTGCTGCGCATCGTCTTCTACCTGGGGTCGGTGCTCACCGTGGCGCTGTCCACCGGTGGCCGTCCGGAGATGGCCCTGGCCTGTGTCCTGTTCTGCGGCTGCGCCTACCTGGTGTTGGAGCAGCGGGCCGCGCTGCTGCGTGGGATGCTGGGGCACATGGTGGAGCAGCGCGAGCAGCTCGAGAAGGCCCACCGGGAGCTGCAGGAGCTGCACCAGCGTGCCCTCGAGCAGGAGAAGCTCTCCAGCCTGGGCATGCTGGCGGCGGGCGTGGCGCATGAAATCAACAACCCGATGAGCTTCGTGACGAGCAACGTCAACTCGATGCTCCGGGACCTGCGCGACGAGCCGAACCTGTCCGAGACGATGAAGGAGTACGTGGACGACGTGCTGCCGGCCACGGTGGACGGCATCAAGCGGGTGAACGCCATCGTCGCGGACCTGCGCCGCTTCGCGCGGGGGGACCCCGAGGCCCATACCGGTTACGACCTCGATGCCGAGGTGGAGACGGCGCTGCGCATCGCGCACGGGAAGCTTGGTCACTGCCGGGTGGAGAAGGAGCTGGGCGGGGTGGGGACGCTGGTGGGCCGCCCGCGGCAGATCGTCCAGGTGCTGGTGAACCTGCTGGTCAACGCGGGGCAGGCCACCGCGTCCGGCGGCGTGGTGCGCATCTCCACGCGCCGCGAGGGGAACGCGGTGCGCGTGGAGGTGCGTGACACCGGCACGGGCATGTCCAAGGAGACGATGCAGCACCTCTTCGAGCCCTTCTTCACCACCAAGCCCCCCGGGGAGGGTACGGGGCTGGGGCTGTCGGTGGTGCACGGCATCATCCGGTCTCACGGTGGCCGCATCGACGTGGAGAGCGAGCTGGGCCAGGGCAC
>NZ_DASVSO010000167.1:0-5024 GCF_036388035.1 Archangium sp.
GCGGCCGCCATCATCCACACGAGGCCGGGGCGCAGGGAAGGGGACTCCACGGCCGTCCCCTTACAACCCGAATCCGTCCCACACAAGCGCTCGGGGCTTGCGCGTGGCGAGGGCGGGCGGGAAGGATTCACGGCATGTCCGCTCCGTCCTACGTCCACGGCACCAGCACGACCCCGCTGCTTGGGGAGACCATTGGCCAGAACCTGCGGCGCACCGTCGAGCGCTACGCGGACCGCGAGGCGCTCGTCGTCGTCTCGCAGGGCTACCGGGCCACGTGGCGCCAGCTCTGGGACGAGACGACGCGGGTGGCCCTGGGCCTGCTGGCCTTCGGCGTGGAGAAGGGGGACCGGGTGGGCCTCTGGTCCCCCAACCGCTTCGAGTGGGTGGTGGCCCAGTTCGCCGCGGCGCGCATCGGGGCCATCCTCGTGAACCTCAACCCCGCCTACAAGACGGCGGAGTTGGAGTACGCACTCAAGCAGTCCGGCACCAGCGTGCTGCTGCTCTCGCGCGGCTTCCGCCAGTCGGACTACCGCAAGATGCTGGAGGAGGTGCGCCCCAACTGCCCCGCGCTGCGCGTCTCCCTGGTGCTGGACGAGGACTGGGCGCTGCTCCTCAAGAATGGCACCCACGTGAGCGAGCGCACGCTGGCGGACCGCGAGGCCTCGCTCCAGTTCGACGACCCCATCAACATCCAGTACACGTCCGGCACCACGGGCTTTCCCAAGGGCGCCACGCTCAGCCACCACAACGTCCTCAACAATGGCTTCTTCGTGGGCGAGGGGCTGCGCCTCGGGCCCGAGGATCGCGTCTGCATCCCCGTGCCCTTCTACCACTGCTTCGGCATGGTGATGGGCAACCTGGCCTGCGCCTCCCACGGCTCGACCATGGTGATTCCCGGCGAGGCCTTCGATGCCCTGGCGGTGATGCGGACGGTGGGCGCCGAGCGCTGCACCGCGCTCTACGGCGTGCCCACCATGTTCATCGCCGAGCTGGACCACCCGCGCTTCGGCGAGTTCGACTTCTCCACCCTGCGCACCGGCATCATGGCCGGCTCCCCGTGCCCCATCGAGGTGATGAAGAAGGTCCAGTCGCGCATGAACATGCGCGAGGTCACCATCTGCTACGGCATGACGGAGACCTCGCCCGTGTCCACGCAGAGCGCGCTGGATGATCCGCTGGACAAGCGCGTGGCCACCGTGGGCCGCGTCCACCCGCACGTGGAGGTGAAGATCGTCGACGCGGCCACGGGCGCGGTGGTGCCCCGTGGCACGCCCGGCGAGCTGTGTACGCGCGCCTACAGCGTGATGCTCGGCTACTGGAACAACTCCGAGGCCACCCGCACGTCCATCGACGCGGCCGGCTGGATGCACACGGGCGACCTCGCCACCATGGATGAGGACGGCTACGTGAAGATCGTCGGCCGCATCAAGGACATGATCATCCGCGGCGGGGAGAACGTGTACCCGCGCGAGATTGAGGAGTTCCTCCACACCCACCCCGCCGTCAGCGAGGCCCAGGTCATCGGCGTGCCCAGCGAGAAATACGGCGAGGAGGTGATGGCCTGGGTGAAGCCCAAGCCCGGCGCCACCCTCACCCAGGAGGAATTGGTGCGCTTTTGCACAGGCCGCATCTCCACCTTCAAGATTCCCCGCTACTGGAAGTTCGTGGAGGAGTTCCCCATGACGGTGACTGGAAAAATCCAGAAATTCCGCATGCGGGAGGTGGCGGTCTCGGAGCTGGGGCTGGAGTCCGCCGCGGCCATTCGCACCGCCTGAGCCCCGGAGGTGGGGTTTTGCGCTCTAATGCGGGTCCCCCCGCATCTCGCGGACGACCGAGCACTCGCTGGACCCCCCGCCAGGAGCCCCCACCGTGTCGATGCCCGCCACCTCCGTCCCCGCAGCGCCTCTATTGGAGCAACTCCTCACCCTCGCCACGCCCATGGACACGTGTCGCGGCATGTTCTTCAACGGCCTGCTCGAAGCCGTGCGCGCGCTCGGGGGCGAGGAGGCCCGGGCGAAGTGTTTCGCCGCCTCCGGCGAGAAGCGGTTCGTGGACTTCTTCAGCTACCCGGTGGCGGACTTCATCAAGGCCCTCTTCACGGCGGCGGACCTGCTCGGGCCGAGGCTCGGAGGACGGGACGCCGTCATGCGCCAGCTCGGGCGGCGGGCCACGGAGGACTTCCTGCACTCCACCGTGGGCAGGACGATGATGGCGCTCGCCGGGACGGATCCCCACCGACTGCTGGCCAGCTTCCCCAGCGCCTACCGGGCGTCGATCAGCTATGGCGATCGTTCGGTGGAGAAGCTGGGGGAGAGGCAGGCACGACTGAAGGCGCGCCGGGACTTCCTGCCCGTGGCCTACAACGAGGGCGTCCTCACCGCGGCACTGGAGCAGTCGACGGCCCGCGACCTCGTGGTGCAGGGGCGGCGGGTGGCCCTGCTCGATGTCGACTACGACATCGGTTGGAGCTGACGGCTGCTCCCTTGCTCCCACTCGCCGAGACATAATCGGCTCCCGACGCCCGTTGCGTGAGGATGGACCCCCGGCCTGACGGAGAGGAGAGGATGCCATGGGAGTGAAGCTGCTGCTGCCGGGCTGGTACGGAGGCGAGCTCACCGCACCCGAGGCGCCTCGGCCGTGGTTGCGCCGGGTGGAGCGCTGGGTCCGCGAAGCCGCCGAGGAGCTGCTGGAGAGCTCGCGCACCGCCGACAGTCCCCAGGGGCCCATCCTGTACCTGCGCCTGCACCCGGCCGCCGAGGAGGTGGCCATCGTGGCCGCCGGGCAGGGCCGGGTGGTCGTCTCGGCCAACACCTCTATGGTGGGGCCCGGCTACCACCGCTACCTGTGCGATCTGCTGCATTCCCTGGGGGAGGCGCTCCAGGTGGACTGGGCGGACCCGGCCCTCACCACCGTCGGAGTGGGGGACCCCACGGGGTACTTCCACAGCGGGGATGCGAGCGACATCGCCCCGCTCATGCTCGCCTGGCTGGCGGGCATGGCCGGGCGGGTGCTGGACTTCCGGAAGTTCGGCAACTCGGGGGCCACGTTGTCGCTGCGCTCCGGGCACGGCTTCGAATACCCCGGGGCCCTGCTCACGCCCCTGGGCCCTCGGGACGAGGCCTGGGTGCGGGCCGTGCACGAGGATCCGCTGCGCGGCCGGGACATCTTCCCGTGGTGGGAGCCTGGCCTGGGGGCCTCGACGCGGCTGGGCCGCGCGCTCAGCCGCATCTGGACGGACATGGTGTGGCGCCCGCCGCTGCTCGAGGAGGAGCGGCACCTGTTCCGCGACGTGGCCCGGCTGCTGGAGCTGGCGTGGCGGGAGGACCCCTCGCTGCCCTACCCATGGCGGGAGTGGCAGGAGGTGCTGGGGTTCCTCGGCATCGGGGGCACGCTGGCGGAGAAGGTCTCCGAGCGCGCCGCCGCGGCGCCGTCGGGCCCGCTCATCGGCTATCGCCGGGGCGCGGTGCAGGTGACGCTGCCCGAGGGCTGGGAGATTCGCATCCCGGGCTCGCTGGCCGAGCAGAGCCTCGCGGACGGCAGCTGGGTGGCGAGAGATCACCGGCGCAGCGTGCGCTTCGTGCCGCTGGCGGACGTGGGGGGCATCGCGCCGGGGCCCGAGGAGGAGCTGCCCTACGAGTTCCAGCACCACGGCGAGCGGGTGAGTGGACGGGCGACGCTGCAACTGGGGCCGGACGAGTGTCGGCTCACCGCGCTGTGCGAGGCCGGTGCGCACCGGGCGCTGTGCGTCGTCAGCTTCGATGACCCGGACGAGCAGGACTGGGCGCTGGGCACCTGGCGCTCGCTGGACCACGCCGCCGCGGCGTGAGCCCTGAAGTGGACGCCGCCCATGCCTGATGCGTCCACACTCGCCCAATGGGGCCTGCCGGGGCTCTTCCTCGTGGCGGTGGTGGCCGGCTCCATCCTCGCCGCTCCCTCCGAGGCGGTGCTGGCCGCGCTCGTCTACGGCGGGGTGCCGCTGGCGCCAGCCGTGGCGGTGGCCACCGGCGGCAACGTGCTCGGCGCCCTCACCGTCTACCTGCTGGGGCGCTGGGTGGTGAGAGGCGGAGGCGGCCCGGTGGGGCGCTGGGTGCGGCGCCGGATGGAGCAGGAGGGGCCTCGGCTGGAGCGGGCCCAGGCGCGGCTGGCCACCTGGGGCGCGCCCGTGCTCGTCTTCGCCTGGGTGCCCGTGGTGGGAGATGTATTCGTGCTCGCCGCCGGCCTCGTGGGGGTGCGCTGGCGGCCCTTCGTCGCCTTCGTCACGCTGGGCAAGGGGCTGCGCTACCTCTTTGTCGCACTCTCCGCCGCCGCGGCGCTCCGTGCTGGAATTTCACCGTGAGGCTGCGAGACGACGGGGGGCGAAATGGGCGATGATGGCGCCCGTCGTCCCCCTTCAGCGCCCGCCGTCGCGGGCAGGAAGTCTCGTATGTCCCAGCCCCCCCCTTCCTCGACGCGGACTGGCCCGAGGGCCTGGCTGTTGGTCCCGTTGCTCACCCTGGCCCTCGCCGCGTGCGGTGGCACCGCGGACCCGAGGGAGCCCTCGTCGGACGGGGACGTCTCCACCGCCGGGGCCTCGCTCACGGACGTGCGGGTGCGGCTGATGGCGGCGAACATCACCAGCGGCAACCTGCAGAGTTACGACCCCGGCCACGGCACCCGCATCTTCCAGGGCACCAAGCCGGACGTGGTGATGATCCAGGAGTTCAACTACGGCAACAACTCGGCCGCGGCCATCCGGGGCTATGTCGATAGCACCTTCGGCACGAGCTTCTACTACTACCGAGAGGGTGGGGGGCACATCCCGAACGGCGTCATCAGCCGCTGGCCCATCCTCGCCGCGGGCGAGTGGGACGACTCGTACATGACGGACCGTGATTATGCCTGGGCACGCATCGATATCCCCGGCCCGAAGGATCTCTGGGTGGTGAGCGTGCACCTGCTCACCGCGAGCAGCACCGTGCGCAACACCGAGGCGGGCAACCTCGTCAACTTCATCCAGGCCAACGTGCCCGCGGGCGACTTCCTCG
>NZ_DASVSO010000168.1:0-9892 GCF_036388035.1 Archangium sp.
CCGCCTCCGACATGCCCGAGGACATGGTGAGGGTGGTGGACGTCTTCTGCCCCGTGTCCAGGTCCATCGCCGACACGTTCACCAGGCCATCGGTGTTGATCTCGAACGTCACGTCGATCTTCACCTCGCCCCGGTAGCCGATGCGGAAGCCCGAGAACTCGAACTCGCCGAGCATCTCGCACTCATCGGCCCGGTTGGACTCGCCCTGGTAGACGCGGATCTTCACCTTCTCCTGCCCGTCGCGGCTGGTGGTGAAGGTCTTCGAGCGGTCGATGGGCACGGGGGTGTTCTTGTCGATGATCTTCTCGGTGTAGCCGCCCACCGTGCCGATGCGCAGCGACAGCGGCGTCACGTCCACCAGGAAGGTCTCGGTGGCGGAGTCCAGCAGCGCGTTGGCCTGCAGCGCCGCGCCCATGGCCACCACCTGGTCCGGATTGATGCCCTCCTTGGGCTCCTTCTGGAAGTAGTGGCGCACCGAGTTGCGGATGATGGGCAGGCGCGTGGGGCCACCCACCAGGATGACCGCGTCGATGTCCGCCGCCGTCATGCGCGCCGACTGGAGGGCCTCGTCGCAGACCTTGAAGGTCCGCTGCACCAGGTCCATCACCATCCGGTTGAACTGGTCCTGGGAGAGCCGGCCCGTCAGGTCCAACACCTGGCCATTGGCGTCCTGGCAGATGCCCTGGCAGTTGACCTCGGCGTTGCCGTAGGTGCCCACGTCGATCTTCGCCCGCTCGGCCGCGTCCTTGAGCATCTGCAGGCAGAACTTGTTCTGCCGCAGATCCAGGCGCGTGCGCTTCATGAAGTCGTCGGCCAGCCACGTCATGATGCGGTCGTCGAAGTCGTCGCCGCCCAGGTACGTGTCACCGGCGGTGGAGAGCACCTCGAAGACGTCCTTGCCGATCTCCAGGATGGAGACGTCGAAGGTGCCGCCGCCCAGGTCGTACACCACCACGCGCTGGCTGACGTCCCGGCCGAAGCCGTAGGCGAGCGCCGCCGCGGTGGGCTCGTTGAGGATGCGCAGCACCTCCAGCCCGGCGATGCGGCCCGCGTCCTTGGTGGCCTGACGCTGGTTGTCGTTGAAGTAGGCGGGCACGGTGATGGCCGCCTTGGTCACCTCGCGGCCGAGGTACGTCTCCGCGACGGCCTTCATCTCCTTGAGGACGAGCGCGGAGATCTCCGGCAGCGAGTACGTCTCGCCCCGCACGGCGATGCGCACCGAGTTGTTGTCGCCCTCGACGATGTTGTACGGCATCACCGCCTGGGCCTTCTTCACCTCGTCGGAGAAGAAGTAGCGCCCGATGAGGCGCTTGGCCGAGTACACCGTGGACTCGGCGTTGGTGATGATGTTGCGCTTGGCCGCGTTGCCCACCAGCACCGAGCCGTCCTCGAGGAAGGACACGCACGAGGCGTGGGTCGTCTCTCCCCACTCATTGGGGATGACGATCGGTTGGCCGTTCTCGATCACCGACACGCACGAGGTGGACGTGCCCAGGTCGATGCCGATCGCGATGTCGTCCGACATTCCGTCTCCGGTGTAGCAACTGAAGGGCCGTCAGAATC
Source organism: Archangium sp. (assembly GCF_036388035.1). Taxonomy (GTDB): domain Bacteria; phylum Myxococcota; class Myxococcia; order Myxococcales; family Myxococcaceae; genus Archangium. Next base: position 1,564 of record NZ_DASVSO010000168.1, read on the forward strand.
CCAACCCTTGGGAAGGCGCCGGGATGTTAGGCACCTTGCATCCGGGCTGTCAAACGTTCCGTGTGGGTAAACCCCAATCCTTTCAAGGGGTTGGCGAGGTTTACCAGGGGACCGAGCTTGGGTTGAGTGGGGCCGGTGGCGTCATTATCTATTGATGTGAACAAGGGGGTGTACCGCATGTCCGTCGCGCTGGCCGTCCTGACATCCGATCCGAACCTGGTGCGGTGCGAACTGCATCGGCTGGAAGGGCAGGTCGCTCTCCAGGGAGAGGGACGGTCCAATGCCGTGGGCATCGGCGCCTACTCCCAGGATGACGTCCTGCTCCAGCGGTTCCCTCGCGACGCGGACTTGACGCTGGAGTCGCTCGCTCCCCGGCACGAGTCCGAGGCGCTGCTCTTCCATGCCCGGCGGCTGCCGGTGGGGTTGTCGCTGGAGGAGAACACCCAGCCCTTCCGCTCGCGGCGCTGGCTCTTCGCGCACCAGGGCGAGCTCCACGGCTTCGCCGACATGCGGGCCTCGCTGCTGGCCTCCGTGCCGGACTTCCTCCGGCGGCAGATCCGTGGGGAGACGGACAGTGAGGTGGCCTTCGCCTGCTTCCTCCAGCGGCTGTGGGAGACGGGGCACGCGGATGACCCGCGCCTGGAGGCCGAGGTAGCGGGCAGGCTGCTGGCGGACACGGCCCGGGCGCTGTCGAAGGCCTCGGCGCAGGCGGGGGCCGCGCGCACCTCCACGGTGAACCTCTTCGCCACCAACGGCTTCATCCTGGTGGCCACGCGCCTGGGCGGCCAACCGCTGTACTACACGCGGCTGGAGGGGACGGACAGCTGCGAGGTGTGCGGCATCACGCCCACCACGCCCGAGACGCAGCCGGGCGTGGCGGCGCACCGGCGCAGGCGCACGGTGGTGGTGGCCTCGCACGTGAAGCGCCCGGCGGGCTGGGTGGAGCTGCCCGAGGGCACCACGCTGGCGGTGTCGGCGGACCTGCAGGCGCGCCACCTGACGCCGTAGTCAGACGCCGAAGAAGGACGCCTCGAGGAAGCGCACGAAGAGGTTGGCGGCGGCGTGGAAGAGGGCGGCGCCCACCACGCTGCCGGTGCGCTCGCGCATCCAGCCGAAGAGCAGGGCGGGGAAGAAGACGGACAGGCGCCACACCTGGAAGATGGCGAGGTGGCCGAGCGCGAAGAGCACCGCCGTCAGCCAGAAGGCGGGCCCCAGCCGGACGCCGAGGAAGCGCCGGCCCTGGGGCCACGCGTCGCGCAGGCGCGCCTGCATGTAGCCCCGGTAGAAGAACTCCTCGGGCAGGGCCACGACGAAGAGCTGGTCCACCACCCACTCGCCGAAGCGGGGCGGCAGGCGCGGGGTGAAGTGCGCGGGGCCTCGGAAGGGGGCCAGCAGGCGCGCCAGCTCCGGGGGCAGGTGGGGCAGCACCTCCGTCCACAGGGCGAAGGCCCCGAAGAAGAGGGGGAACACCACCAGGCTCACGCCCAGGAAGAGGCGCACGTCCTGCCGCCAGTAGCGCGAGGTGAGGCCGTAGTCGCGGTAGTCCTCGCCGCGCCAGCGCATGGCGAGGAGCGGCAGGTAGAGGAAGCCCACCGTGGCCACCAGCTTGGGGATGCCGGAGCCTCCGAAGAGGAGGAAGGCGATGATGATGCCCAGGAAGCCGAGCGCCCACAGGCCCACCACCTCCTGCACGGCCGTGGGACGCCAGGGCGTGGCCGCCGAGGTGCTCACGGAGTGGCCACCTGCTGACTGGCGGCGAGCTGCCGTCTGACGGACTCCAGGGGCAGGGCCCGGCAGCCACGGCCCTTGCGCTGGACGGACACCGCCACCAGCCGGCCATTCGTGTCGAAGAGGGGGCTGCCCGGGGGGAGGGCGAGGTCCACGTCGATGAAGGGCTCGGGGGCCTTGCGCGCGAGGGCCGCCTCGGGCCTGTCCTTCTGCTTGCCGCGCCCGCGGACGATGCCGATGAGCCACTGGCCCGTGGGGCTCTCGGAGGAGACGCGCACGGGGGCCGCGGGGTAGTCGCCAGCCGGAGCGGCGACGACGGCGACCTTCAGGGACCCGTTGGCGAGCACCACCGTGGCCGGCAGCGTCCGCCCGTCGTACTCCACCTGCGCGGCGTCCAGGCTGACGTGGCGCACGGAGGTGAGCACCTGGCCCTCGGCGCCCACGATGATGCCCGGGCCCGCCTCGCGAGGCCCGCGTACCCGCACCACCGAGCGCTCATGCAGGGCCAGCGCCCGCTGCAGGTCGGCGCGCGACGGGCGCTCCTCGGCGGAGGCGCCGGTGGCGAGCAGGGCGAGGACGAGTGCGAGCAGGCGGTGCGACAAGGCTCGGCGAGCCTAAACCATCTGGGTCAGGTTCTCGCGGGGGTTCGTGTACGAATCGGCCGTCGATGCGTCAATCCACGGTGTGTCACTGGGCGTGGCTACCCCGGGTCAAGAGCCCAGGTGCCTTCTTCCCACCGCTTCAGCGCCTGCCCTGCTTTGAATGAGACCAGCCCCTCGCCCTTGGCGGCCTCCTCCAAGACCGCTTTGGCCTCGTCCGTCCGATGGCGGAGCAGATGCGCGGCGGCCATGACACGCACATCCATGCGCGGGTGTTTGAACAGCACGGCCAGTGCGTCGCGCCCGTCATCACCGTGATCCCGGAGCTTGTCGAACGCAGCGCCGTACTTCTTGGCGTGCTTGTTCCCGGTCTTGGCGTCTCCTCGCCAGATCGCGTCGGTCTGCGCGGCCACGTTTTGAGCGAACTGTTCGACAAGTTCCTCCAACTTCATCACCAGAACCCCTTCATTACTTTCTCGATGGCGATCAGCCCGAATTCGCGTTGTGCCTCATAGGACTGTGTGCTCAACCACTGCCGTACAGTCAGGGTTGCCGAGCCGGTGATATCTCCCTGAATGGACGAGTAAAGCGAGCTGAGACGAGTGTGGATAGCCTTGTCCAACGGAACAATGTTGTCGGTGTTGTGAACGGCATGGGCCCCGAATCGCTTTACGTTGCCCGGCGTCTGCTCGACGATGTGGTGCCACTGTTTCCCAAGGCCCGCCGAGCCCATGGCCTTCTTGAAGCCGCTGAATGAGCCCCATGCCCTGAAACCATTGGGAGAAGTCTTGGCAGCGGCACTGCTCATGGCCCGGGCCGTCATGGCCACAGCCCCAGGAGCAAGGGCGATGGTGACGGTCTCGGCACTCACGGCGATCGTCTCCACTTCTCCCACTGCCGTGAGGTGGATGCCCACCTGCGTCTCCGCCTGCACCGCCGCCTGCATCGATCCGGGCAGTTTCGGCACTGTCGTCGCCAGCCCCGGCGCCGTGTTGCCGATGGCCGCCATGGCCAGCATGGCGAACGCTCGCGCTGCGTTCCGGCCCATGAGCTTGCCGTAGCGCTCGCCCGCCCCACGCAGCTCGTTGAACGAGGTGGCCCGGTCCGCCTCGTCCATCAGCCGCTTGAAGCCCACGACGAGGCCCCAGAAGGTATCGATGCCCACGTAGGAAATAAGCGTGGCGGTCATGACGGCCGCGAGGCCCTTGGAGACCGTCACGTCGGGAATGGAGAGGAGGACCATGTACGTCGTCCACGTCCAGAGGACCGCCGCCACCATGGCATGGGGGTCGGCCATGTCCTTGAACGCCTCCAGCATCTCGTCCAGCACGGCGCCCTTGGCCAGGGCGAGGGCCAGGGCGAAACGGCCATCCCCGTTGACGGTGGGGCCTTCCGTCAACAGGCGCAGACAGTCTCCGGGCCTACCCGTGCGCTCGCACCAGCGCAGGTAGGCGCGCGTCAACTCCACCTCCGCCGCCATTGACTCCTCCAAGAGCTCTCCCGGCTCGTGCGGAGTGATGCGGCGGCTGGGTGTCTCGTACGTGTACGAACCGCTCCGTGCTTCAACCTCGAACAGTCGCCGGGCGGCTTCTTGGGGTCGAGCAGGAGGTCGCACGTCCCGGGCAAGCGTCGCCACGGCTTCCTCGAACGCGTCGTCGTCCACCTCCACTGGCTCGGCGCCGGAGGGTGGAGTGAAGACAAGGGGGTCGGTCCGGCCTGTATCCAGGCGCACGACTCGCGAGGCAGTACCACACCCGACGAGGAGCACCATCAACATGGCCGTGCAACATCGCTTCATGGGAATTCCTCTTGGCCCTGACCATCCCTTGATGGGTAGCCAGCTCAGAAGAATACCCAGAGGGTGCTGCAAACCCCGGAACGGGGCTCATGGGAAGGTCATGCCTCAGCGGGTGACGAGCCAACTGACTCGCGTCAGGCCACTCGCAGCTTGCGGAGCCTGTCCACGAAGCGTTCCGCGGGGAGGGTGTTGAGGATGCTCCCCTTGCGCGCCCAGCCCCGGCGCGCGGTGGCCACGGCGAAGGCCAGGTTGCCCAGGCCCTGGGTATTGTGGGCGTCGCAGCTCACCACCAGCGTCACCCCGCGCTGGACGGCCTGGCGCACGTGCTCGGTCTTGAGGTCCAACCGCGCCGGCGAGCCGTTGACCTCCACCACCACGCCGCGCTCGGCCGCCTTGTCGAGCACCGCCTCCATCCGCAGCGGGTAGGGGTCTCGGCTCTGGATGAGACGCCCCGTGGCGTGCCCGAGGATGTGCAGGTGCGGGTTCTCGAAGGCCTGGAGCACCCGGCGCGTCATCTGCTCCTCGTCCATGCCGTGCCGCACGTGGACGGAGCCGATGACCACCTCGAGCTTCTCCAGCACCGCGTCCGAATAGTCGAGCGCGCCGCTCTCCAGGATGTCCACCTCGATGCCCTTGAGGAGCCGGAGGCCCTGGACGGTCTCGTTGACACGGTCGATCTCGTCCCACTGGCGGCGCAGGTCTTCTTCCTTGAGACCCCCGGCGTAGATGGCGGCCTGACTGTGCTCGGTGACGGTGAGGTACTTCAGCCCCAGCGCCTTCGCCGCCCGCGCCATCTCCTCCAGCGAGTTCTTCCCGTCGGACCAGGTGCTGTGCGCGTGGACGGCACCCTGGATGTCCTCCAGCGTGATGAGATCCTCGGGCAGCCGGCCCTCGAGCGCGGCCTCGATCTCCCCGGTGTCCTCGCGCAGCTCGGGCGGGATGTACTGCATGCCGAGCAGCCGATAGAGCGCGGCCTCGTCGGGGACGAGCAGCTTCTTGCCGTCCGCGTCGTGGACGCCCCACTCGGAGATCTTCAGCCCCCGCTCGTGGGCGAGCCCGCGCAGCCGCATGTGGTGGGCCTTGGAGCCGGTGAAGTGGTGCAGGGCGGTGGCGAAGTCCTCGTCCGGGAGGACGCGCAGGTCCACTTGGAGATCCTTTTCGTGCAGCCGCACCGAGCACTTGCTCTCGCCCCGGCCGATGACGTGGGCCACCTCGGGAGCGCGGGAGAACGCGTCGAACACCGCGGTAGCGTCGGGCGCGGAGGCGATGAGGTCCACATCTCCGATGGTCTCGGCGCGCCGGCGCACGCTGCCCCCGAGGCTCGCACGCACCACGCCAGGGGCGGCCTTGATGGATTCGAGGAGCCGCTCCGCCACGGGCAGGGCCTCCCCGAGCAGGCGCCGGGGGTTGCGGGTGCGCCGATACAGCTCGACGCCGGCGAGGATCTTCGCCTCGCTCTTCTCGCCGAAGCCCGCGAGCTGGCGCACGCGGCCCTCGCGGCAGGCCTTCTCCAGCGCGTCGACACCGTCCACCCCGAGCTGGCGCGCGAGGACGAGGGCCTTCTTCGGGCCCAGGTCGGGCACCTTGACGAGCTCCAGGATGCCCGGAGGGAACTCGGCACGCAGGGTGTCGTAGTAGGCGAGCTTACCGGTGGTGACCAGCTCGGAGACCTTCTCGGCGATCGCCTGGCCGATCCCCGGGAGATCCTGCAGGCGTCCGTCCCGGACCAAGGCACCGAGATCCTCGCCGAGGCCGGTGATGCGGTCGGCGGCGGTGTCGTAGGCGCGGGCGCGGAAGGGGTTCTCCCCCTTCATCTGGAGCAGGAGCGAGATGTCCCGGAGGACCTGGGCCACGGTTGCTTTGTCGGGGGGCATCACGGAAGGAAGTTAATGCCCTCGAAAGGGGGGTGCAGGCGAGCGGAAAAGCAGGCCCCCCCCGCAAGCCCTCCCCGGGCCCGGCCCTGTCGGGATAGAAGGGCGCCGGGTTGTTGATTCCAGAGAGCTACGAGAGACGGAGCCGATGAAGATCAAGCTCGGACCGGCGGACTTCGCCGAGAAGGAAATGCGGGGCTACGAGGTGGGCAAGCGCAGCCTGTGCGTTGCGCGGATCAACGGGCGCTACAAGGGGCTCGACGACTGGTGCAACCACGCGGGGTGCCTGCTGTCCGGGGGCCGCCTGGAGGGGAACATGGTCGTCTGCCCCTGCCACGAGGTCGGCTTCGACATGGACTCGGGGAAGAACGAGACCTCGCCAGGCGTGTGCGATGACCAGCCCACGGTGAAGCTCGAGGTCGAGAACGGCGAGCTGGTGGTCGAGCTGTCCGACAAGGACGTGTAGGAGGAGGACCGGGATGGCACACGAAGGACACGACCACGACGACCATGACCACGGGCACGGTCACGGGCACCACCATCACCACGGGCACGACCACCACCACGGTCATGACCACCACCACGACCACGGGCATGCCCATGACCACGCGCATGAGCACGGGTCCGCGACGGCGGCGGAGCACAAGTCGCACGCGCCGGTGCACGTGAGCGCGTTCGTGGTGACGTGCTCGGACACCCGCGACGAGTCGAAGGACGAGAGCGGGCGGGTGCTGCGCGAGCTGCTGGAGGGGGACGGGCACTCGGTGAGCGGCTACCGCGTCATCCAGGACGAGCCCGAGGCCATCCGCGCGATGCTGAAGGAGGCGCAGGCGGTGGGAGCGCGAGCGGTGATCTTCAACGGTGGGACGGGAATCGGCCGCCGGGACAGCACGGTGGAGACGCTGCAGGCCCTGTTCGAGAAGACGCTGCCGGGCTTCGGCGAGCTGTTCCGGGCGCTGTCGTACAAGGAGATTGGCAGCGCGGCGATGATGTCGCGAGCCACGGCGGGGACGTACCAGGGGATGATCCTCTTCGCGCTCCCGGGCTCACCGCAGGCGGTACGGCTCGGCCTGCAGCAGCTCATCCTGCCGGAGCTGGGCCACGCGGTGCGCGAGCTGACGCGCTGAACCGCGAGGCAAGATTGTCTCGGCGTGTCAGACGGCTGGCGCTCAGCGCCTCAAGGGACGCTTGGCGCGAATCCCCAGCTGTCCGTCCGCGTTCAGACGTGCGGTTTCCAGCCCACGGACGTTCTCGTCTGTTGCGCTCGTCTGGTTGTGAAACGTCCAGTCGAGACCCCGGTGCCCCGCCTTCAGGACGATTCCCGGACCGCCGGGCGCTGGCACCCAGCGGCCTTGGATCACCTTGCGGTCGCGGGTTCTCCACTGGTACGTGCCAGCGGCGTTGACACGAAGCTTCTCGTCGGCCGCCGCGTAGGCGTACTCGGTGGTCTCCGTGCCGCCGCTGACGGTCGTGTTCATGGCCATGACCTCTCCGAGCTCCCAGTCACCCACGAAGAACCGGGTCCAGAACGGCTCCCGGCTGCGTCCGCTGACCAGTCCCCAATCGTACCAATCCTCATCCCCCTGCCAGCGGGTACCCGAGATGAGGTACTTGCGCACGCCCAGGGGGATGTCCTTCGAGGAGGAGTCTCCCTCCGGGCCGACCTCCTTGATCACGCCCGGCTTCCAGCCGGTCGGCTCCAGGAACTGCACCTCGTCGCCCACTTTGTACGTCTTGAAGGCCGGCCAGCGTGTTGCTCCGGCCGTCGCCGGCGCGCTCGTGGGCTGCTGAGGCGTGGCGAGGCGGTTCGGTGGAAGTGGAGGGTTGGGCTGCGCCGGGCGTGGAGGAGCCACAGCACCGGGGCCCACAGAGCCGGAGAGGAGCTTCGCGATGTCGGTGTGTCCAGCGTCTCGGGCCATCTCCATCGGTGTGCGCCCCACCTTGTTCTTCAGCCGCGGGTCTGCGCCCCTCTCCAACAGCCGACGAACGACCGTTCCCTGCCCGTTGATCGCCGCGACGTGGAGCGGCGTCCATCCGGTGAGCGGGTCCTGCCAGTTCGGATCCAGCCCCTCGCCGAGCAGGCGCTCGGCCCAGGCGGTGTCCCTGGTGTCGATGGCGACTTGGAACTCGTTGAACACCTGGGCCTGCGGCCGGCTCTGGGCCGAGGCTGAAGCGGCCACCGCGAGCAGGATCACCGGGAGGATGGCGAAGATACGTTTCATGCGTTCGGGTCAGAGGCGCAGGTCAAGAGGATGAAACATGCATGGTCCGACCAACGGAACTTCCCATGAAAGGTCGCGCCCGGCCAAGAGCCTGTAAAGCCATGCGAGTGC
>NZ_DASVSO010000169.1:0-2082 GCF_036388035.1 Archangium sp.
CACCTGCGACTGGCTGCCCTCGGGATTCCACAGCACGGGCACGGAGAAGAAGACGTGGGGCGCGTCGAACGCGTCCACCAGCACGCCCTCGCCGCCGGCCTTCAGCAGCTCCTGCACGTTGAGCTTGTCGTCCGAGACGGGCTCGCCGTCGGCGCGCGCGTACAGCGCGGCGTCATGGGTGACGAGCGCGAGGACGACGGAGCCCTGGAGCACCTCGGGCACGAGGCCCTTGGCGGCGGCGCGCAGGCCGGAGAAGCGCTCCTCGATGGGAGGCTCCTCGATGCGGATGCCCTTGCCCTTGGGCAGGGGCACCACCCGGGGCTGCACGGCGGTGGCTACCTCCGGGCTCGCGGCCAGCTTCAGCGCCAGGGTCTGCACGAGCGGCCGGCGCGCCTCGAGGGCCCGGGCCACCTCGGAGATGGCGGCCGCGGCCTGGGCGGGTGCCCCCTCCGTGGCGCGAGCACTCAGCGGGCCCGACACCAGGGGAAGGTGAGCCACTCCGAGTCCGAGGACCAGGAGTGCGAAGAGGAAGAACTTGAGGCGGACCATCGCCGTCCTTTAGCCCGGGGGTGGAGGGTTTCGCTTATAGCGTCCACCGCTCGGGGCCAGCAAGAAACCGGGAGGGCCCGCCTGGGAGCCCGGACACCCGCCGAGGGGTCTCCGGGCTCCTTTTTGTCCACTAGAAGCGGACGTCCTCGGGGAGGCCCTGGCTGCTCGCCTCCCGGCGCTTCTCGATGGTGCGCGTCACCACCTTCTCCAGCGTGTCACGCGCCGTGTCGATGGCGTTGAACATCGTCTCCGCCGTCTCCGTGACGTGCATGCCCGAGAAGCCGGGCATCCGCACCGTCACCCGGCACTCCTGGTCCACGCCACCCTTGGGACCGTTGATGTCCACCAGGGCGATATCGATCTCGGTCGCCTCGTCGTCGATGTACTTGACGAGGGGCTCCACCAGATGCTGCGTCACGTAGTCCCGCAGCGAGTCCGTCAACGTCAGATGGACTCCTCGCATCAACACCTTCATGGCGTCACCTCCCTTGAGCCCTGAAGATGGTCAGCCCGGAAGCATTCGGTGAGCGGCGATGGGGCTCGTCCCCTCGCTCGCCCTCCAGGCCAGGGACGGAGCGTTGGGCCGGCGCGGACGATTCGGCGCGCCCTCCGCGTTCCTGTAGTCGCATGGGAGAGCGAATCAAGGTGTTGCTGGTCGAGGATGACGGCGACAGCCGGGAACTCCTCGCGGAAATCCTCGAGGCGGACTTCGACGTCATCACGGCGCCAGACGGTCCCGCGGGGCTGAGGGCGTTCGAGGATGATCACCCCGACGTGGTCATCACCGACGAGTCCCTACCCGGGATGTGTGGCACCGCGCTCGCCCACGAGGTGAAGACCCGCCAGCCCAAGGCCGGCGTCATCCTCGTCTCCGGCTATACCGACGTGGAGTCCGACTGTTGCGACGTGGTGCTGCGCAAGCCCATTGATGTCGAACGGTTGTCAGCCGCTGTCGGAAGTCTCGGGGAAGCAGCCAGGCACTGAAGGGGCGCGTGCTAACTTCGAGCCTGGTTGCCAGGGTGATGTTCCTGGAGGGAGGGCACGATGAAGTATTGCATGCAGTGCGGTTCCGAATACCAGGACGGCGTGAAGGAGTGTGCGGACTGTCCGGGAAACGCCCTGGTGGACGCGGAGACGATGCGTCAGCACCATGTCGCGTTGACCCGGGAGCAGGACACGCAGAAGTTCGTCCGGGCGGCCACGGCGGAGGATCCGCTCACGGCGGATGACTTCGTCGCGTTGTTGGAAAAGGAACGCATCCCCGTCTTCTCGCGGCCCCGGCGCACGGGCACGGTGGATGTGCTCACCACGGGGGCGCTGGAGCCCTGGTGGGTGATCATGGTGCCCGAGGAGTTCCAGGAGCGCGCCATCCAGCTGCTGTCGCGGGAGAAGAGCACCCTGGATGCCACCTCCGACGAGGCCGCCCTGGCCGCCGAGGAGGAGGAGCTGGAGACGGAGGCCTCCGCCTCACCCCCCGGCGCCCTCTGACGCGGGCCGGTACACCACTTCTAGTCGACTAGAAGTGGTGTACCG
>NZ_DASVSO010000170.1:0-2640 GCF_036388035.1 Archangium sp.
CGCTTCAACGGGCGCGGGGTGAGCCTCGGCTCGACCGAGCAGAAGTACGGCAACGGCGAGCACGATGTCGACGTGAGCACCGTCAGCGGCTCGTTCGACGTGCAATCCGACGAAGCTTCGAAGTAGAGAGAATTTCACGCACCGTGCGTCCACGGTGCGGCAGGGCGCTCGCCGGTTGAACTCTCCAAGGAGCCGGCGAGCGCCTTGCTTTTTCCCGCGGGGCTACTTCACCTTGACCATGTTGAGGGTGGTGTTGTTGCCCCCGGAGATGATCCGCATGGCATCCGTCATCGTGTTGTTGCCCCACGCCTGGTAGGAATTGGCGTTATTGTTGTCCTCGTCATCCGTGTAGATGCCGCCCGTCGACAGCGCCTTGTAGAAGCCCGGCGCGGCGAAGACCCCGTAGGTGTAGTTCAGGTTGGGGAAGCCGCTCATGGTGTTGCTCCCATTCCGGAACAGGCAGAAGTGCAGGGTGGTGTTCCGGTTGAGGACATGGGAGCCACCCGAGGGCATGTTGGCCCAGTTCTTGTTGTTGTTGTCCTCGTTGTCGAAGTGACGGACGAACGTCTCCGAGCCATTGGGGCACTGGCTGCCCAACTTCACGACGGCGTAGTGGTTCCTCGTGTCGTTGACCGTGGACAGGGGCTTGAAGATCCTGCCATCCACCCGGCAGAAGAAGAGCTGGGTGTTGTCGGTGCTGCGGGTCGCTCCAATCCAGCCCCAGCGGTTGTTCGCGTTCCTCCGGTCCTCGTCATCCATGTAGAGGGTGGCATTGCCATACGAGGAACCCCAGTTGTCGCAGTACTGGCCCTGAATGACGCCCACGTCGTAGGTGTGGTCGATCTGCGGGCCCGGCCACCCCGTCCCCGGCCCCGGCCACGGCTGGATTTCCCGGAGGGTGGACCACCGGAGCTGCTCGGGATTCCAGGAGTAGACGAGCGTCTCCAGCTGGTACGAGGTGTCCAGGCTGGCGGCATCGGGCAGGGTGAAGTTCACGGCCTGCGCCCGCACCGTGTCTCCCACGAGCCAGCGCTCGCCGTTGCTGCTCGTCAGCACCCACCGGTAGATGTCGCCGCTGCCGCCCACCTGGGCGTGGAAGCGCAGCGTGCCGTCCTCACCCAGCGCTTGCTGGAAGCTCGGACCGCCCAGCTTGCGCAGGGGGGCCGCGCCGCCCTCGGGAGCCTGTCCGCTGGCCACCGCGTCCGGCGGCGGGAGGCTCACGGGACTGTCGAGCCGCGTGGGCGCGAGCTCCACCTGCTCGATGGTCAGGTCGCACTTGTCCGCGCACGGGCTCTCCGGCCGCACATCGAGGACGAGCCGGGGGTCCAGTGCGAGCAGGCGCTCGACGGAGATCTCCTGCCCTGGGGCGAAGGAGCCCGCCAGCGAGCCCGCCGGGAGCAACAGCGCGAGCTGGTGCTCGGTGGGCTTGGGCTCCTCTTCCGGAGCCCCCGCGGGTGCGAGGCGCGCATCGCTCCCACCGAGCACGGACGCGAGCACCTCCCGGAGGGAGCCACCGTTCTGCAGCTTCGAGACGGCCTCGGCGGGCGCCTCCACCAGCAGCACATCGGCCTGGGCGAAGGTCTCGCTCGCGATGGGCTCGCGCACGGCGTCGGGTGACTCGGGCACGGGCACCACGCCCAGCGAGTGCTGGTAGGAATCCAATTCGCCCCGGGTCTGCGCGGCGTCGATCGCCAGCCACTGCCGAGACGAGACGCGGACGGCCTGGATGGCCTCACCGCCCTCCTGCGCCTGCGCGGAACCCGCCAGTGTCAATACGGCGAGGGCGGCGAGGAGCCGCCGCGTACCTGTGAACCCTCGAGAAGCGCCGCCCTGTGATTGCATTGAATCCTCGGCTTCCATGGAACGGTAGGAATGCCGTTTTTAACAGAATTCATTCGGGAAATACAGCCTAGTAGAGCAACCCATCCACCGGTTGCAGCGGGGAGGGCAGCTCGGTCTCCCCGAGCATCTGCCGCAGGTTGATCTCGATGGTGCGGCAGAGCGCCGTCATGGGCGTGTCGCTGACCCCATCCTCGAAGGGCGTCTCCACGTCACGGCCCACCGCGTCCATGGCGATGAAGAGGAAGGCGATGATGGCGGTGACGAAGGGGGTGAGCCAGGCCAGGTCCGCCACCACCCCGAGCGGGAGGATGCCCAGGTAGGCGCGCACCATGGCGCGCGGCAGGACGTCGTACTGGAGCGGGATGGGGGTGTTCTTGATGCGCTCGCAGGCCCCGAGGATGTTCGTCAGGTCCGTGAGGGTCCGGTCGAACATCACCAGGCGGAACACGTCGTCCGGGCCCTGGTGCTGGCCGTAGACGCGGCGCAGCCGGGTGGCCACCCAGGTGAGGATGGCCGAGGGCACGTTCTTCTCCTCGCGCAGTGCCTCCAGCACGCTGGCGCGGAAGAAAGGGGTGATCTCCGGAAAGGGATCCTGCTGGCGCAGGTGGCAGCGCAGGGCGTTCACGAAGCCAATCTGGGCGTACACCAGCTCGCGCTCGTCCTCGGTGATGGACTGGCCCGGGCCTCCGTACAGGCCCTGGCGCTCGCGCGCCGTCTGCTGCGTCTCGAGCGTGGCCACCAGCCCCACCAGCCCTCGCCCCTCGGGGTGGTCCCTGTTGAGTGCCTTTCCGTAGCGAT
>NZ_DASVSO010000171.1:0-12500 GCF_036388035.1 Archangium sp.
GTGGCGGGGTTCTTCACCCTGTCGGCCACGTATGCCGAGTACCCGGTGATACCGACTCGCGCGGACGCCCTCGGGTGGGTGCGTGGGGCCTTCCACGTGCACACCACGGGCTCGGACGGGCGGGGCACGGTGGAGGAGGTGGCCGCGGCGGCGAGGGCGGCGGGCCTGCGCTTCGTGGTGCTCACGGACCACAATGACTCCCCTCGCGAGCCGGCCTATGTGGACGGGGTGCTACTGGTGCCGGGCGTGGAGCTCTCGACGGACCATGGCCACCTGGTGGCTTTTGGCATGCAGCGCCCGCTGGAGGGCTTTCGTCCGTGGATGGACGGAGGCGAGGCCGAGGCAGCGGTGGAGAAGGCGGGAGGGGTGAGCGTGCTCGCCCACCCGGTGCAGGAGCGCAACCCCTGGCGCCACCCCGAGGCCACGCGGCGGGCGGACGGCTTCGAGCTCTACTCGGCGGACACGTTCTTCCGGGACGCGCTGCGCCACCCATTCCGTCGGTTGCTGCCCGCGGTGGGCGCCTTCTTCGGCCAGCCGCTGCATGGGGTGATGCTGCTCGTCGAGCCGCAACCCGAGGCCACGGCGCGGCTGTTGGAGCTCGCGCGGGAGAAGCCGCGGGTAGCCCTGTGCTCGCATGACGCGCACGGGCTGCCACCTTATGAGGACGTCTTCCAGGCGCTGGCGATGTACCTGCCGCCCGTGGAGGGAGTGGGCCCGGAGACGCTGCCGGAGGATCCACGGGCCGCCGCCGAGCGGGTGGTGAAGGGACTCGCCAGTGGCCGGGCCCTCTGTGCCTTCCGGGCACTGGGCGAGCCCGAGGGCTTCGTGCTGGAGGGCCTGGACGCGGAGCGCCGGGAGGCCCACGTGGGCGACGTGCTCACCGTGCGCCTGCCGCCGTATGCCGAGGACGTGGTGCGCCTCGAGGTGCGAGGCGCGGGACGGCTGGGCGCGGATGGCAGGACGGTGGAGCTGGTGGAGGAGGGGGCGGTGCAGGTGGAGGCGTGGGTCCGCGCGCCGGGGCGCTTCTTCGGCTCGGAGTGGAAGCCGTGGCTCGTCCCGAGCCCGGTGCGGGTGCTGCCGAGGCGCAACGAGGGCCGCTGAGCCGTGCCCCGCAAAGGCGAACGGCCGCCCCCGCGTTCGCGAGAGCAGCCGTCCTTGTCACTGCCCCATCAGGTTGGGAGCGCCGCGCTGTCCAGCATCGGCGCGGAGCCCCAGGTCACCCGAGGGTGAGTCTCAGTCGTGGGTGCCGACCAGGGAGAGGTTCTGGTAGCCGCCCTTCGCGCCGAACACCTTGATGTAGTAGGTGCCGGGGCGCACGTTGTTGAGGTTGCAGCCCTCGGTGTTGCCCTCCTTCACGCTGCGGCACTCGTACTCGAACAGGGACGGAGCCGAGCCCTGCTGCACGTAGATGTCGGCGTTGCCCGTGCCGTTGAAGACGCGCACGTGGACGTTGTTGGTGTCGCCGCCAGCGCGGGCGGGAACCACGAGCTTGTACACCTGATCCGAGCCCGGCACACCGGAGAGGCCGTCGAGCTGCACGCCGCCCTCGATGGGGACGTAGCCGCCCTTCCAGGTCACCGAGAACGTCACGCCCGAGTAGGCGCTGAAGCCGTTGAGCATCGCGTACCAGGTGCCCTGAGCCGGAGCGGCGAAGGTGCACGACTCGGCGTTGCCGGACTTGTAGGGACGGCAGTCGTACTGCGTGGTGGTCGGCGCGTTGCCGAAGCGCACGTACATGTCCGCGTCGCCCGTGCCACCAGCGATGGAGACCGTCAGGTCATACGCACCCTCGGGCACCTTGAAGCTGAAGTACTGCTTGGAGCCGCGGGCACCGGAGACATTGGACACCGGCGTGTTCTTCTCGACCGGGACGTTGACCGGAGGGGGGACGGGCACGCCCACGCCCACGGCCTTCCAGGCGTTGGAGACGGAGGCGATGGTGGCCGCGTCGTAGCCGAGCTGCTGCGCGGCCTGCTCGGTGGCGATCTTCGCCTGCTCGAACGTGGTGCTCGGCGTCATCAGGTCGACGTTGGCCTTGTAGAAGATGCGCGCGGCCTTCTCGATGCCGATGCCCGCCACGACCGTGCTCGTCTTGGCGCGCGGGTGCGTGCCGCCCTCGCTCAGCAGGTAGAAGGCGAGGTTGGAGATGCCCGAGCTGTAGTGCACGTCCACGCCGGAGGCGTAGTCGGGGAAGTAGTCCAGCGACACGCCGTCCTGGGTCGGACGGGCCATGTAGCGCAGGGCGTCGCCCGGGGTGGCCGGCGTCCACACGTCGTCACCGATGAGCCAGAGCTTCGGGCTGACGACCTTACCGTCGCCGTACCACTCGCACACGGCGCCGAAGATGTCGGACATGGACTCGTTGAGGCCGCCGGACTCACCCGAGTAGATGAGGTCCGACTCGTAGTCGGTCACGGCGTGGGTCAGCTCGTGGGCGGTGACGTCCAGCGAGTTGGCCAGGTTGGAGGCGGTGACGTTGTCGCCGTCGCCGTACACCATCTGGGTGCCGTTCCAGAAGGCGTTCACGTACTTGACGCGGTGGTGCACCGTGCTGATGAGCGTGGCGCCCCCGTTGTTGATGGAGTCGCGGCCGAACAGGCTCTGGTAGCAGTTGTAGACGGTGCCGAGGTGGTCGTAGCTGGTGTTGATGACCGGGTCGGCCACGGGCGCGCTGCCCTCGAGGCGGGCCAGGGTGCCCGGCAGCGTGGTGAGCGTCTTGCCGTCGTACACCTTGCGGTCGAGGGCGGTGTGGATGTGCGGGATGCGCTCGACGACCGAGCCGTCCTCGGCGTTCACCAGCACCGAGTCGTCCACCGGGGTGCCGTCGGCCTGCTCACCGGACTGACGGACCTCGTACACCAGGAGGAGCTTCTCGCCAGCGCGGTAGTAGACGAGCTCCGGCTCGCCCGCGACGCGGGCCGACTGGGGCGCCTCGCGGTCCTGCTCCGCCGCGGAGAGCGCGGCCTCGGGGGCCACGGTCGCCTTCTCGGGGCCCTTCAGGTCGCTGCGAACGTTGGTGTTGGCCGCGAAGATCTTCCCGCCGCGAGCGTGCAGGAGCAGCTCGCCGCCGAGGATGGCCCGCCCGTTGTGGCGCACGGCGTAGCGGTAGTGGAGGTCTCCCTGCGCGTCCGTGTAGGCGCGCTTGAGGGTCAGGTTGGCCGCATCCAGCCGGAACTGGGGCGCGATGCTCGCCAGGACGGGGGAGAGGTCCGCGGAGAGCGCGGCCTCGGCGGAGGTGGCCTCGGGCAGGGAGCCCAGATCTCCGGCGATGAACCGGGCAACGCCGGCCTCGTCCGCGTCCACGACGGTGTTGCCAAGAGCGGACGCCAGCGTCCGGATGCCTTGCGGCTTGTCACCTGCGGGCGTGCTGCCCTCGGTGCAGGCGCTCATCATCATCGACAGCGCCGCCACTCCAATGACTCCGCGGATTCGATTCTCCACTGTGCTGCCTCCTGTCCTGTTCTCTGTGCCTCAGAGACGGGAAGCAGTGTGCCAAATGAGTCCGACAATTTCAAGGAATACGGACAAATTCCGTCTTTTGTGTTTTCACAGAAAGCAAGAAAAAGCGACGTTGTAGGGTTTGTGCGGGTGAGGGTGGGAGGGAGTCGTGGCGTGTGCTGCCGGGAGCGTCGGCATCTGGTAGAGGGCGGCCCGGTCCATGCGCCTCCTCTACGTCCTCGCCAGCTATCTGCTCTTCGCCGTGCTCTTCCCGGTGCTGTCGCTGCACCGCAAGACGCGGCACGGGCTGCGGCAGCGGCTCGGTTTCTACGCGGAGGGAGAGCTGCCGCCGCGAGGGCCGGGCCCGACGCTCTGGCTGCACGGGGCGAGCGCGGGAGATCTGCTGGCGCTCTCGCCGATGTTCGGCCCGCTGCGCGAGCGCTTCCCCGGGTGCCGGATCGTCCTCTCCACGATGACGAACTCGGGCTACATGATGGGGCGCGAGCGGCTGGCGAAGCACGTGGACGCGGTGGTGTACGCGCCGTACGACCTGTGGGGTGCCACGCGCCGGGCGGTGCGGGCCATCCAGCCGGACCTGCTGGTGCTCGAGTACACGGAGATCTGGCCCAACCTCATCCATGCGGCGAGCGGGGCGGGAGTGCGCGTGGCGCTGACGAACGGGCGCT
This sequence comes from Archangium sp., assembly GCF_036388035.1. Taxonomy (GTDB): domain Bacteria; phylum Myxococcota; class Myxococcia; order Myxococcales; family Myxococcaceae; genus Archangium. The sequence continues at coordinate 4,125 of NZ_DASVSO010000171.1, forward strand.
TCTCGCCGGCGCACCAGGGGAAGTACCGACTGTTGTTCTCGCTCATCGGCAACCCGCTGCGGCGGATGGATCTGTTCCTGATGCGAGGGGAGGACGAGGCTGAGCGGGTGTTGGGGCTGGGGGCGCCGCGCGAGCGGGTGTTCATGACGGGGAACACGAAGTTCGACGCCTTGGCGGCGGCCGCGGCGGGGCAGGAGGACGAGGCGCTGCGGAGCGCGTTGGGGCTGAAAGTGGGGGATCGGGTGTGGATCGCCGGCAGTACGCACGAGGGCGAGGAGGAGCACCTCCTGGGGGTCTACCGCCGGTTGTTGGAGGAGCACCCGGAACTGCGGTTGGTGATCGCTCCGCGGTACATCGAGCGGGCGGCGAGGATCGTCGCGCTGGCGAAGGAGCAGGGTCTGGGCGTGGGACTGCGCTCGCAGGGCAATCCAGAGGGGGCGCGGGTGGTGGTGCTGGACACGATTGGCGAGCTGTCGAGGGCGTACCGCTTGGCGACGCTGGTGTTCGTGGGGGGCTCGTTCACGAAGCGCGGAGGGCAGAACATCCTGGAGCCCGCGGGGCAGGGGAAGCCGGTGCTGTTCGGTCCGCACATGGAGAACTTCCGGGACAGCGTGCAGGTGCTGGTGGGGAGGGGAGGCATCCAGGTGAACGACGCGGAGCACCTGTACCGGGTGCTGTCGGAGCTGCTGGCGAAGCCGGAGACGTTGACGTCGCTGGGGGAGCTGGCGAGGGCGACGGTGGGGCAGATCTCCGGAGCGAGCCAGCGCAACGTGGAGCACATGGCGCGAGTGCTCACCCCATGAGGATTGTGCACCTGCTCGCCAGTCCCTTCTGGAGCGGCCCGGCGGAGAACGTGGCGCTGCTGGCGCTGGCGCAGCGCGAGGCGGGGCACGAGGTGACGGTGGCGGTGGACCGGCGCCGGACGGAGGTGGCGGCGGAGGAGCCGGCGGTGCCGCGTTTCGAGGCGCTGGGTTTGCTGGACGTGGGAGGGTTGGAGCTGTCGGTGAAGTCTCCGCCGTGGGTGGTGTGGAGGGACTTGCGCAGACTGCGGGCGCGGAGTGTGGACGTGGTGCACTCGCACTTCACGCACGACCACTTGGTGGCGAGGTGGGGGAGGCCGCGAGGGGCGGTGCTGATCCGCTCGGTGCATGCGCCGAGATCGCTGCGAGCCTCCTTGCCCTCCGCGGATGCGTACACGGTGCCGGCGTCGTCGGTGATCACCCGGCTGTTGGGCCGTCGGGTGCGGGTGTTGCCACCTCTGGTGGACCCGAGGTTCCGGCCCGCGGGGGACCGGGAGGCGCTGAGGCGGGAGCTGGGGCTGACGGGCGCGCCACTGGTGGGAATGGTGTCGACGTTCCAGGCCTCGCGGCGGCACACGCTGGGGGTGGAGGCGTTCGCGAGGCTGCGCCGGACGCAAGCCGGAGCGCGGTTGGTGTTGGTGGGAGACGGAGAGCGGGTGGAGCCGGTGCGCCAGCAGGTGCGGAGCCTGGGCCTGGAGGAGTCGGTCACCTTCGCGGGGTACCAGCAGGGCGAGGCCTTCGTGCGCTGGCTCCAAGCACTGGACGAGGTGTGGGTGCTCGGCCTGGGCAACGACTGGAGCGCGAGGGCGGCGGCGCAGGCGAGGGCGTGCGGGGTGCGCGTGGTGGCGGTGGGAGAGGGCAACCTGCCAGCGCTGGCGGATGTGCTGGTGGAGGAGCCGACACCCGAGGCGGTGGCGACCGCCTCCGAGTCGGGAGCGAGGGCCCTGGTGGCGCACCCGAGCAACGCGAGGATCGCCGAGGACGTGCTCGCGCTGTACGAGCAGGCGAGGACGGAACGGTGAGTGCCCCGGCCCCGAGGCAGGAGGCTCCGACGGCCATCGAGCGGGTGTTCTACCCGGAGAGGCCGGAGCGGTGGGGACAGCGGGCGCTGCTGGCCCCCCTGGAGGTGGCGGCCTGGGGTTATGGGGCGGGGGTGCGGCTCCGAGGGGCGCTCTATGACGCGGGAGTCCTGCGAGGCGAGCGGGTGGAGGGGCTGCGAGTCATCTCGGTGGGCAACCTGAACGTGGGAGGGACGGGGAAGACGCCGGCGGTGCTGTACCTGGCGGAGCTGCTGGTGAGGGAGGGGAGGAAGGTAGGCATCCTCACGAGGGGATACGGGCGAGGCACGAAGGAGCCGGTGACCTTCACGGGGAAGGGGCCGTTGCCCTCGGTGGAGGAGGCGGGGGACGAGCCGCTGCTGCTGGCACGCCGCTGTCCCGAGGCGAGGCTACTGGTGGGAGCGGACCGGCGACTGTTGGCGCGCCGGGCGAGGGACGAGTTCGGCCTGAATGTGGTGCTGCTCGACGACGGCTTCCAGCACCGGAAGCTGGCGAGGGACGAGGATGTGGTGGTGGTGGATGAGGCGGTGGGCTTCGGCAATGGCCGGATGCTGCCGCGAGGCCCCCTGCGCGAGCCGCTGTCCGCACTCAGCCGTGCCACGCTCATCTGGGTGCGAGCCGCGACGACGCCCGGGCCGGAGCTGCCTTCCCTGCCAGCGCCCCGGGTGCGGACGCGCTATCGGCCCACGGCCTGGGTGGATCCAGTGGGAGCCGAGCACCCCACCGAGACGCTGTCCGGACAACCGGTGCTGGCGCTCGCGGGGCTTGCTCGGCCGGGGGGCTTCCTGCGGACGCTGGGGGAGCTGGGAACGGAGGTGAGGGGCACGGCCTTCTTCCCGGACCATCACCTCTTCAGCGCGAGGGAACTCCAGGAGGTCGCCGCCCGGGCCGCGAGCCTGGGAGCGCGGGTGGTGACGACGGAGAAGGACCTGGTGCGCCTGCCCCGAGACTTCGAGGCCTGGACGGTGCGGTTGGGGGTAGAGGTGCTCGAGGGGGAGTCGCACCTCCGGCGGGCGCTCGGGCTCGGGTAGACAAAGGTCGGCTTGTCGACGGGGTGCTGCTGTGGGACAACGCGCCGCCATGGCTGCCGCTGTCCTGCCCGTCCGAGCGATTCCCACCCTGGCCCAGCTTCCACTGGCTTTCGCGCGCCGAAGGGTGCTGCTGGTAGGGGATCTGGTCGCCGACCACTACATCTACGGTCAGACGGACCGGGTGAGCCGCGAGGCCCCGGTGCTGATCGTCCGTCACGAGGCCTCCGAGGTGAAGCTGGGAGGCGGGGCGAACGTCGCGGCGAACGTGCGAGCGCTGTCGGGGCAGGTGACGGCGGTGGGGGTGTTGGGCGCGGACGAGATGGGGCGGGCGCTGCGGAAGCTGTTCGACGAGGCCGGAATCCAGCTCAGCGCGGCGAGCGCGCGAGGGGTGGAGACGGAGACGAAGACGCGCATCCTGGCGGGCGGGGTGAACACGACGCGGCAGCAGATGTTGCGCCTGGACCGGGGGCAGCGGGGCCCGTTGCCGCCGAAGCTGCGACGGATGCTGGTGCGGCGGGTGGAGGAGGCGGCGAAGGACGCGGACGCGGTGGTGGTGTCGGACTACGGCGCGGGCGTGGTGGGAGACGAGATGCGCGAAGCCCTGCGCCAGCTGGCGGCCGACGGGCTGCCGGTGTGCGTGGACAGCCGCTACGCGCTGTCGAGCTTCACCGGGGTGACGGTGTGCAAGCCCAACGAGCCGGAGCTGCAAGCGCTGGTGGGGCGGCCGTTGCGCACGGAGGCTGAGCTGGTGGAGGCGGGGCGCGAGATGGTGCGCCGCATGGAGTGCAAGGCGCTGCTGGTGACGCGGGGCCGGCACGGGATGACGCTCTTCGACGCGGAGGGCGGGGTGGACATGATTCCGGTGCATGGCGCGAAGGAGGCGGTGGACGTGACGGGGGCGGGGGACACGGTGATCGCGGCGCTGTCGCTGGGGTTGGCGGCCGGGGGAAGCTTCGGGGACGCGGCGAGGCTGGCGAACGTGGCGGGTTCTCTGGCGGTGCAGAAGCTGGGGACGGCGACGGTGGCGCGGGACGAGCTGCTGGGCGAGCTGAGGGGGGCGCGGTGAGCACGGTGACCAAGGTGCAGAAGCTGGCGCAGGTGGTGGAGCAGCGCGAGCGCTGGAGGGCGGAGGGGAAGACGGTGGCCCTGGCGAACGGGGTCTTCGATCTCATCCACGTGGGGCACGTGCGCTACCTGGAGGGGGCGAAGGAGCTGGCGGACTGCCTGGTGGTGGCGGTGAATTCGGACGCGTCCACGAGGGCGTACAAGGGGCCGGGCCGGCCACACATCCCCGAGGGAGAGCGAGCGGAGATGGTGGCAGCGCTGGCGTGTACGGATCGGGTGCTGGTCTTCGACGAGCTGAACGTGCGGAGCATCATCCGGGCGTTGAAGCCGGACGTGCATGTGAAGGGGACGGACTACACGCCGGATTCGATTCCGGAAGCGGACGAGGTGCGAGCCTACGGAGGGCGGGTGGCGGTGGCGGGGGATCCGAAGAACCACAGCACGACGGAGCTCGCGCAGCGGCTGCAGTCGGAGCGGCGCGAGACGAAGTAGGAGGCGCGCCCATGCAGCTTCCCGAGTGGCTGCTGTCGACGTTGGCGTGCCCCCGGTGCAAGGGGCCGCTCATCAACAACCCGCCCGAGCTGCACTGCCCGCACTGCCATCTCGCGTACCCCATCCAAGACGGAGTGCCCGTGCTGTTGCCCGGCGAAGCGCGCCCGCTGCCGACCTCAGCGAGCTGAAGCCCGAGCCGAGAGACTCTCGGCGTAGGCGCGTACCTCCTCGAAGACGCGGGCCTCGAGGTCCCCACCCGAATCGACGACGGGAGTCAGGTCCACCATGCGGTGGGGCGGGTAGGCATGCCCCCAGCGCTCCATGTCCATGCGGAGGAAGAGGCCCAGAGTGGGGGCCCCGGTGGCGACGGACAGGTGCATGGGGCCGGTGTTGTTGCAGACGGTGAGCCCGGAGGCGCGCATGAGGGCGGCGAGCTCATCGATGTTGGTGGGCGGAGCGAGCTGTGCGCCGGGAGCTGCGGCCACCACGGTCCGAGCGAGCTCCTCCTCCCCGGGACCCCAGGTGACGATGGGGGTACGCCCGGAGGCGATCAGGGCGCGAGCGGCGGCGGCGAAGGCCTCGGGAGGAATCCGGCGCCAGCCGAGGCGACCGCCGGGGTTGATGACGGCGCGAGGCGTGTGGGCCCCAGCCTCGAGCCAGGCCCGGAACGTCTCGCTCAGGTTGGGAGTGCGGAAGGACAGCTCCCCACGGGGAGCACCGTCCACGAGGGGAGAGAGCAGGTGGACGCGCTGGAGCGCCTCGTGGGTCGTATCGGAGCGAGCGGGGACGGACAGCGAGTGGAGGTAGTGGACGGGCCACATGCGCGGGCCGATGACGACGGAGCGGGGCCCCACGAGCCGGGAGATGAGGGCGGAGGTGACGGAGGGCGTGGACCAGTTGGCGCAGTCGACGACGACGTCATAGTGCTCACGGCGCAGGGCACGGATGCCGGGGGCGAGGGGCCCGAGCCACAGCAGCCGCCGGTCGAAGGGGATGATCCGATCGGCCTCCGGGTGACCGGCGAGGACGCGGGCCACCTTGGAGTGGACGAGGACGTGGACCTCGGGGGGTTGCCGGGAGGCCTTGAGGGTGCTCAGCAGGGGGGTGGTGAGCAGGGCCTCACCCACCCGGTTGTCGATACGAACCAGGAGGACGCGCCGGGGGGAGGGGAGAGGCTGCCCCGCCCTCCGTCGCCGACCGGGACGCCAGAGGAGGGCGGATGCCACCAGGGCGAGTGCCAACTTCGCCCACAACTCGAGCCGCTTGTGCCAGACCATCGAGCGGCGGACCATAGCAGAGAGGATCCGCGCCGGTGACTTGACCTGTTGGCCGGAAGCGCCTAGCAACCGCCCAATGCTGAAGAGCATGACCGGGTTTGGAGCGGGACGCGCGCGCGTAGGGGACGAGGAGTTCTCCGTCGAGCTGCGCTCGCTCAACCACAAGTTTTGTGAGGTAAAGGCACGGCTCCCGAGGGAGCTGGCGGCGCTCGAGTCGGCGGTGGTGAAGCAGGTGAAGGACCGGCTCGCCCGTGGCTCGGTGGAGGTCTTCATCAAACGGCAGACGGCGACGGCCGCTGGGACGGTACCGGTGGTGGACGCGGCGCTGGCGCGCGAGTACGCACGGGCCTTCCGCGAGGTAGCCGAGGCCCTTGGCGTCCATGCCGAGGTGTCCTGGTCCCAGGTCGCGAGCCAGCCAGGCGTGATGCGGCTCGAGGAGCGGGGCACGGACGTGGAGTCCGCCACGAAGGCCGCGCAGGCGGCGCTGGACCAAGCGCTCACCGCGCTGGAGCAGATGCGCCGTGTGGAGGGCGAGGCGCTCCAGGCCGATCTGGAGTCACGGCTCGGGCTCATCGAGCGCTGGAGCCGCGAGGTGGCCGAACTGGCGCCGCGCTCGGTGGACGAGTACCGCCAGCGGCTGGCCGAGCGGGTAGCCGAGCTGGCGCGAGGCATCTCCGTGGACGAGCAACGTCTCGCCCAGGAGGTGGCTGTTTTCGCCGAGCGGACGGACATCGCCGAGGAGATGACCCGGTTGGCGAGTCACCTTGAGCAGTTCCGTCAGCTCATGGCGAGCAACGAGCCGGCGGGCCGCCGCATGGACTTCCTGGTGCAGGAGCTGCACCGCGAGGTGAACACCACGGGGTCCAAGAGCCAGCACGCGGAGATCTCCGCGCGAGTGGTGTCGATGAAGGCAGAAGTCGAGCGCATCCGCGAACAGGTCCAGAACGTCGAATGAACGAGTCCACGCCCCTCCAGCCCGGCATCCTGCTCGTCCTCTCCGCGCCCTCGGGTACGGGGAAGACCACCTTGGCGCGCCGCCTGCTCGCCGAGCTGCCAGACGCCATCTTCTCCATCAGTGTCACCACCCGCCAGCCCCGAGGACGGGAGCAGGACGGGGTGGACTACCACTTCGTGGATGTCGCCTCCTTCCAGGAGCGAATCAATCGCGGCGAGTTCGTCGAGTGGGCGGAAGTTCACGGCCACTTCTACGGCAGCTCCCAGGCGGTGGTGGACGAGGCCCGCGCCAAGAGGGGCGTGGCCATCTTCGACATCGACGTGCAGGGCGGGTATGCCATCAAGCGCAAGCATCCCGATACGGTGCTCGCCTTCGTGTTGCCTCCCTCATTGGAGGAACTCGGACGGCGCCTGCGCGAGCGTGGGACGGATGCGGAGGAGACCATCCGGCGCCGGATGCTGGCAGCCCGCTCGGAGATCGAGCGAGGGATCGCGACATACGACTACATCCTCGTGAACGACGACATTGAACGCGCCTATCAGGATCTGCACTCGGTGGTCATTGCCGAGCGCTGCCGACGAGGGCGGGTGGATCTGTCGAACCTCCATCTAGAGAAGCCCGGGACCCCGGATTCAGGGCGCTGACCTGCGGGAATGGCCCGAGTGCCCGAGGCGGTTGTCCCCAATGCCGCTACACTCGGGCGCTGATGGGCCTGGCTGAATGGTGTTGCCGCCGCTAGGACCAGGAGTCCGGGTGGGGTGCACGAGAAGGCGCAGGGGAAATGGCTTGCGCCGCCCGATCACTTGGTGGATAAGCGGCCTCACCTCACGGCGCGGTGTCACACCGGTGACACTTCAGCGAAGTGAGCCTTGTTCTTTTGAGACTCAATAAGACCGAAGGCTGGTGCCGCCGCAGCAGAAGGTGCGGGCGGCGGTGGTCGGAACCGGAGGGGACGGGTCGATGAGGTTGACAAGTCCCAAAGGCGGTCATAAATACTGGGAGCCTCGCCAGTGCGGCTGGAAAAGCTGATGGCGGGCGGAATCAACAGGCTCGAATGAGCGGTTGACTCCCAACGCGGCGGTGGTAGAAGCCGCGCCCCTTGGACGGGAAAGCGAAGTCGCAACGGCGACGGGTCTCTCGGACGAGGCGAAGTGACAGACGAAATACGAAGTCAACGAGCGGAGTTGACACCTGACGCGGCGGTGGTAGAAGCCGCCTCCCCTCGAAACGGCGACGTCGCGAAGGCGACAGAGTCGAATCGACGGGAAAGAAGGAGTCGACGAAGTCGGTTGACAGGGAAGGCGGAAACGAAGTAGGTTCCGCGCCCCCTCGAAAGAGAAGAAACAAAGCGCTCCGGCGAGATGTTGCTTCCAAACGAGGCGAAGCGGTGAAGCGAAGCGACAACGGTCGCTTGACAGCGGAAACGCTTCGAAATAAAGAATGCCTCCCCCGAAGTTGAAGGGGATGCAGCCGAGAAGTAGACGGACGGTAGCACACAGTCGCGAGAGCAACAAGCGGCTCGGTCTTTGAAAACCAAATAGCAAGCCCAAGAAGACAGATTGCGGAAACCGCAGTCAATTCTAAGCGGTACCTCAAGAGAGTCGGCGTGAGTCGATTCCAAGGTACCTTGAACAGCGAAGTCGGGAGTTCCTTAGCCGGACCCTGACGATGCCGGTTCAAAATTCTTCAAAATTCAAT
>NZ_DASVSO010000172.1:0-13065 GCF_036388035.1 Archangium sp.
GACGAAGCGCGCCTTGCGGAGGAGGCGCGCCTCGCCGAAGAGGCACGGCGCAGGGCTGACGAGGAGGCCCGGCTCGCGGAAGAGGCTCGACTCGCGGAAGAGGCGCGACTGGCCGAAGAGGCTCGTCTCGCGGAAGAGGCCCGCCTCGCCGAAGAGGCTCGGCGTCGAGCTGAAGAGGAAGCTCGGCGACTGGCCGAAGAGGCTCGTCTTGCCGAGGAAGCGCGCCTTGCGGAGGAGGCGCGCCTCGCCGAAGAGGCACGGCGCAGGGCTGAAGAGGAGGCCCGGCTCGCGGAAGAGGCGCGACTGGCCGAAGAGGCGCGACTGGCCGAAGAGGCGCGACTGGCTGAGGAAGCCCGGCTCGCCGAAGAGGCACGGCGCCGAGCAGAGGAAGAGGCGCGATTGGCTGAGGAGGCCCGCCTCGCGGAGGAGGCTCGTCTCGCCGAAGAGGCCAGACGTCGAGCGGAGGAAGAGGCGCGACTGGCCGAGGAGGCCCGCCTCGCCGAAGAGGCTCGTCTCGCCGAAGAGGCGCGACTGGCCGAAGAGGCTCGTCTCGCGGAAGAGGCTCGTCTCGCCGAAGAGGCCAGACGTCGAGCGGAGGAAGAGGCCCGCCTCGCCGAAGAGGCTCGTCTCGCCGAAGAGGCTCGGCGTCGAGCTGAAGAGGAAGCTCGGCGACTGGCCGAAGAGGCTCGTCTTGCCGAGGAGGCGCGTCTTCGAGCTGAAGAGGCGCGACTGGCTGAGGAAGCCCGCTTGGCGGAAGAGGCTCGCCGTCAGGCGGAAGAGGTTCGACTCGCTGAGGAGGCTCGTCTTCGGGCGGAAGAAGAGGCGCGCCGTGCCGAGGAAGCCCGGCTGGCCGAGGAGACTCGCCGCGCCGAAGAGGCTCGGATCGCTGAGGAGCAGAGGCTGGCCGAGGAAGCCCGACTAGCCGAAGAGGCTCGCTTGGCGGAAGAGGCTCGTCGTCGGGCTGAAGAGGAGGCGCGGCTGGCCGAAGAGGCGCGGCTAGCTGAAGAAGCCCGTCGTGCAGAGGAGGCTCGACTCGCAGAGGAGGCTCGTCTTCGGGCGGAAGAAGAGGCGCGCCGCGCGGAGGAAGCCCGCCTCGCCGAAGAGGTTCGGCTGGCTGAAGAAGCCCGTCGTGCAGAGGAGGCTCGACTCGCAGAGGAGGCTCGTCTTCGGGCAGAAGAAGAGGCGCGCCGCGCGGAGGAAGCCCGCCTCGCCGAAGAGGCGCGGCTCGCGGAAGAAGCCCGCTTGGCGGAAGAGGCCCGACTCGCAGAGGCGGCCCGCCTCGCGGAAGAGGCGCGACTGGCCGAAGAGGCTCGGCTCGCGGAAGAGGCTCGGCTGGCTGAGGAAGCCCGCCTCGCTGAAGAGGCTCGTCTTCGGGCTGAAGAAGAGGCGCGGCTGGCTGAGGAGGCTCGTCGCGCCGAAGAGGCTCGGCTGGCTGAAGAAGCCCGCTTGGCGGAAGAGGCTCGTCTTCGGGCTGAAGAAGAGGCGCGACTGGCTGAGGAGGCTCGGCTCGCCGAAGAGGCTCGTCTTCGGGCTGAAGAAGAGGCGCGGCTGGCCGAAGAGGCGCGGCTGGCTGAGGAGGCTCGTCGCGCCGAAGAGGCTCGACTCGCCGAAGAGGCGCGGCTGGCTGAGGAGGCCCGCCTCGCCGAAGAGGCTCGTCGTCGAGCAGAAGAAGAGGCCCGTCTCGCAGAGGTAGCCCGCTTGGCGGAAGAGGCTCGTCGTGCCGAAGAGGCACGGCTGGCTGAGGAGGCCCGCCTCGCCGAAGAGGCGCGGCTGGCTGAGGAAGCCCGCTTGGCAGAAGAGGCCCGCTTGGCGGAAGAGGCTCGTCGTGCCGAAGAGGCACGGCTCGTTGAAGAAGCCCGCCTGGCGGAAGAGGCTCGTCGCGCCGAAGAAGCCCGCTTGGCGGAAGAGGCTCGTCGCGCCGAAGAGGCGCGGCTGGCTGAAGAAGCCCGCCTGGCGGAAGAGGCTCGTCGCGCCGAAGAGGCTCGTCGCGCCGAAGAGGCGCGGTTGGCTGAGGAAGCCCGCTTGGCGGAAGAGGCTCGTCTTCGAGCGGAAGAAGAGGCCCGTCTCGCAGAGGCGGCCCGGCTGGCGGAAGAGGCTCGTCTCGCCGAAGAGGCTCGTCGCGCCGAAGAGGCTCGCCTTGCGGAGGAGGCCCGTCGCGCTGAGGAAGCTCGACTGGCGGAGGAGGCCCGTCGCGCGGAGGAGGTGCGTCTTGCCGAGGCGGCTCGTCTCGCGGAAGAGGCTCGTCTCGCTGAAGCCGCACGTCTGGCCGAAGAGCAGCGGATCGCCGAGGAGGCGCGTCTCGCGGAGGAGAAGCGTCGTGCCGAGGCGCGGCGCCTCGCCGAGCAGCGGCGTCCCGCCGAGGTGTCCCAGCTCTCGGATATGGCTTTCATCGCCGAGTCGGCCGAGTTGCAGGATGGGGAGCTGATCCTCACCGCCTCGCCGATCGACGACTCCCCGTCTCCCGAGGCCGGCCAGTTCGCCGATGTACCCGTCGCTCCTGCAGCGGGAACGAAGCCCGGAGCCCAGGACGAGGCCTCCCTCGCCGAGGTCGCGTCTTCCTCCGAGGTCTGGTTCGACGCATTCCCGAGCGATACGCCTGGGAACCCTGGCGCGCTGGAACTGGCCGGAAGCCCGGGCAGCGCGGAGCTGCCCTCGCAGGACGATACGGCCGCGCTCCAGCACGCACGCGAACAGGCCAATGCCGCGCAGATGCAGGACATGGAGGACGCGATGCGGCGGGCCGGGGCCGCTGCTCCCGAGTCGTGGCTCATCGACGCTCTCCCCACCGGGCCAGAAGCGGACGTTCTGGTGGCCGCCACGCCGGGAGTGACCGCGCCCTCGGCCCCTGTCTCCCCGGCACCGGCGAGCCAGCCGGGTGGCGACCAGGACTTCTGGGTCGAGTTCTCGACCCCCGAGCCTTCCGCGCCCGTGGCCCCCGTCGTCGCCGCACCCGTCGCTCCCCCGTCGGCTGCCCGCCCGCAGCCCGCGGTGCCGCCTCGGGCCGCCGTGCCTCCGGGGCTCCGCTCTCCCTCGGCTCCCGCGCCGGCCGGTGCCGTGCCTCCGGGGCTCCGTTCTCCCTCGGCCCCCGCGCCGGCCCCGGCGGGTGTCGTTCCTCCGAACCTGTCGGCTCGTGCCAATGCGCCCGCCCCCGCGCCCATGCAGCCGCTCCGGCTGGGACCGGACGCACCTCGCCCCACGGGCGATGACGACCTCTGGCGCATCGTCACCTTCGACCGGGCCAACGCCTCCGTCGAGGCTCCCGGCGACATGAGCGCCTCTTTCGAGGCCGCGCTGCAGCAGGTCGATGCCCACCTGGAGTCGCTCGTCCAGACCGAGGTTCCCCAGGCCCGTGCTCCCGCCGTCGCGCCGACGGTGAAGGCCAGCGTCCCGGCCACCCCCGAGGTTTCTCGCCCGGCTCCGGCACCCGCGCCCGCTCCGGAGGCCCGTCCCTCCACCCCAGGCCAGGCCAGCCAGGTCCAGCCGCCCGAGGACTGGGACGAGCTGGCCCTCGGCGAGGACGATCTGGTGGGTGAGCCCACCGACGAGGCCTCGAAGCAGCGCCGCCAGCGCCTGCTCCAGCGCACCCTGGAGACCCTGGGGCCCCCCGCGGCCAGTCCCGCCCCGGCCCCCGGAGTCGCTCCCGCCGCGGCCTCGCCCGCGGCCGCGCGACCCGCTCCCAGCGCGCCGGCCCCGAGCGCTCCCGACGAGCAGCAGCTCGCCCAGCTCATCGAGCAGCGCTACGCCGACGTGCAGGCGAAGCGGGACCACTTCACCACGCTCGGCCTGGCCATCGGCCCGGAGGTGAAGCGCGAGCAGGTGAAGACGGCGTTCCTCGCGCTCGCCAAGCGCTTCCATCCGGACCGCCTGCCTCCAGCCCTCTCCGCGCTCGCGCCCAAGATGACCGCCGTCTTCGAGGCCATCCGCGAGGCCTACGAGGTCCTCTACGACGACGCGAAGCGCGCGGCCTACCTCCAGGAGCTGCGCTCCAAGGTGCCCACGCAGAGCGCCCCCCGGCCCGGTGGCGTGGACCCGAACGACCTCTTCAAGATGGGCGAGGTCTTCTTCCGCAAGCGGGACTTCGCGGCCGCGGTCGAGCACTTCGAGCGGGCCTACAGCGCCGACCCGAAGGCCCTGTACCTCGCCGCCTGCGCGTGGGCCATCTACATGGACCCGCAGCGCAAGGCCGAGGTGCCCAAGGCCAAGCAGATGATGGCCGAGGCGCTCAAGCGGGACGCGAACTGCGACCGGGCCCACTACCAGCTTGGCGTCATCGCCCGCGTCGAGGGCGACATGGACCGGGCCGAGCGCCACTTCCGCGAGGCGGTGCGCGCCAACCCCAAGCACCTCGAGGCCAACCAGGAGCTGCGCCTCATCGAGATGCGCAAGAAGAATCCTCCGCCCCCCAAGAAGGGCGGCCTCTTCCGCTGACGGTGGCTCCAAGCCCCTACCTTCCGCTCCCCCCTCCTACCCAGGGCGGGCAGGTCGGGGCTTTCCTGGAGCCGTCGCCCGCCTGATCGGCCTCCGGGCGGGTTGCGAGCCACCCCGGACGGAGCCCGCTCCCCTGGACGCCGGCCGAGAACCCCGCTCCCTCTACCATTGACATGCCTGGAGAGCGGGCATGATCATCCGGGCTTCTCCGCGTCGGGCCCCGTCTTCAGGTGGCTCGCAGCGAAAGGCAATCGAACGTGGCCAAGCAGCACCTGCTCCTGGTCGATGGTGACCCGAAGAGTCTCCGCGTCATGGAGGTCAGCCTGAAGAAGGCGGGCTTCTCCGTCACGACCGCCATCCACGGGAAGGATGCGCTCGAGAAGGTGCAGATCAGCCCGCCGGATCTCGTGCTCGCCGACACGAAGATGCCGGAGATGGACGGCTTCGAGCTGTGCAAGGCGCTCAAGTCGGACGAGCGCTTCAAGCACATTCCCTACGTCTTCCTCACCAACCAGAAGGCGGTCGAGGCGAAGGTGAAGGGGCTGGAGCTCGGGGGCGACGACTACCTGACCAAGCCCATCTACATCAAAGAGATCGTCACCCGCCTGACGATGATCCTCCAGAAGGTGGACAAGGAGAGGATCGAGCGGCGCGAGACGACCAAGGGCGGGTTCGCCGGCAACCTGGCCGACATGGGCGTGGTGGACCTGGTCCAGACGTTCGAGATCGGCCGCAAGACGGGCAACATCTCCATCAAGGGCGAGCGCGTCGCCACCATCTACTTCAAGGAAGGCCGCGTCATCGACGCGGAGATGGGGCGGCTCAAGGGCGAGAACGCCTTCTACCGTCTGCTCAACGCCACCGAGGGCGAGTTCGAGGTGCAGTTCACCGCGCTCGACCGTCCCGAGCGCATCGAGGTCTCCACCCAGGGCCTGCTGATGGAGGGCATGCGCCGCCTGGACGAGTGGGGCCGCATGCTCGAGCAGCTCCCGCCGCTGGAGACGGTGTTCGAGATCGACTACCACCAGCTGGCCGACCGGCTCTCGGAGATTCCGGACGAGGTCAACGGGCTGCTGCGCCTCTTCGACGGCAAGCGCAGCCTGAGCCGGGTGGTGGAGGACTCGGACTTCGACGACCTGGCGGCGCTCGGCATCATCAGCAAGCTGTACTTCGAGGGCCTCATCCGCGAGCTGGGCAGCGTCTCGCAGGAGCCCGTGCAGAGCGGCAAGCCCGGCATCGAGGAGTGGCTGCACACCGCGCCGGCGCCGAGCGCTCCCACCGAGCCGGCTCCGGAGCCGGTGGCTCCTCCCGTGGTGCCCGTGCCCATGCCCTTGGCCGTGGTGGCGCCCGTGGCCGTGGTGGCGCCCGTGGTGGCACAGCCCGAGCCGCCTCCGGTAGCGCCCGTGGTGGCGCAGCCCGCGCCGCCGCCCGTGGTGGCGCCCGTGGCTTCGGAGCAGCCCCAGGTGGAGGCGGCGCAGCCGCCGCAGCCCGCCAACGTCGTCGTCTTCGAGGCCAAGCCTCGGCGCGCACCGGTGCTCCCGGAGCAGGACATCGTCGCGCCTCCGGTCCTGGCCGAGGGCTCGTCGTTCCTCGTGGAGCCGGCGCCGGCCCACCGCGCCAAGGAGCAGGAGCGGCGCAGCCTGCTGCTCGACTGGAGCCGGGTAGACGTGGATGGCCTCGGCTCGGCGGGTGGGTGGGGTCCGGGCTGGTCTCCGGCTCCCCGCTCGCAGACGTCGTCGGTTTCTCCCGCGTCCGTCGCCAGCACGCCCACGTCCTCGCCTTCGACGCCGGCCCCCGTGGAGCAGCCAGACTCCTCGCCGCGTGGCCCCATCTTCGGTGGCGCCGCCGTGGCGCCCAATCCGTTCCCGCCCGTGCCGCCTCCGGAGCCCGCGACTCCGGCCGAGGAGGTGACGCTGGTGTCGGGGATGAAGCCCATCGCTCTGGCCCCGGAGAGTGAGCCGACGCCCACGCCCGTTGTCGCCGCCGAGAAGCCCGCGGAGAAGCCGGCCGAGAAGCCCCAGGTCGCGAGTGAGCCCGTCGCGGCCAGGCCCACCGAGGAGCCCAAGCCGGAGCCCAAGCCGACTCCGCCCATGGCCACCACCAGGCCCGTGGTGGAGCCCAAGCCGACCCCACGGCCCAAGAAGGGTCCGGCGGCGGGCGAGGGTGCCGTGCAGCCGTCGAAGCCGAGCCGCACCGGCCTCTATATCGGGGTGGGTGTCGCGGCGATCGCCGTGGCCGCCGCGGTGGTGATGTTCGGTCGGGGCAGCGGCTCGGATGTGCCGCCGCCGAAGCCCGCGCCCACCGAGCAGGTGAAGCCGCCGGCCCCCGAGGCGAAGGCGCCCGAGACGAAGACGCCGGAGACGAAGGCGCCCGAGGCGAAGCCCGCCGAGACGCCGCCGGCCCAGCCGGAGCAGCCGGCCACCGCGCAGAACACGCCGGCCGCGACGCCGGAGACTCCCAAGCCCGTGGAGCAGCCGCCCGTCGTCCTGACGGCGACGCCGCCCGTCGAGGACGATGGGAAGGACGAGGAGGTGGAGCAGGCCGAGACGCAGAAGCTGAGCCCCGAGGCCCGGTACGCCAACCTCGTGCGCAGCTCCAAGCGGCTCATCGCGGCGGGCAAGTTCAAGACGGCCGCGCTCTCCTACCGCAAGGCGCTCGCCCTCAAGCCCGATTCGGCCGAGGCCAAGGCGGGTCTGGGCATCGCGCTGGTGAGCGGCGACCCGAGCAACGCGGGCTACCGCGAGGCCGTCAAGCTGCTGGAGGACGGGCTCAAGGACCAGCCCAACAACGCGCGTGCGTGGTTGTGCCTGGGCATGGCCCGGCAGATGACCCAGCAGGATAAGAAGGCAGTCGACGCGTATAAGCGCTATCTCTTCCTGGAGCCCTCTGGCCAGTTCGCCAACGACGTTCGCGCCGCGCTCAAGCAGCTCGGCCAGTAGGCGGGCGGCGGGCTCCTGGAAAGGCTGCCTCCTTGCTCGTACTCGGACTCGAAACCTCTTGTGATGAGACCGCCGCCGCCCTCGTGGAGGACGGCCGGCGCGTGCTCGCGGACGTCGTCTCCACCCAGGTGGACATCCACCGGCGCTGGGGTGGGGTGGTGCCGGAGCTCGCCAGCCGCAACCACGTGGTGCAGGTCATGCCCGTGCTGCACGAGGCCCTCACCCGCGCGGGCAAGACGCTCGATGACGTGGACCTCATCGCCGTCACCTCCGGGCCCGGCCTCATCGGCGCCCTCCTGGTGGGCGTCCAGGTGGCCAAGTCCCTGAGCCTCGCCACCGGCAAGCCCTTCGTCGGGGCCAACCACCTCGAGGGGCACCTGCTCGCCATCCGGCTGCTCGAGGACGCCCCGGAGCCCCCGTTCCTCGGGCTCGTCGTCTCTGGAGGCCATACCAGCCTCTACGAGGTGCAGGACTACGGCCGCTACCGGCTGGTGGGCAGCACCCGCGACGACGCCGCGGGCGAGGCCTACGACAAGACGGCGCGCATCCTCGGCCTGCCGTACCCGGGTGGGCTGCCCATCGACCAGCTCGCGCAGAAGGGGAACCCGGAGGCCATCCGCTTCCCCCGCGCGCTGCCCGGCTCGGAGAACTTCGACTGGTCCTTCTCCGGCCTGAAGACGGCGGTGCTTCAGCATGTGCGCAAGCACGGCATGCCCGAGGGGCAGGCGCTGGCGGACCTGTGCGCCTCCTTCCAGGAGGCCGTGGCGGACGCGCTGTCGAAGAAGTTCGTCGCCGCCGCGCGCCGGCTGGGCCTCAATCGCCTGGTGGTGTGCGGGGGCGTGGCGGCCAACTCGCGGCTGCGCTCGCTGTGCCAGGAGCGCGCCGAGGAGCGGGGCCTGAAGCTCTACCTGCCGCCGGTGCGGCTGTGCACGGACAACGGGGCGATGATCGCCGTGGCGGGCTACGAGGCCTGGCGCCGGGGCCTGCGCGGCGACTTCAATCTGTCCGCCGATCCCGCCTGGCGCATGTGATAGGGACCTCTCCGTGGATACACCTCGTGACATCCTCCGGCGTCATGGCCTGCATGCCAAGCACAGCTGGGGGCAGAACTTCCTCGGAGACCCGGAGATCCTCGAGGCCATCGCCGACGCGCTGGAGCTGCGCGAGGGCGAGCCCCTGGTGGAGCTGGGTCCGGGCCTCGGGCACCTGACGCGCTTCCTCGCGGCCACGGGGGCGCGTGTCACCGCGGTGGAGAAGGACCGCGACATGATCGCGGTGCTGGAGAAGGAGGCCATCCCCGGGGTGCGCGTGGTGTCCGGCAACGCGGCCACGGTGGACTTCGCCGAGGTGGCCGGCGTGCCCGAGCTGAAGGTGGCGGGAAACCTCCCGTACCACCTGACGAGCTCCATCCTCTTCCAGGTGCTGGAGCAGCGCGACCACGTGACGTGCGCCGTCTTCACCCTGCAGAAGGAGGTGGTGGATCGGCTCTCGGCCAGGCCGGGCGGGCGCGAGTACGGCCTGCTCTCCGCCATCCTCGGCCTGTACTTCGAGCCCGAGCACCTCTTCGACATCGACGCCCATCGCTTCCACCCGCCGCCGAAGGTGGACTCGGCGGTGCTGCGGCTGACGCGGCGGCCCCAGCCCCTGGCCCCGGTGGTGGATGGCGCGCGCTTCATCCGGCTGGTGAAGGCGGGCTTCGCGCAGCGGCGCAAGACGCTCATCAACTCGCTCAAGTCGGACAAGTCACTGGGCACGCTGGAGCAGCTCCAGCAGGCGCTGGCGACGGCGGGCATCGACCCCACCCGTCGCGCGGAGACGCTCTCGCCCGAGGAGTTCGCCGCCATCGAGCGCGCACTCGGACCCGTCGCGGGGTAGCGGGAGAGGATTGATGAGACCCCTGCCAATGGAGGCCCTGGAGCCGGTGCTCAACCGCTTCGGCGTGCTGTACGCGGTGTTCGCCCGCCCCAATGGGGAGGTGCTGCTGCGGTGGGGTGATCCGAGCACCATTCCCCTGATCGACGAGCACGCCTTCGTGGGCGCCACCCAGGACATGGTCCGCGTCTACCGCTCGCTGGAGCGGATGCTGCTGCCGCAGATGGACGTGCAGGGGGACCACCTCGGCATCCGCTCGAAGGTGGGCGACAAGGTGGTGTACGCGCTCTTCTTCGAGACGCGGCGCTTCGAGGCGGCCACGCCCGTCGAGCGGCTGCGGACCGAGTACTCGTTCTGCAAGTCCCTCGGCAACGCGGTGGACACCGCGCTCCAGCCGTGGGTGGCCACGCTGTAGCCCCCAGGGCCGCTCAGCCCTCGCCGCCGCCCAGCATCTGCGACAGCCCGCCCTGCTGGGAGAGCCATGCGCGGAACGCGTCCTCGGGCAGCCGCATGCGCGCGAGCACGTCGCGGAGGATCTCCTCCGGCGAGCCGTCCTGCCGACGCTTCAGCTCCAGGGCCATCTTGAGGAGGGCCACGCCGTAGAGGGGGTCGGTCTCCACCAGCTCCGCGGGGGCCTGGGCCGTCTCGGTGGACGTGGCCCGACGTGGCTCCAGCTCGATGACCGTCTTCGCCCGCTGCCGTCGATTCATCTCCCTCGGCCCCTGCGCGCCCACGTGTCCCGCACCGCGCGTGCGTCTTGGTAGTGGACCCCTCCCGAGCCGTCAAGGGGGAGCGCGTGCCTCGTGCCGGAACATTGCCCGAGGGGCACTCCCATGTTCTATATCCGCGACCCGCTGCCGGCCCGGAAGGGTGGGCGCGTGGCTTTCGTTTAGAGGTCGGAGGTCTCGAAGGGGATGGACAACCGCTACATCGTGGTCGAGGGGCCCATCGGCGTCGGCAAGACGAGCCTCTCCAACATCCTCGCCGAGCGTTTCGGCGCGCGGCGCATCTTCGAGCGCTTCGAGGAGAATCCCTTCCTCGCCAACTTCTACGAGGACCGGCAGAAGTACGCCTTCCAGACGCAGCTCTTCTTCCTGCTCTCGCGCTTCCGGCAGCAGGAGGAGCTCGTCCAGCAGGACCTCTTCAACTCGGTGACGGTCAGCGATTATTTGTTCGCCAAGGACCGCATCTTCGCGTGCCTGACGCTGGACTCGCACGAGCTGGCCCTCTATGACCGCGTCTTCGAGGCGCTCAGCCCGCGCGTCACCCAGCCGGACCTCGTCATCTTCTTGAAGGCGCGGCTGGACGTGCTGCTCTACCGCATCAAGAAGCGCGGCCGGGAGTTCGAGCGGCAGTTCGACGCCGGCTACCTGGAGGAGCTCGTCCACGCCTACAACGAGTTCATCTCCCACTACACGGCGACGCCCATGTTGGTGGTGGACACTTCGGACATCGACTTCGTCCACAACGAGGGAGACCTCAAGGGGCTCCTGGGCGCCATCGATCGGGCGCGTCAGGGCACCCAGCACTACCTCCCCATGGCGAGCAAGCGGGCGGGGTAGTGGCTCGGCTGGTCGCCTGCCCTCACGAGAAGTCCCCGCGGCGCGTCCAAGGGCGTTAGAGTCCCCCGTGGATGGTCATCTCCGGCGAGCCCCTACCGGGGACGGCGAGGGGTGCGCATCCACGCAGCGCAGGACGAACCCTCACCGCCATAGGAGGTGAACCGTGAAGGACAAGGTCACCATCCATACGCTGAAGCGCCAGAAGCAGAGCGGCCAGAAGATCTGCATGGTCACGGCCTACGACGCCACCTTCGCCCGGGTCTTCGATGAGGCCGGCGCGGACGTGCTGCTCGTGGGGGACTCCCTGGGCATGGTCGTCCAGGGGCATGACTCCACGCTCCCCGTCACCATGGACCAGATGGTGTACCACTCGGCCGCCGTCACGCGCGGGACGAAGCGGGCGCTCGTGGTGGGCGACATGCCCTTCATGAGCTACCAGGTCTCGGTGGAGGAGGCGGTGCGCAACGCCGGCCGGCTGGTGGCGGAGGGCAGGGTGGGCGCGGTGAAGCTGGAGGGCGGCGCCGAGTTCGCCAACGTCATCTCCGCCATCGTGCGCGCCAGCGTCCCCGTCATGGGCCACCTGGGCCTCACGCCCCAGTCGGTGCACAAGATGGGCGGCTACGTGGTGCAGGGCCGCGACGAGGACGCCGCCCGGAAGATTCTCGAGGACGCCATCGCGCTGGAGCGCGCCGGCTGTTTCTCGCTGGTGCTGGAGGGCGTGCCGCTGGAGCTGGCGCGCACCATCACCCAGCGCCTCTCCATCCCCACCATCGGCATCGGCGCGGGCAAATACTGCGACGGGCAGGTGCTCGTCTGCTACGACCTGCTGGGGATGAATCCGGACTTCAAGCCCAAGTTCGTCAAGCGCTACGCCAACCTCCACGGCTCCATGACCGAGGCGGCGGGCGCCTATTTCGCCGAGGTGCGCGCGGGCACCTTCCCGGACGAGGAGCACTCCTTCAAGTCCAAGCCCATCCGCCTCGTGCCCGTCAGCCCCGAGGTCGAGGCCACCACCGAGGCCGCGGAGAAGCTGGGCCCCGTGTACGGAGCGCCGGTCTAGTCCATGGCACCGCTCGTCCTTCGCACCGTCGCCGAGACCGCCGCCTGGGCGGAGTCCATTCGTCGCTCGGGCCGCCGGCTGGCCCTGGTGCCCACCATGGGCTACCTCCATGACGGCCACCTCTCGTTGATGCGCGAGGGACGCAACCGGGCCGACGTCGTCGCGGCCTCCATCTTCGTCAACCCCACCCAGTTCGGTCCCTCCGAGGACCTGTCGCGCTACCCGCGGGACATGACGGGGGACCTGGCCAAGTGCGCCAGCGTGGGGGTGGAGGTCGTCTTCGCGCCCGAGCCGGCCGAGGTGTACCCGCCGGGTTTCCAGACGTACGTGGACGTGGAGAAGGTGAGCCAGGGGCTGTGCGGGGCGCGCCGTCCCGGCCACTTCCGGGGCGTGGCCACGGTGGTGACGAAGCTGCTGTGCCTCTTCAAGCCCCACGTGGCCCTCTTCGGCGAGAAGGACTACCAGCAGCTCCAGGTCATCCGCGCCCTCGAGCGCGACCTGAACCTGGGCGTGGAAATCGTCGGCATGCCCACCCTCCGCGAGGCGGACGGGCTGGCGATGAGTTCCCGCAATGCCTACCTGTCCCCGGAGGACAGGAAGCGGGCGCTCGCCCTGTCGCGAGGCCTGTCGGCCGCCCGGGCCCTCTGTGAAGGGGGCACGCGTGAGGCCCAGGCCCTGGTCGGCGTGGTGCGTCGTGAATTGGAGGCGGCGGGTCTGCGCGAGGATTATGTGGAGTTGATGGACGCCACCTCGCTGACCCCCCTGTCGGCCGTGACTCCAGGCCAGCCGGCACGGCTGCTGGTGGCGGCCTTCGTCGGTACCACACGGCTGATCGACAACCAGCCCATCGGGGCCTAGAGGACGCGAGCGTATGTCGGGTGCAAAGGGCAAGGGCGGGACGGGCGACTCCGGCATCAAGGTCATCGCCGAGAACCGCAAGGCGCGCGCCGCCTACTCCGTGGACGAGAAGGTCGAGGCGGGCCTTCAGCTCTCGGGCAGCGAGGTGAAGGCGCTGCGGGCTGGCACGGCCAACCTCTCGGATGCGTATGCCCTGCCCAAGGGCAGCGAGCTGTATCTGCTCAACGCCCACATTGGCACCTACAACCCTTCCAGCTTCTTCACCCACGAGCCCTTGCGTGGCCGCAAGTTGTTGATGCACCGCGAGGAAATCGACCGTTGGGCGACCAAGGTGCGCGAGCGAGGC
>NZ_DASVSO010000173.1:0-17709 GCF_036388035.1 Archangium sp.
GGCGCACTACGACCTCGCCCCCGATTGGGCGTGCGAGGTGCTCTCCGAGCGCACGCGGCTCCGGGACAAGGGCCCGAAGATGCGCATCTACGCCCGGGAAGGAGTGCGGCACCTGTGGCACGTGGATCCGCTCGCGCACACGCTCGACATCTTCCGGCTCCAGGGGGTCGACTGGCTCCTCGTTGGCACCTTCTCCGGGGAGGGGCGCATCCGCGCCGAGCCCTTCGAGGCCATCGAGCTCGAGCTGTCACTCCTCTGGTCCGAATGAGCCGCCAGGAAGGTGTCGGACATCCCGGGCCACCTACCAGGCCTTGGCAGAGCGACGAGGTGGCCCACCTGCACGGCTTCCGCGCACCCGCGGCCAACGCGCGGTAGGACCTGGGATTGCAGGAGGCGAGGCTCATGCGGAAATCTCCCCTCATGGCCCCCTCCGAGCCCCCGTCCACCGAACGCAACGCTCCGTCCGTCGAGGCGGCCTTCCAAGCCGCTCCACCGGAGATGGTGGCGGAGATCCTCGACGGGGAGCTGCACCTGAGCCCTCGCCCGGCCCGGCCCCATACCCACGCGGCGTCGCGCCTGGGCATCCTCATTGGCGCGCCCTTCTGGTTGGGCCAGGGGGGACCGGGCGGCTGGGTCATCCTCTACGAGCCGGAACTCCACCTCGGACCTCGCCCGGACAAGCTCGTGCCGGACCTCGCCGGCTGGAGGCGAGAGCGCATGCCGGACGCCCTCGGAGGGGAAGAGGCACCGGCACACTACGACCTGGCTCCGGACTGGGCGTGCGAGGTGCTCTCCGAGCGCACGCGGCTCCGGGACAAGGGCCCGAAGATGCGCATCTACGCCCGGGAAGGAGTGCGGCACCTGTGGCATGTGGACCCGCTCGCGCGCACGCTCGACATCTTCCGGCTCCAGGGCAGCGACTGGCTCCTCGTCCATTCCTTCGCCGGAGAGGAGCGGGTACGCGCCGAGCCCTTCGAAGCCATCGAGCTCGAGCTGGCGCTCCTCTGGTCCTGATGGAGGGCTGAACCGGGCGAGTCCCTGGACACCTTCCTGGCGGGTGCTGTAGCGCTCACGCCCATGACACGCTTCCTTCGCCGTGGGGTGCTCGCGGCCCTCCTTCCCGCCCTCTGCGCCTGCTCCGTGCTCTCCTCGTCGCGGCGTGCCCCGCCCGCCGTCACGCCGCGCTTCGCCTGGCCCGAGCCCTTCTCCGCTCGCGTCTCGTACTCCTTCACGATGAAGAGCCCCCTGGGCAACACCGAGGTCCACCGCCGCTACTGGCTGACGGTGGAGCCGGCGAAGGAGAAGGGAGTCCACCGGCTCGTCCCTTGGGACATCGAGGTGACTCCGCCCGAGTACGCCGCCATCGTGGACCCGGTGCCCACGGTGCGCTTCGACGACGCGGGCGCCTTCCAGGGCGCGGACCTCCCCGAGGAACTGCCGGGCCAGCGGATGCTGGAGGCTCTGCCCATGGATCCGCAGAAGAAGGCGGAGATCGTCAAGAACCTCGTGGCCGTGCAGGAGCAGTCGGCCCGGGAGTACTGGGAGCGGCTGGTGGGGAACTGGCGTGACAGCAGCCTGGTGCCCGGCGAGCCGGTGCGGTTCGAGTCGAAGATGGTGGTGGGCACGGGAATGATGGAGAAGAAGGAAGTGGCCGCGGACGAGCGCTACTCCGTCGAAGCGGACGTCCCGTGCGCGCAAGACGCGCAGGAGAAGCGCTGTGTGCGATTCACGGTGGAGACGCAGCCGGTGGGCCAGTCCGAGACGGGCGAGGGTCCCCTGGCGCGCTGGAGCTTCGAGCTGGTGACGGACCCGGACACGCTGGTGCCGTACTCCACCCGGTTGATGCGCCTGGACAGGGTGGACTGGGGCGAGGACGGAGGCGCTCAACGGCTCAAGGAGTTCCTGCAGGTGGAGGAGTACGTCTACACCTACGGCGCCCAGCGCGTGCCTCCCGGCACCAACCCGCTCTGAGCGCCGCGTCGAGCCGCGTGTCAGCCCCCAGCGCACCTCAGCCCTTGGCTGGCGCGCGTCTCGAGGACATCAGAGCGCGCCGCCGGAGCGCGGGACTGGCTGTGTCCGTGAATCGAAACAATCCGTGGCGGTTCCCACGAATGCGGCGATGAGCCGGCGCCGCATGTCCATGTCCCTGGCGAAGACTGCCATCCAGATGGACCAGAACCCGAGCGCCGTCGCCTGCTCGACGATACCTTTCCGCATGGCTTCATTATCGTGGACCGCGAGGCGCTCCCGGCACCGCACGGCACGTCCCCATGCGTCGCGGCGATGCTGCCAGCGCCGATCGCTTGCCTTGGGCTCCTCTTTCGCCGGCACCTTGTCGAGCCCGGTGAGGCGGAGGGTCCGCTTCGCGCGTTGTGTCTGCGGGCGAGTGAGGCCCGGCGCCGGGTTCACCATCCCCTCTGCTGTGTAGGCGAACGCTCGGGCCGTATTGTCACGATCGGGCCAGTAGTAGCTTCCCAGCCGGATGCGCTTGTCGCCCTTGGTGCTGTTACAGTTCACGCAGCACAGCAGGAAGTTGTTCCAGTCATGCTCGCGATCCGGACGGTGCTGCTTGGGCAGCATGTGCTCGACAGCGAGGCTCGCATTCAACTGGCTCTCGCAGAACGAGCAGTACTCGCCTATCCGGACAATGAGCTCACCACGGGCCTCGGCGTACTCCGAGAACGTCCGGGGGTTCCCAGCGTCATCCACTGGCCACGGACCCCGTTGCACCGGCCTCACTTCTTATCCCCTGGCAGCTTCGCCGCGCTCCGTTCCATCTCCAGAAACGCGTGGTAGGCGACGTCGTCGCTGAACGGGGCGGAAAGCGCATCCAACTTCCGCTTGAGCACCTTCAACTCCTTGCCACTGGCGCCCTTCGCTTCTTCGAGTGCCGCGTAGTACTCACGCGCCGCCGCCATCATTTCCTGGTGCCGATGGCTGCGTTGAGGGAGCTCGACGCCCATGACCTCCTCGGCGATGTCCTCGATGCTGCGGCTGGGCAGTGTCTCCCTGGAGCGGTCGTCCAGGTTGATGAGTTCGTGCTTTCTCAGGGACTGGATGATGAACGGCGAGTGCGTGGTCGCCACGAACTGCATCGCCGGGAAGACACTCCGGAGGTCATCCACCACCTCGCGTTGCCAGAGGGGATGCAGGTGCAAGTCGAGCTCGTCGATGAGGATGATGCCGGGCGTTTTCCTGGGCGCCTCCTCACGAAGGTGAGGGTTCAAGGTGGCGGCCCGGTACGCGATATCTCCCACCATGGCGAGGATGTTGCGGACACCATCACTCAGCAGATCAAAGGGGAGCTGTGCTTGCTTGCCGCGGGCCACGAGGGCTCCGAGCCGGAAGTCGTAGCGCACCTCACGCCAGCCGCGGAGACACTTGCGGATTGAGCGTTTCACCGCGTCGAGCGTCCCAAGCCTCCGACCTGATTGGAGTTGGATCAGCTCCATGGTCTTGAACCAGGAAACAAAGCCCTTGTGATCGGAACTTGGATCCAAGCAGCCCTGGTATCCCCGAAGCCGTGAGCCGGGCCTCAGCACGCGCGCGCCATCCGAGGCCAGGGAGCGCCGCGCGCGCCGTTGGAGCCACAGCCGTCCCGTGCCGTAATAGGAGACGAGCGGAAGGGTCACGCTTTTTCCAGCCCTCACCTGGGCATTCAGGCTTCCCGACAGCCGCGACAGCTCACTGGCGCCACCATGGGTCGTGTGCTTGTTCGGACCATCCAGGGTGCGCGTCCACTCCATGCGCTTGCGCCCGATGGAACCCACGCAGGTGACCGCCGCGGGATAGCGGGCCTCCAGGGTGGGAACCTCGCCAAGCCCATGGGCAACCTGGCGCACGTCGTCGCGGTGGATGCCCGGAGGCGATGCGCCTTCGAGACCCAAGAAGATGGCCCCCGCGCCGATGGAGAGCGCGTCGAGGATGGCCGTCTTCCCCGTGCCGTTGTCACCGATGAGGACGTTGAACGACGGAGAGAGCTCGAACGTGCGGGACTCGAAGCTACGAAAGTTCTTGAGCTCGATGCGCTCGATCCTCATCCGCACTCCTACCAAGGGGGTGCCCGCCGGGCGCGTTGTATCGTCAACGGAACCGCGGGCGCACGCGAATTTCCTGGCGGGGTTCGAGCAGGGAACGGGGGTGAGCCAACGAAAAAAACCCGGGGCCGCTCTGGGAGGGACGCGACCCCGGGGTTCACTGCGGTACTGCGACAGCTCTCTCTAGAAGATCTCCTCGAGCCACTCGCGCATGCGGCCCTTGACCTTCTTGTAGACGTTCTCCTCGCGGATGCGGAACATCCGCCGGTCCAGGTGCTTGGCCCCGTAGACCACCAGGCCCACGCCCGTGGCGTACATGGGGCTCTTCACCACGTCCACCAGTCCGCCAATCCCTCGCGGCATGCCCCGGCGCACCGGCAGCCCAATCACTTCCTCGGCCAGCTCCGGCATCCCCGCCAGCAGCGTCGAGCCACCCGTGATCACCACGCCCGAGGCCAGCAGGTCCTCGTAGCCGCACTTCTGGATCTCCCGGTGCACGAGCTGGAAGATCTCCTCCACGCGCGGCTCCAGGATCTCACACAGAATCTGCCGCCCGAGCACCCGCGGCTGCCGCCCGCCCACGCTCGGCACCTCGAGCGTCTCGTCCTTGTTCACCATCGAGGCCAGCGCGCAGCCGAACTTCTGCTTGATGCGCTCGGCCTCGTGCGCCGGGGTGCGCAGGCCGATGGCGATGTCGCTCGTGAGGTTGTTGCCGCCGAGCGCGATCACCGCCGTGTGCACGATGGAGCCGCCCGAGAAGATGGCGATGTCCGTGGTGCCCCCGCCGATGTCGACGAGGCACACGCCCAGCTCCTTCTCGTCCTCTCCCAGCACGGCCTCGGCCGACGCCAGCGGCTGCAGCACGATGTCCGACACGTTCAGGCCCGTGCGGTTGGCGCACTTCACGATGTTCTGCGCGCTCGACACCGCTCCGGTGACGATGTGCACCTTGGCCTCCAGGCGCACGCCCGCCATCCCCAGGGGCTCCTTGATGCCGCCCTGGTCGTCGATGATGAACTCCTGCGGCAGGACGTGGATGACCTCCCGGTCCAGCGGAATCGCCACGGCCTTGGCGGCGTCGATGACGCGGGCGATGTCCGCCTCGCGCACCTCCTTGTCCTTCACCGCCACGATCCCCTGCGAGTTGAAGCCCTTGATGTGGCCACCGGCGATGCCGGTGTACACGTGGGAGATCTCCGCCCCGGCCATCAGCTCGGCCTCCTCCACCGCGCGACGGATGGAGGAAACGGTCGCCTCGATGTTGACCACCACGCCCTTGCGGAGGCCCTTCGAGGGGTGCGTACCGATACCGATGATGTCGATCCCATTGTCGGTCAGCTCCCCGACGATGGCGCAGATCTTCGTCGTGCCGATGTCGAGGCCGACGATGATCTCCCCGGACTTCTGCTTCGCCATGACTGCCCTCCCAGGCCCCCCACTCTCGTGAAAGGGGCGCATTCCTACTGCGCCGAGGCCCCGCTCCTCTCGGACACGGGGCTCGAAAGCTTCACCGCCACCCAGCCGGGCCGAGCCCGGTTGTCCAGGTGGATTGTCTGCGCGGACAGCCCGCGGGCGCGCAGCTCGTCGCGCACGCGCGCCAGCCGCTGCAGCTTCGCGTCCGTCTCCCCCTCCCCCATCAACACCTCCAGCCCGTCCGCCGCCACCAGCACCATCCCCTCGGGCGACACCCGCACCTCGCTCAGCCGCTCGCGCTTGCCGGGCTGCGTGGCCGCGTAGGCCTGTGCCACCGCCAGCGCCTGACGGAAGCGCTCGCGCACGCCCGCCTCGTCCGCCAGGTAGCCCTCCCGGTCCAGCCCCGTGACGAGCGGCAGATCCACCTTGTCCCCGGACTGCAGCCGCTTGAAGGGCTCGCCCTCCTCGTCCAGCAGGTAGAGGTCCCCGAGCGTCGCCAGCGCCGCCGGCACGTGCTCGACGACTTCCACGGACACGCTGGAGGGGAAGTGGCGCCGCACGTCCACGGTGCGCACCCAGGGGTGGGCGGCCATGGTGCGCTCCAGCGTCCCCACGTCCAGCGACCACAGGTTCTGCCCCACCGTCAGCCCGGACAGCTTGAGCAGCTCGGCCGGGGTGGCCCGCTCCAGCCCGCTGAAGGTCGTCTCCTTGAGCAGGAAGGTGGGCGAGGAGAGCGCCCAGCGCCGCACTTCCATCCCGCCCCACACCAGCGCGACTGTCAGACCCGTCAGCAGAATGGCCTTGAGCAGGCCGGGACCGTGCGAGCGCACGGCGCCCTTGACGGCCTCCGTCTTCTCGGAGGCGTCCTGGCGACGACGGTTCTTGGACTTTCCGAATGCCATGGTGTGCGTCGGCGCATGCTGCGCGCGGTTGGATCTCCACGCCAGTTTTTAGCTACAGACACGTCGCTGTAGCGCCCGGGTCCCCGAAGGGACGGGCCAGCCCGATTCTTGCTGGGAAGGGTCCCTCAGGCCTTGAGCGAGGCGCCTTGCAAGAGGCGCTCACACAGGCCGGGGAAGTCGATGCCCCGGCCCGCGGCGATCTTCGGCAGCAGGCTGGACTCGGTCATTCCCGGCAACGTGTTGATCTCCAACAAGAAGACCTCGCCGGAGGGCGTCAGGATGACGTCCGAGCGGGAGCCCCCGCTGCAGCCGAGCGCGAGGTGGGCCCCCAGGCAGACCTCGTTCACGCGGGCGTACTGCTCCGGCGGGAGGGGGGCCGGGAAGAGGTACTGCGTGGTTCCCCCGGACTGGTACTTGGCCTGGTAGTCGTAGAACTCCCGGGCGGCCACCACCTCGATGACGCCGAGGGCCTCGTTGTCCAGGACGCCGCCCTGCACCTCGCGGCCCTTGATGTACTGCTCCACGAGGATGGTGCCGGCCAGCTTGGAGGCGTCCTCGACGGCGGCGAGATACTCCTCGCGCGTCTTGCAGATGTGGACGCCCACGCTGCTGCCCTCGCGGGAGGGCTTGACGACGGCGGGGAGGCCGAAGGGCAGCGAGTCCAGGGCGGCCCGGGCCGCCTCGGCGGTGTGGAAGGCGCGGTAGGGCGGCGTGGGAATGCCGTGGGCGATGAAGGCCTGCTTGGCGAAGACCTTGTCCATGCCCAGGGACGAGGCCAGCACGCCGCTGCCCGTGTAGGGGATGAACATGGTCTCGAGCAGACCCTGGACGCAGCCGTCCTCGCCGTAGCGGCCGTGGAGGGCGATGAAGGCCACCTCCACCTTCTCGGCCACGAGGCGCGCGGGCAGGTCCTTGCCCACGTCGATCTCCACCACGTCATAGCCGAGCCCCCGCAGGGCCTTGGCCACGGCGGCGCCGGTGCGCAGGGACACGTCGCGCTCGGAGGACAGGCCCCCCAGCAATACGCCCACCCGCTTCCGCTTCAGCTCTTCCTTGGAGATGGTGCTCACGGTGCTCACGGCTGGAAGACCCCCACGCGCTTGACTTCGGGTTGGAGCTCGACGCCCCGCTCCTCGCGCACCCGAGTCTGCATCAAGGTGAGGAGCGATAGCACGTCGCGGGCGGTTGCACCGCCCAGATTGACGATCCAGTTGGCGTGCAGGGTGGACACCTGCGCGCGGCCGATGATGTGGCCCTTGAGGCCCAGGCTCTCGATGAGCCGCCCGGCGAAGTCACCCGGCGGGTTGGCGAAGACGCTGCCGAAGTTGGGCTGGCTGAGCGGCTGGCTGCGCTTGCGGTAGGCGAGGTCCTCGTCCATGGCCTTCTTGGAGGCCTCGAGGTCACCCTTGCGCATGAGGAAGCGCACCCGCGTCACCACGCCGCCCGCGGGCAGCTCCGTGTGCCGGTAGCGGTGGGGAATCTCCGCCTTGGAGAGCCACCCCACCCCGTCGGCGGTCGCCACTTCCACCGCCTCCACCACGCGGTAGCACTCGCCATTCTTGGTGCCCGCGTTCATGGTGACGGCGCCGCCCAGGGTGCCGGGGATGCCCGCGAGGAACTCGGCGCCCACCAGCCCGTGGGCGCGCATCTGGTTGCAGAGCCGGACGATGGCCGCGCCCGCGCCGAGGGTGAGCCTCCCCTCCTCCGCGCCCACGTCGGCCAGCTCGGGGAACAGATCGCTCGGCAGCTTCACGGTGACGCCCGGAATCCCCCCATCGCCCACGAGGGTGTTGGCGCCCCCGCCGAGCACGGTGAGGGGCACGCCCTCCTCGCGCAGGAAGCGCAGCAGGGCCACCAGGGCCTCGGGCGAGCGCGGGCGGACGAGCGCCTCGGCCGGGCCGCCCACGCGCACGCTCGTGAGGGGCGCGAGCGGCGCGTTCGCCGTCACGTCACAGCCGGACAGGCGCCCCACCCGCTCGGGCAGGGACGAGGAGAAGGCCGCCACCATGCCGTTACTCGCCCTTCGCCGTGCCGTGCTGCTTGAGCAGCTCGACGAGCTCCGGCCCCACCTGGGTGATGTCGCCGGCGCCCAGCGTCAGGACGATGTCGCCCTCGCGCAGCCGGGGCAGCAGCGTCCTGGCGAGGTCCGTGCGCTTCTCCACGAAGGTGACGTCGCGGTGGCCGTGGGCCCGGACGGCCTCGGCCAGGGCGTCGCCCGTGGCGCCGGGGATGCGCTCCTCGCCCGCGGCGTAGACGCTGGTGACGTAGACGACGTCCGCGTCGTTGAAGGAGGTGGCGAACTCCTTGAGCAGGTCATGGGTGCGCGTGTAGCGGTGGGGCTGGAAGGCCACCACGAGCCGCTTGCCGAAGGCGCGCCGGGCGCCCGCGAGCGTGGCCTGCACCTCGGTGGGGTGGTGCCCGTAGTCGTCCACCACGGTGACGCCGGCCACCTCGCCGCGCACGGTGAAGCGCCGCTGCACGCCGCCGAACTCGGAGAGCGCGCTGCGCACCACGTCCAGGGGAATGTCCATCTCCTCGGCCACGGCGATGACGGCCAGGGCGTTGAGGGCGTTGTGCGCGCCCACCATGCGCACGCGGAACTCACCGAGGGGCTCGTCGCGCCGGAAGGCCTCGAAGCGGGTGGTGAAGCCCTCCAGCCGGATGCCCTCCAGCCGGTAGTCCGCCATGTGTGAGCTGCCGTAGGTGACGAAGCGCTTCTCCAGGCGCGGCAGCAGCGACTGCACGTTGGGGTTGTCCAGGCACAGGACGTTGAGGCCGTAGAAGGGCACGCGGTTGCAGAAGGCCGTGAAGGCGTCCTTCAGGTTGTCCAGCGTGCCGTAGTGGTCCATGTGCTCCGGGTCGATGTTGGTGACCACGGAGATGGACGGGTGCAGGTGCAGGAAGCTGCCGTCGCTCTCGTCGGCCTCCACCACCATCAGCTCGCTCTTGCCCAGCTTGGCGTTGGAGTCGAGCACGTTCACCTTGCCGCCCACCACGGCCGTCGGGTCCAGCCCCGCGGCGGAGAGCACGGTGGCCACCATGGACGTGGTGGTCGTCTTGCCGTGGCTGCCCGCGACGGCGACGGCGTACTTGAGCCGCATCAGCTCGGCGAGCATCTCGGCGCGGGGGATGACGGGAATCTTCCGCTGGCGCGCGGTGATGACCTCGGGGTTGTCCTTGCGCACCGCCGAGGAGATGACGACCACGTCCGCCTGCACGAGGTTCTCCGCGCGGTGGCCCTCGAAGATGGTGGCGCCCAGGCGCTCCAGGCGGCGCGTAATCTCGCTGGCCTTCAGGTCCGAGCCGGACACCCGGTAGCCCTGGTTGAGGAGCACCTCGGCGATGCCGCTCATGCCGATGCCTCCGATGCCCACGAAGTGCACGTGCGCGGCATGGCGCGTCTTGAAGAGGCTCACGGGCCTGGCGGGGCGGTTCGTCGTCACGGATGTCATCTCCTCAGACCTGCTTCTCGCTGCCGCCGGGCTGCTGCTCGGTGCCGCCAGCCTTCGTCTCGGTGTTGCCGGGCTTCTTCTCCTTGCTCGGCTTCTTCGGGTTGGGGTCCTCGCCCCGCGCCTCGGCCCGGCCGGAGGGGCCGTACGTCTGGATCATCAGGTCCACGAGCACGTCGGCCAGCTCCTTGGCGGCCTCGGGACGCCCCAGCAGGCCCGCCTTCTTCTCCATCTGGCGGCGCTTCTCCGGGTCCTCCTTGAGGCGGCGGATCTCCGTGGCGAGCTGCTGCCCCGTCAGCTCCGACTCGCGGAACATGAGGGCCGCGCCCGCCTTCACCAGCGCCTGGGCATTCACCTCCTGGTGGTTGTCCGTGGCGAAGGGGAAGGGAATGAGGATGCTGGCCTTCTTGGCCACTGTCAGCTCGGACAGCGTGGTGGCGCCCGCCCGGCAGATGACGAGCTCCGCCCGGGCGTACGCGTCGGACATGTCCTCGATGTACTCCACCACCTGGGCCTGGGCGGTGAAGCCCTTGGACTCGTAGCCCTGGCGCACCGTCTCGAGGTCCTTCTTCCCCGTCTGGTGGATGATGTGGAGCTGGTCCTTGAGGTCCTGCAGGTGGTCCAGCGCGTCGATCATCCGCTGGTTGATGCCGCGCGCCCCGAGGCTGCCGCCGAAGACGAGCAGGGAGAACTTCTCGTGCGCCACGCGCGAGCGCAGGAAGTTCTCCATCAGCTTGCGGCGGATGGGGTTGCCGACGAGTTGCACCTTGCGCGAGGGGAAGAAGCGGCGCGCATCCTCGAAGGCGGTGAAGACGACGCGCACGAAGCGGCCGAGCACCTTGTTGGTGAGCCCCGGCAGCGCGTTCTGCTCCTGCACCGCGGTGGGCACGCCCAGCAGCGCCGCGGCGAGCACCACCGGCCCGCTGGCGTAGCCGCCCACGCCCACCACCACGTCCGGCTTCTGGCGCTGGAGGATGCGGATGGACTCGACGAAGGCCAGGGGCAGCGCGAGCAGGCCCTTGACGAGGCCCACGAAGCCCTTGCCCTTGAGCCCCTGCGCCCGGATGGTCTCCAGCTTGTAGCCGGACTGGGGCACCACGCGCGCCTCCAGGCCGCGCTCGGTGCCCACGAAGACCACCTGGTTGGCGTGGTGCCGCGTCACCACCTCTTCGGCCAGGGCGATGCCCGGGTAGAGATGACCGCCTGTACCGCCTCCAGCGATGAGCACCTTCACGCCGCCACCTCCCTCATGTCACCGCCGGAGCGCAGGGTCCGGTTGCCAGCGGGTTCCGCGCTGGCACTCAGCGAGAGCAATACACCGGCCGCCCCCATCAACACCACCAGGGAGGTGCCCCCGTAGGACACGAAGGGCAGCGTGAGTCCTTTAGTCGGCAACAAGCCCATGGCCACGCACATGTTCACCGTCGCCTGGAAGGCGATGATGCAGGTGAGCCCCAGACCCAGGTACGTGCCAAATGTCTCCGGGGCGGCGAGGCTCGCGCGGATGCCACGCCAGATGACGATGGCGTAGAGCGACACCAGCAGCACCACCCCCATGAGGCCCAGCTCCTCGCCGATGATGGCGAAGATGAAGTCCGTGTGGGCCTCGGGCAGGAAGAAGAGCTTCTGCCGTCCATCTCCCAGCCCCAGGCCGGTGAGGCCACCCGAGCCGATGGACATGAGGGACTCGGCCACCTGGTAGCCGATGTCGTGCCGGTGGGCCCACGGGTCCAGGAAGGCCAGCACGCGCTTCATCCGGTAGGGACTGGAGGCGATGGCCGCGTACGCCAGCGGCAGCGCCAGCAGCACCGAGCCCACCAGGTAGCTCACCTTGGTGCCCGCGGCGAACAGCAGCGCGAAGAGCAGGAACACCAGCAGCACCGAGCTGCCGAAGTCCGGCTGGAGCATGCACAGGCCCACCAGCAGGCCGCACAGCACCAGGTGCGGCAGGAAGCCCACGGAGAAGGTGGCCACCTTCTCGCGCTTCTTGGCCAGCGAGTAGGACAGGTAGACGACCCAGGCGACCTTGGCCACCTCGGCCGGCTGGAGGCCAAAGCCCGGCAGGCGGATCCACCGCCGCGCGCCGCCCGCCGTGGTGCCGATGCCCGGGATGAGCACCAGCACCAGCAGCACCAGCGTCACCAGCAGCAGCGGATAGGCGAGGCGCGCCAGCCGGCGCCAGCCCACCTTCATCCCCACCGCCATCGCCACCACGCCCAGGCCGGCCGCCACGAGCTGCCGGTTGAGGAAGTAGAGGCTGTCCCCCAGCTTGTCCTGGGCCATGACGGCGCTCGCCGAGTACACCATCACCAGTCCGAGCGAGACGAGTGACAGCACCGCGCACAGCAGCAGCGCGTCGAAGCGCACTGGCGCGTCGGAGGGAGCAGCGAGGGCCTTCATGGATTCACAGCTCCCTGACGAGGCGTTTGAAGGTGTCGCCGCGGTGCTCGAAGTTCTGGAACTGATCGTACGAAGCGCATGCAGGTGACAAAAGTACAGTGTCACCGGATCTTGCCAGGGCCCTGGCGCGCCGTACAGCTTCGGCGAGCGTTCCGCACGCATACACGGGGGCGCTTCCCTCGTACGCGCGGGCGAGGGTGTCGGCGTCCTGGCCGATGGTGAAGACGCCCTTCACCTTGCCGCGCCCCTCGTCCACCATGGGCTGGTAGGGAGCGCCCTTGCCCTTGCCCCCGGCGATGAGGAGCACGTCCTGGGGGAAGGCGCGCAGGGCCACCAGCACCGAGTCCACGTTGGTGGCCTTGGAGTCATTCACCCACTCCACGCCATCCAGCACGCGCACGCTCTCCAGCCGGTGCGGCAGGCCCGGGTAGCTGTCGAGGCCCGCCTGCACGCCCTCGTGCGACACGCCCGCCAGCCGCGCCAGCAGCGCCGCCGCCATGGCGTTCTGCGCGTTGTGGGCCCCGCGCAGCGCGCGGTTGGTGAGGGTGAAGGACTCGCCCTTGTCCCCTACCCCCTCGAAGCGGAAGCCCCCGGGCCGCGCCACCGCCATGCCGGCCAGATGGGGGGCCGCGGCCACGGGGCGCCCGGTGAGGCTGAAGCCGTAGACGGGCACCGGGGCGGCCTCGGCCAGCCGCATCACGTCCGCGTCGTCCGCGTTCACCACGGTGAAGTCGCCCTGGGCCTGGTTGCGGAAGATGCGGGCCTTGGCCGCGCCGTAGGCCACGTGGCTCTCGTACCGGTCGATGTGGTCCGGCGTGAGGTTGAGGATGGTGGAGCCCCGGGGCCGCAGCGCGTCGATGCCCTCGAGCTGGAAGCTGGAGAGCTCCACCACCAGCGCGTCCCAGTCGCCGGGCGTGAGGGCCGCCTCGGCGAACGGACGCCCGAGGTTGCCGCCCACGAAGGTGCGCCGCCCGCCGCGCTGGAAGAGCTCGCCAGTGAGCGCCGTGGTGGTGCTCTTGCCGTTGGTGCCGGTGATGCCGAGCAGCGGCAGGTGCGAGAGGTAGCGCCCGGCCAGCTCCACCTCGCCCCAGACGGGCACGCCCGCGGCGCGCGCCTTCTGAATCTCCGGCAGCGCCAGCGGC
This sequence comes from Archangium sp., assembly GCF_036388035.1. Classification (GTDB taxonomy): domain Bacteria; phylum Myxococcota; class Myxococcia; order Myxococcales; family Myxococcaceae; genus Archangium. The sequence continues at coordinate 13,344 of NZ_DASVSO010000173.1, forward strand.
ACGCCCGGGCTCACCACCACGAGCTGCCGCGACTCCAGCAACCCCGGCGGCGTGGGCCCGGTGACGAGCGTCACGCCCTGCGCCTTCAGCTCGCGCGCCGTCTCCCCGAGCGCCTCCTCGGTGCGAGCATCCAGCGCCGTCACCCGCGCGCCCTTGGCCACCAACAGCCGGATGGCGGCCAGCCCGCTCTTGGCGAGCCCATACACCACTACCTCGCGATCCTTCAGGTCGGGCGTCATGCGCGCCACCCCTCCACGTCCTACCGCAGCTTGAGCGACAGCAGCGCCACACCCGAGCAGAGGATGGCGACGATCCAGAAGCGGACGATGATCTTCGGCTCGGCCATGCCCTTGAGCTCGAAGTGGTGGTGCACCGGCGCCATCTTGAAGACGCGTTTGCCGGTGAGCTTGAAGGACGTCACCTGGATCATCACGCTGAGGATCTCAGCGAAGAAGACGCCGTGGATGATGGCGGACACCACCTCGTTCTTGGACAGCACCGCGAGGCCCCCGAGCGCGCCCCCCAGCGCGAGCGAGCCGATGTCGCCCATGAAGACGGAGGCCGGGTAGGCGTTGAACCAGAGGAAGGAGATGCCCGCGCCCACGATGCTGGCGCAGAAGACGGCCAGCTCGGCGCCGCCGGGCACCTCGGGGACGCCCAGGTAGCGCCACATGGGCACGCCCACCACGCGCGCCACGCCCTCCACCGTCTCCACGTCGGCGATGCGCGTCAGCGAGCCCGCCACGTAGCAGAGGATGCTGAAGGTGGTGGCCGCGATGATGGTGGGCATGATGGCCAGCCCGTCCAGGCCGTCGGTGATGTTGACGGCGTTGGAGGTGCCCACCACCACCACCCAGCCGAACACGATGTAGAACCAGCCGAAGTCCGGGTTGAAGTGGCGCGTGGGCACGAAGGGCAGCGTCAGCCGCGTGTCGATGAGCAGGTGCGGCCCGCTGAAGCTCCCATCCGCCCCCGTCCACGAGCACATCAGCCCGAAGACGGCCAGGAGGTAGAAGACGGTCTGGAGGACCATCTTGTACCGGCCGGCCAGGCCCTTGGAGTTGCGCTTGGACAGCTTGAGCCAGTCGTCCAGGAAGCCGATGAAGCCGTAGCCCAGCGTGAGCAGCAGCGCCGCCCACACCGCGCGGCTCTTCAGGTCCGCGAAGACGAAGGTGCCGAACGCGATGCACATCAGGATGAGGGCGCCCCCCATGGTGGGCGTGCCCTTCTTCTTCTGGTGCGTGTCCGGGGTGTCCTCGCGCACGTTGCTCTGCCCGTGCTGCTTGAGGCGCAGCCGCGCGATGAGCTTCGGGCCGATGAACATGCCCAGCAGCAGCGAGGCCACGGCCGCCGCGACGATGCGGAAGGTGGGGTAGCGCAGGAAGTTCAGGAACCGCGCCGCTTCCGTGCCTTGAATCCACTCGTAGATGAGGAGCAGCACTTAGTGGCTTCCTCCAGGCGCGGCGGTACCGGTGAGGCCCGCGACGACCCGCTCGAGCCGCATCCCGCGGCTCGCCTTGACCAGCACGACGTCCCCTGCCTTCAGCTTCGGCATCAGCCAGGCCAACAGCGGCTCCACCTCGGTGAAGTGCGCCGCGTTGTCTCCCAGCCCCGCCGCCTCGTACCCCTTGCGCGAGCGCGGCCCGAAGAACGCCACGAGCTGCGCCTTGCTCGCCGCGAGCGCACCGAGCTGCGTGTGCTCCTCCAGCTCGCCGGGCCCCAGCTCCAGCATGTCTCCGAGCACCGCCACCGCCCGGCCACCGGGCTGCACAAGCGAGCGCAGCGTGTCCAGCGCCGCGCCCATGGAGGCGGGGTTGGCGTTGTAGCAGTCGTCCACCACGGTGGTGCCGTGCAGGCCATCCACCACGTTGAGCCGGCGCGCGTACGGCCTCGCCGCCTCCAGGCCCTTCACGCACTCCTCGGGGGAGTAGCCGAGCGCCAGGGCCAGCGCGAAGGCGCCCGTGGCGTTGAGGGCGTTGTGCTCACCGATGAAGGCCAGCTTCACCGGCCAGTCCTTGCCCGCGTGCCGCACGGTGATGTGCAGCCCCTCGCGCCCGCGCGGAGTGACGGACGCGAGCCGCACGTCGGCGCGCTCGGAGCGCCCGAAGCCGAGCTTCTTCGCCCGGCTGCGCGCCGCCTGCGCGGGGATGAGCGCGTCGTCCACGTTCACCACCGCCACGGCCTCGGGCGGCAGCTCCCGGAACATCTCCCCCTCGGCCTCGGCCACGCCCTCGATGCTGCCCAGGCCTTCCAGGTGCTCGGGCTGCACCACGGTGATGATGCCCGCGTCCGGACGGACCACCCGGGTGAGCCGGGTGATTTCGCCGGGCTGGTTCATCCCCGTCTCGATGACCGCCGCCACGTGCGAGGACTCCAGGCGGAAGAGCGTGAGGGGCACCCCCACCTCGTTGTTGAGGTTGCCCTCCGTCTTCAGCGCGGGGCCGCGCGTGGCGAGGATGGCGCCCACCATCTCCTTGGTGGTCGTCTTCCCGTTGGAGCCACCCACCGCGCCCACCGGAATGCGGAAGCGCTCGCGGTGCGCGTGCCCCAGGGCGCCGAGCGCCGCCAGGGTGTCCCCCACCTCGTAGAGGACGAAGCCCTCGGGGAGCTGGGAGAGTGCCCGGCCCCTCTTCACCACCGCCCCGGCCGCCCCACCACTGGCGGCCTGGGCGAGGAAGTCGTGCGCGTCGAAGCGCTCGCCCTGGAGCGCCACGAAGAGACATCCGGGCACGAGGGCCCGCGTATCGGTGCAGACGGCCGGGAACTCCGCCGCGGGCTTGCCACCCCGCCGGGTGGCCCCGGTCGCCTGCACCACCTGCTCATCCGTGAATCGTGCGGCCATAGAGGCTCAGCGCTTCCCCGTTCAGGTGCGGATGGCGAGGGCCCGGGCAGCGACCTCGCGGTCGTCGAAGGGGCGCTTCTCGGTACCGACGATCTGGTACGTCTCGTGGCCCTTGCCGGCGATGAGGACGACATCGTCCTCCTTGGCCAGCGAGATGGCCGTCTCGATGGCGGCCTTGCGATCCGCCTCCACGAGGTAGCCCTTCTCCCCGCTCTTGGCCTTGCCGGCCGAGATGCGGCGCAGGCCGCCCTTCTCCAGGCCCGGGGTCACCTGGGAGATGATCTCCTCCGGGTTCTCCGTGCGCGGGTTGTCGCTCGTCACCACCGCGAGGTCCGCGCCCTCGGCCGCCGCGGAGCCCATCAACGGACGCTTGCCCGCGTCGCGCTCGCCGCCGCAGCCGAACACGGCGATGACGCGGCCCTTGGCCATGGCGCGCGCCGCCTCCAGCGCGCGCTTGAGGGCGTCGTCCGTGTGCGCGTAGTCCACCAGCACGGCGGGAGCCGCACCGGGGCCGTGGTTCTCCACCCGCTCCATGCGGCCGGGCACGCCCGCCATGCGCTCGATGCCCAGCTGCACGTCCTTGCGCCGCGCGAAGCCCGCGCCCAGCGCCAGGCCCGCCGCCGCGAGGATGTTCTCCAGGTTGTGCGCCCCCATCAGGCGGCTCTTCACCGGGATGTCACCCGCGGGCGTCTTCAGCACGCCCTTGATGCCCTGCAGGGAGAAGGACACGTCCGAGGAGGAGGAGATCTCCCCGGTGCCCTGGCGGCTGAACTTCCACGCCATGCGCTTCTGGCCGCGCAGCTCGTTGTAGATGCGCACGCCGTAGGTGTCGTCGCCGTTGACCACCGCCACGCCCGTCTGGGAGAGGTTCTCCACGAAGAGCTTGCGCTTGGCCTGGAAGTACTCCTCCAGGTCCTTGTGGTAGTCGAGGTGGTCGCGCGTCAGGTTGGTGAAGGCGGCCGCCTTGAAGGTGATGCCGTGCACCCGCTCCTGCATCAGCGCGTGGCTGGACACCTCCATCACCACCGTCTCCACGCCCGCGTCCGCCATCTCGCGCAGAATCCGGTGCAGCTCCAGCGGATCCGGCGTCGTATGGGCCGTGGGGTGGAACTGGCCGCCCACCTTGTAGCCCAGCGTGCCGATGACTCCCGTGGAGGAGTAGGCCGCGGTGGCCATGGCCTCGAGCAGATAGGTGGTCGTCGTCTTGCCGTTGGTGCCCGTGACCGCCAGCAGGGTGAGCTGCTCTGCGGGGCGGCCATGGAAGTTGGCCGCGATGAGCGCCAGGGCCTTCCGGGCGTTGGACACCTTGAAGAAGGGCACCTGCGAGGCCACCGCCTTCTCCGACACGACCGCGACCGCGCCGCGCGACACGGCCTCGCCTACGAACTGGGCGCCGTCCTCCTTCGAGCCCGGTACGGCCACGAACAGGTCGCCCGGCTTCACCTTGCGCGAGTCCTGCGTTACCCCCGTCACGTCGACCGAGGTCCGGCCTCCCGAGGTCTGCTCGGCACCACACCCTGCGAG